>NZ_JBFBJB010000028.1:0-118058 GCF_040685895.1 Streptomyces sp. NPDC088124 | reverse complement strand
CCTACATATCGTATTCACCCGCGTACGGCTCGCGCCCCGGCTGGCTGCACGACCTCAGCCGACGGCTCCCGGACGCGCCGCCCGGGGTGATGGAGGCCATCAACCTCACCGCGCTGGAGAAGTTCCGCGAGGAGGAGGCCGAGTGGCTGCACTTCGGTTTCACCCCGTTCACCGGACTCTCCGCCGAGCACGATCCGGCCGGGGCGGGGAAGGTCACCCGTAAGATCATCCGGCTGCTGGCCGACCGCGGCGACACGATCTATCCCGCGGCCAGTCAGCTCGCCTACAAGGAGAAGTGGGGCCCCCAGCTCGTGCTTCCCGAGTACGTGGCCTTCCACGGCCGGGCGAGGCTGGGGGCCATCTGGCAGATCCTGCGGGTCACGAAGTCGGTGTGACCCCCGGTCGCCGGTCCTGCCCGGTCAGTTCTGTCTGCTCAGATGCGGTGCCTGCCGCAGGATGTCCTGGAACGTGTCACGCAGCCCGTGTCCGGGCTGCAGTCCCAGATGCTGCGACAAGTACTCCCGGGTGCGGTGGTACGTGTTGAGCGCGTCCGCCTGCCGGCCCGAGAGGTAGAGCGCGGTGATGAGCTGTTCGCAGAAACGTTCGTGCAGCGGGTATCTGGCGTGCAGTTGTTCCAGTGCGGGGATGACGGCCCGGGGGTGATCCAGCCGAAGACGCAGGTCGAACAGCCTTTCGTACGCGCCCAGTCTGACCTCTTCCAGCTGGGTGTAGGCCACCTGGCAGATCATCCCGTTCCCGGCGTCGATCAGTGCCGGACCGCGCCACAGGGACACCGCCTCGTTCAGCAGATCGACGGCTCCCCGGAGGTCGTACGCGCTGATCGCGTCGGCCCGGGACACCAGTTGGGGCAGCCGGGAAGCGTCGACGTTCTCCTCGGCCAGCTCCAGGACATAGCCGGTCGGAGAGGTCTGGATGACATTCCGCAGCGCCGCCTTTCCTCCGTGTGTGACCAACACCCGTCGTAGCCGGGCTATATGGCCGTGCAGTGAATTTTCCGCGCTGTTCGGGGGCGCTTCGCCCCACAGCTCGTCGATGAGCTCACTCCGTGAGACGGAGCGGCCGACCGACAGGGAGAGGGCCGCCAGGATCGAGCGTAATTTCTCCCCGGGTATCCGGACCTGGGCCCCGTCGTCGATAACTTCCATCGGTCCGAGAAGTTTGATCTGCAATTGCTCGCCCCGTTGCCTTCCTGATGCGACCGATGAGTAGGTCTGTGGAATGCCTCCCCGCCCGGGCCGGCCCCCATGCCACCGCGCCGCCGTCCGCAGGGACAGTGTGAGCGGTAACACCACTGCCGACCCGGATTCGCGATGAGATCACTCCGGTACCTCAGCGATGATGACCGCCTACTCGTAGGTAGGGCGGCCGAGTGGGAAAGCTTTGATCTTCCGACTGTGAACTTGGCTCATTCTCGACCATCGATGCCGGGCATCGCGCCACGATGAGGTGGGAGCACGCCAAAGTTCCACAATTTTTCTTCATGGCAAACAAAAGGCGGCGGGGTTCCCGGCGGTGCTCGCCGGGAGCCCCGCCGGGCACCGCCGGCAACCGGATCCGATGTCCCGCCGCCTGTCCGGGCTCCGAACAGACATCGCGCCGCCCGCGAGGAGCCGGTGTCCGGTGCTCCCCGTCCGTGAGGGCCCGGGTGCATGCACATGCCGAGGCGTACGGCATCGACGAGCCGCCCTATTCCGGCCGGTGATCCCGCGCGCCCTCGGTGCCGAGCGGGCCCTCTCGGTGCTGAGGGCGCGCGGGCCCTCGGTCATCGGCCAGGACACGGCGGAGGGCGAAACAGTTCCCGGAGCGCGGGATCGAACAGTTCTCGGAGAGGCGCGGGCCGTGGTGGGCCGTAACGGGCCGTGCCGGAGCGGCACTTACGCCGTCGCTACAGCACCCCCGCTAAGCTGCGGAGACCTGTGCGAAGGCCCTCCCGTGGGAGGGCCGTGCACCGCGCGTAGAAGAGCGCCCCCGGCAGGACTCGAACCTGCGGCCAAGTGCTTAGAAGGCACCTGCTCTATCCACTGAGCTACGGGGGCCGAAATGGTGGCCTCGGTGACCTGGAGCCCCTTGTGGGTGGTTCCGTGACCTTGCCGGGACAAGGATAGGGCTCCGATCACCCTGACCCGGTTGCTTCACGTGCGTGGCACGTTGTGGAGGTTCAGTGAAGCGAACCGATAATCGCAGGCAGGTGCGATTCGTGCATCGCTTTTGGGCTCTGGCGCACCGGGTGTTGTGCACTCGTTATGCCTGCGCCCCACTCGTCCCGTCTGTCCCGAAGCATAACCGGCGCGCAGAGGGGTTCATACGCTTCAAAAAGGCTCCAAAATTGGGCATTCTTCGCATGTGGTGACCTTGGATGTACGGCCCCAGCTGATCGACGCACTTTCCGCACTGCGCGACCGTGTCGCCGCCGTGCGTCTGCCACTGCCCCTCACCGGGGCACCACGCGCCCGGCAGACCCGGGCCGAGCTGCTGGCGCAGCTCGACGACTATCTGCTGCCGAGGCTCCGGGACCCCGAGGCGCCCCTCCTCGTGGTCGTCGGCGGCTCTACCGGGGCCGGAAAGTCCACGCTGGTCAACTCCCTTGTGGGGCGGCGGGTCAGCGAAGCGGGGGTGCTGCGCCCCACCACACGTACCCCGGTACTGGTCTGTCATCCCGAAGATCACCACTGGTTCGCCGGTATGAGGGTGCTGCCCCATCTCACCCGCGTCTGGCTGCCCCAGCAGGAGGAGGACCCCGGAGCGGGACCCGGCGGCGACGGCCCGCCGGGCGGGGAACAGAACGCGCTGCGCATCGACACCGCCACCGCGCTGCCCCGCGGGCTCGCCCTGCTCGACGCCCCCGACATCGACTCCCTCGTCGTGGAGAACCGGCTGCTCGCGGCGGAGTTGATCTGCGCCGCCGACGTGTGGGTGATGGTGACCACCGCCTCGCGGTACGCGGACGCCGTGCCGTGGCACCTCCTGCGTACGGCGAAGGAGTACGACGCGTCCCTCGTCACCGTCCTCGACCGGGTACCGCACCAGGTGATCGACGAGGTGTCCCGGCAGTACGGGGCGCTCCTCAGGCGGGCCGGGCTCGGCGACGTGCCCCGGTTCACCATCCCCGAGCTGCCCGAGTCGGCCGGCGGCGGGCGCGGGCTGCTGCCCACCACCGCCGTCGCGCCGCTGCTCGCCTGGCTCGCGCACCGGGTGCAGGACCCGGCCGCCCGCCAGCAGGCCCTGGTCCGTACCGCCGCCGGGGTCATCGACTCGCTCAACGCGCGCATGCCGGAACTGGCGGGGGCCGTCGCCGCCCAGTACGCCGCCGCCGTACGGCTGACGGGCGCCGTGGAGGACGCGTACGCCGCCGAGGGGGAGCGGGTACGCCGCCAGCTCCAGCGCGGCGCCGTCCTCGCCGGGGACGCGCGCACCCGGTGGCGGAGCTACCCCCGCGACAGCTCGGCGCGGGAGCTGCTCGACTCGCTCGTGGAGAGCCTCGGCGCGCTCCTCCAGTGCGCCGTGGCCGCCGCCGAGGAGCGCGTGGAGGCGGCCTGGCGCCACGAACCGGCCGCCGGGGCACTTCCCCCGCCCGCGATCGACGGGGAGGCCGTGGAGCGGGTCGGGATGGCCGTACGCCGCTGGCGCCGCGTCCTGGAGGAGCTGGCCGACGAGGAGGTACGGCAGCACGAACGCAACGCCGCACCCGACGCCGAGACGGTGGCCGCCCTCCTCGCGGCGGCGCTCCTCGGCGGCCGGCGGGCCCGGCTCGCGGGGGAGCGGCTCGCGGAGCGGATCGGGGCACAGGGCGCGCTGCGGCTGCGTGACCGGGGCGGCGCGCTGATGACCACGTACATCGACCGCGTACTGCACGAAGAGCGCGACCGGCGGCTGGCGCCCCTCGACGCACTTGAGGTGAGCCCGGAACCGCAGGCCGAGTTGATCGCCGCGCTGTCCGTACTCCAGAGGGAAAGGTGATCCAGGTGACCGACGCGAAGGACACGAAGGACGCGCAGGGCGTGCCGGACAGGGAGGACGCGCAGAAGGACGGAAAGGGTGCGCAGGCGTCGAAGGCGTCCAAGGCGTCGAGGGCTCCGCGGCGGACCAGGGGCTTCAGAAAGGATCCCCACGGTGCCGCGGACTCCGGGGACTCCAGGGACTCCAGGGCGGAAGCCTCCCGGGAGAGCGCTCAGGAGGCCGCTCCGGGGACCCTTCCGGACGCTCCGGAGCCGGGCGGCGAGGTGCCCGCCGGTTCCGCCGGTTCCTGGGACGACGGGCTGATCGCCCGGCGCGCCGCGGGGAAGGGCGCCACGGAGGACCTGGCGGACCTGGAGGGGCTGGAGGGCCTCACCTCCTTCGAGGAGCTGGACGGGCCACCCGGCGCCTCCGCGGGCGGCAGCGGGGCACACACCCCCATCGGCGGCGCCGACAGCGGGCCGCTGCGGGCCCGGCTCGACGCGCTGGGCGAGCTGGTGGGGCTGTCCAGGACCCGGGTCGACGGCACCGTCCTCGCCGAGGCGGGCCGCGTACTGGACGAGGCGGCGGCGCGTCGGCGGCTCTCCGCGTTCCACACCGTCGTCGCCATCGCGGGCGCCACCGGCAGCGGCAAGTCGACGCTGTTCAACGCGCTGGCCGAGGTGCCGATCTCCGAGACCGGCCTGCGCAGGCCCACCACCTCCGCCCCCATCGCCTGCGTCTGGTCCGACGGCGCGGCCGGGCTGCTCGACCGGCTCGCCATCCCCGGACGGCTGCGCCGCAGGCCGCTCGCGGGCGGCGACGGCGACGAGGAACTGCACGGCCTCGTCCTCGTCGACCTCCCCGACCACGACTCGGCGGTCGTACGCCACCGGGACCAGGTGGACCGGGTGCTCGCCCTCGTCGACGCCGTCATCTGGGTCGTGGACCCCGAGAAGTACGCGGACGCCGCACTCCACGAGCGCTACCTGCGGCCGCTCGCCGGGCACGCCGAGATCACCTTCGTCGTCCTCAACCAGATCGACCGGCTCCCCGGCGACGCCGCGGACCAGGTGCTGGACGATCTGCGCCGCCTCCTCGACGAGGACGGCATGGCCCTCGGAGAACACGGCGAGCCCGGCGCCACCGTCCTCGCCGTCTCCGCGCTGACCGGGCAGGGCGTGGGCGAACTGCGCGACCTGCTCGGACGGTTCGTGCGGGAGCGCGACGCCGCGGTGCTGCGGATCACCGCGGACGTGGACGCCGCGGCCCGCAAACTGCGCTCCGCGTACGTCGCCGAGGGGCGCGCCGGGCTCGGGGAGCGCTCCCGCGAGCAGTTCACCGACCGGCTGGCCTGGGCGGTCGGCGCCGTCGCCGCGGGCGAGGCGGCGGAGCGCGAGTGGCGCAGGAACGCCGGGCGCGCGTGCGGCACACCGTGGCTGCGCCTGTGGCGGTGGTACGAGCGGACCCGCACCCCGGGCGGCGGCGCGGCCCCGGCCGCCCCGGTCGTCGTCGAGGACGAGCTGACCGCGCGCCAGCGTGTCGAACAGGCGGTGCGCACCGTCGTGGAGGAGGCGTCGGCCGGGCTGCCCGAGCCGTGGGCGCACTCCGTGCGCGAGGCGGCCGTACGGGGCGCCGAGGGGCTGCCGGAGGAACTGGACGAACTGGCGGTGACGGCGGGCCCGCCGCCGGGACGGCCGCCGCGCCCGGCCTGGTGGCCCGCCGCCGTACTGGCGCAGGCGGCCATGACCCTGCTCCAGATCTTCGGCGCGCTCTGGCTGATGGGCCAGATCATCGGCGTGCTGGAACCGGGGCTGGTGCCGCCCGTGCTGGTCATGCTCGCCGGGATCGTCGGCGGTCCGTTCGTCGAGTGGGCGTGCGGCGCGGCGGCCAGGGGGCCCGCGCGGCGGTACGGGCAGGACGCCGAGCGGCGGCTGCGGGAGGCGGCGGCGGGATGCGGACGGGCGAAGGTGCTCGACCCGATCTCGGCCGAGCTGATGCGCTACCGGGAGGTGCGGGAGCAGTACGTCACGGTCTCCCGGGGCGGCGGCTGAGCACGTCGGCGGGCCGCGCGCGGGTCATGAACGGGGGGAGGAGAGAGAGGGGCACCGTCACTGGATCGGGTGACGGGGTTTTCCACAACTGACAGGTAATACACAGGCGTCAGCACATTCTTTCCGTCCGGTCCAGCATGGGATCAGTCGAATGCGGCCGGACGGGAGGCAGATTATGAACGACACGGTGGTTACGGTGGTGGGGAATGTCGCCACAGGGGTGGAATTCAGGGAGTCGGAGACGGGCGGGGCCGCGCGGTTCCGATTCGCGGCCACCTCGCGCCGCTGGGACCGCGCGCGCGGCGCGTGGACGGACGGGCCCACGAGCTTCTACACGGTGTGGGCGCGGCGGACACTGGGAGTCAACCTGGCGGCGTCGGTCGCCGTGGGCGAACCGCTGGTGGTGCACGGCAGGCTGCGGGTGCGGGAGGACGAGTGGGACGGGCAGCGCCGGACGTCCGTGGAGATCGACGCGGTGGCGGTGGGCCACGACCTCAGCCGGGGCACCTCCGCGTTCAGGCGGCTGACCAGGACGGCCCCGGCCCTGACCGAGCGTCACGGACCGGCACCGGAGCGGCAGGGGACGGGCCAGCAGCGGCCCGGGGAAGAGGCGCGGCACGGACCGCCACGGAGCACGCCCGACCCGGTCGCCGTCCCGACTCCCGTTCCCTGAGCGGCGGTTGTGGAGATTTTTCGATACTCTCGGTCACCTCTCATGTGTGAATCGGCCACTGGATAACGATTCCGATTCGGAACGGTGGCCCAGGGGCGCGGGCGCCTTCCGGGGTTCTCGGCGTCCATAGGATTCACGGGTACTCACTGGGCACTTGAGTCTGCAGGCGAGGCAACCCCCCACGCGTTCCGCGCGAAAGTGCCTCGCCCGAAGGGGAATTCTGTGTTTTCTGCGATATCTGAGTCCTCCGCGCGGCGGCGGGTCGTGGCTCGTCTCGCCGCCGCGGTTCTCGCTTCGGGTCTGGTGGCGCTGACCTCGCTGACCGGTGCCGGTACCGCCGTGGCCGACGACGGCTCCCACTACCAGGGGGGCGCCGCCGCGACCCTCGACGGGCTGAAGACCTACGACGAGGCCGTACTCCACACGGACGGCAAGGAACAGCGGTTGCCCGCCGGGCTGTTCGAGATGACCGTCGACGGTGGCGGCAAGCTCAAGACGTACTGCATCGACATCCACAACCCCACTCAGGACCAGGCGAAGTACCTGGAGACCCCCTGGGCCGAGACCTCGCTCAACACCAACCCGGACGCGGGAAGGATCCGCTGGATCCTGGAGCACTCCTACCCCCAGGTCGACGACCTCGCGGCGCTCGCCGAGACCGCGGGGACCGGCCCGCTGACCCAGCGGACCGCGGCGGCCGGTACGCAGGTCGCGATCTGGCGGTACTCCGACGGGGCCGACGTCGACGCGAGCGACCCGGCGGCCGAGAAGCTCGCAGACTGGCTGGAGAAGAGCGCGCGGGACAGCGCCGAGCCCAAGGCGTCGCTCACCCTGGATCCCGGTGTGGTCTCCGGCCGGGCCGGTGAGCGGCTGGGCCCCGTGACCGTACGCACGGACGCCGCCGGGGTCACGGTGACCCCGCCCGCCGACGCCGCCGCCACCGGCATCCGCATCACCGACAAGGACGGCGCACCCCTCGCCACCGCGGTCGACGGCACCGAGCTGTACTTCGACGTGCCCGAGGACACCGCAGACGGCACCGCCTCCCTCGGCGTGCAGGCCACCACCTCCGTGCCCGTCGGCCGCGCCTTCGCCGGGGTGACCAGGAGCCAGACCCAGATCCTCGCCGGGTCCAGCGACTCCACGGTCTCCGCGACGGCGACCGCCAACTGGGCCGCGGGAGGGCCGATACCCGCGGTCACCGCGCGCAAGAACTGCGCCAAGAGCGGGGTCGACATCACCGCCGACAACGAGGGCGACGAGCCGTTCGTCTTCGAGATCGGCGGCGAGGAGCACACCGTCACGCCCGGCGGGTCCACCACGGTCGTCGTCCCGGTCGGTGAGGACGAGACGTACGGCATCACCGTGACCGGCACCAACGGCTTCTCGAAGACCTTCGACGGCGTCCTGGACTGTGTGACCACCGGCGACTCCGGCACCGTCACCCAGCAGGCGTCCGGGCAGCCCGTCCCGCTCTCGGCCGGCGGCTCCTCGACGGGCGCCACCGCGACGGCCGGCGCCGCCGGCGCCGTGACCGCCACGGGCGACCTCGCCGAGACCGGCTCCTCCGCCGCCACCCCGGTCATCGCGGGCGTCGCGATCGCGCTCGTCCTCGTCGGCGGCGGAGCCGTCTACTTCCTCCGTAAGAAGAACGCCCCTGCCGGAGAGTGAACGGCGCGGAGTGAACGGCGGAGTATGAGCGGCGCGGAGTGAACGACCGCGGGCTCTGAGTGACCCGCCGCAGGTGATGGCCCCCGGACGCACGGACGTCCCGGGGGCCATTCTCGTGCCGCCACGGGGAACCCACCGGCGTACGCGCCCGGACGGCCGCGCCGGAGCTGTCCGCGCAGCGGTACTGGTTTCCTTCGGGGGATGGACGTACGGCAAGATGGGGTGTATCTGCCCTCCCGCGGCGGAGCCGCACATTGGCCCTTCTCGATTGCCGGACGGTTTCTCTTGGCTGAGTACATCTACACGATGCGCAAGGCGCGTAAGGCGCACGGCGACAAGGTCATCCTCGATGACGTGACGCAGAGCTTCTTGCCGGGTGCGAAGATCGGTGTGGTGGGACCCAACGGCGCGGGAAAGTCCACCATCCTGAAGATCATGGCCGGTCTGGAGCAGCCGTCGAACGGCGACGCGTTCCTGACCCCGGGGTACACCGTCGGCATGCTCCTCCAGGAGCCTGAGCTCGACGAGTCCAAGACCGTGCTGCAGAACGTCCAGGACGGCGCCGCCGAGACCATGGGCAAGCTCAACCGCTTCAACGAGGTGGCCGAGCTGATGGCGACGGACTACTCCGACGCCCTCATGGAGGAGATGGGCAAGCTCCAGGAGGACCTCGACCACGCCAACGCGTGGGACCTGGACACCCAGCTCGAACAGGCCATGGACGCGCTCGGCTGCCCGCCCGGCGACTGGCCCGTCACCAACCTGTCCGGTGGGGAGCGCCGCCGCGTCGCGCTCTGCAAGCTGCTGCTCGAAGCCCCCGACCTGCTCCTCCTCGACGAGCCCACCAACCACCTGGACGCCGAGTCCGTGCAGTGGCTGGAGCAGCACCTCGCCAAGTACCCCGGCACCATCGTCGCCGTCACCCACGACCGGTACTTCCTCGACAACGTCGCCGGGTGGATCTGCGAGGTCGACCGCGGCCGTCTCCACGGCTACGAGGGCAACTACTCCAAGTACCTGGAGACCAAGCAGACCCGCCTCAAGGTCGAGGGCCAGAAGGACGCCAAGCGCGCCAAGCGGCTCAAGGACGAGCTGGAGTGGGTCCGCTCCAACGCGAAGGGCCGCCAGGCCAAGTCCAAGGCCCGTCTCGCCCGTTACGAGGAGATGGCCGCCGAGGCCGACAAGATGCGGAAGCTGGACTTCGAGGAGATCCAGATCCCGCCGGGCCCGCGGCTCGGCAATGTCGTCGTCGAGGTCGAGAACCTCTCCAAGGCGTTCGGCGACAAGGTCCTCATCGACGACCTGTCCTTCACGCTGCCGCGCAACGGCATCGTCGGGGTCATCGGCCCGAACGGCGCCGGCAAGACCACGCTGTTCAAGATGATCCAGGGCTTCGAGGAGCCGGACTCCGGCACCATCAAGGTCGGCGACACCGTCAAGATCAGCTACGTCGACCAGGGCCGCGGCAACATCGACCCGAAGAAGACGCTGTGGGCGGTCGTCTCGGACGAGCTGGACTACATCAACGTCGGCCACGTCGAGATGCCCTCGCGCGCCTACGTCTCCGCCTTCGGCTTCAAGGGCCCGGACCAGCAGAAGCCCGCCGGGGTGCTCTCCGGCGGTGAGCGCAACCGCCTCAACCTGGCGCTCACCCTCAAGCAGGGCGGCAACCTGCTCCTCCTCGACGAGCCGACGAACGACCTCGACGTCGAGACCCTCTCCTCGCTGGAGAACGCGCTGCTGGAGTTCCCGGGCGCGGCCGTGGTCGTCTCCCACGACCGGTGGTTCCTGGACCGCGTCGCCACGCACATCCTGGCGTACGAGGGCGACTCCAAGTGGTTCTGGTTCGAGGGCAACTTCGAGTCGTACGAGAAGAACAAGGTCGAGCGGCTCGGCGCCGACGCCTCCCGCCCGCACCGGGCCACCTACAAGAAGCTCACGCGGGGCTGAGATGGCGCGTCACTTCTACAGCTGCCCCCTGCGCTGGTCGGACATGGACGCCTTCGGGCACGTCAACAACGCGGTCTTCATCAGCTACCTCGAAGAGGCCCGCATCGACTTCATGTTCCGGCTCGCGCCGGGGGACGGCTCGCCGTCGTTCTCCGGCGGGTCCGTGGTCGCCCGGCACGAGATCGACTACAAGCGCCCGCTCGTCCACCGGCACCAGCCGGTGACCGTCGAGTCCTGGGTGACGAAGATCAACGCCGCGTCGCTGACGATCGCGTACGAGATCAAGGACGGCGACCAGGTGTACGTACGGGCCTCGACGGTCGTCGTGCCCTACGACCTGGAGGCGGCCAGGCCCCGGCGGATCAGCGCCGAGGAGAAGGCTCACCTCCAGCGTTACCTGGACGACGGCGACGACAGCGGCGAGGGCGACGGCGCCGACCGCAAGGACGACGACGGCAAGGACGCTCTCGCGGCATGACCATGCCTGTCAGAACCCTGGAGTTCGCCGACCCGCGGGAGGCCGACGACCTCGGTGCCTTCCTCGCCCGGCTGATCCACTACGACCGTGCCGCCGCCGTCCGGCTCCAGGCCGGCGGCGGGGCCGCGGGCGGCGGCGCGCTCGCGGTCTTCGGCCGCCCCGCCTCCTTCGAGGTGCTGGCCATCCGTACGGCCCGGCTCGGCGCCCCGGACGCCCCACAGGCGCAGGCCCCGCTGGACGTCACGGTCTCCGCCGGGGAACTCCTGGACGCCATCGACGCGGGCTCCGCCGAGGACACCGTGCGCACGGCGGTCGTCCCGGCCGCCGTCACCGGTCCGCCGTGGGCCGGGGTGCTGCCGCCGCGCGGCGGCTGGCGCCAGGTGGCCGGGCTCCCCGGCGCCGAGTCCGTCCGGCGCGCGCTGGCGGTGGCGGTCGCGGAGTTCCGCGCCAGGGACGAACAACTGGCGCCCGGCGACCGGACGCGCTCCGCGCGCGACCGGATCGGCCGGGAGATCTGGTCCCGCACCCTCGGCGACACCCATCTGCCGCTGCGCGCCGTGCACGCGGCGCAGTCGCTGGGCTTCCTGCGCCCGGTGCGCGCGCTGGTGCCCGCGGGAGCCGCCCCAGAGGAGCCGTGGGCGCTGCTGGAGTCCGGCGGCTGGCTCCGGCTCCGTACCGCCTTCGGCTCGATCGCGGTACGGCGCTCCGGACTCGGTGGTCTGACGGTCACGCCCGCCTGAGCCCGCCCTCCCGGAGAGCGGGCACGGGCGGGCACGGGCGGGCACGGGCCGGGACGGTCAGCCCGCGGTGTTCACCATCGAGGCGGCGGCGTACGTCATGTAGTCCCAGAGCTGCCGCTCGTGCGCCTCCGACAGCCCCAGCTCGTCCACCGCCACCCGCATGTGCCGCAGCCAGGCGTCGTGCGCGGCGCTGTCCACCGCGAACGGGGCGTGCCGCATCCGCAGCCGCGGGTGGCCGCGCTGGTCGCTGTAGGTGCGGGGGCCGCCCCAGTACTGCATGAGGAAGAGCGTGAAGCGCTCCTCGGCCGGGCCCAGGTCCTCCTCCGGGTACATCGGCCGCAGCAGCGGGTCCTCCGCGACCCCCTGGTAGAAGCGGCGGACCAGGCGCCGGAAGGTCTCCTCGCCGCCGACCTGCTCGTAGAAGGTCTGCTCCTGAAGCGTGCCGTGCGGAATATCGTTCACCCGTCCATCGTCTCAGACGCGACGGCCGAGGACCCCGGACCTAGGACCACCGATCCCGGTGGCCCCGGGCCCGGGACCACCGGCCGCGTACCGCGCGGGTCCGCTCGCTTCCCGGGCCGTCAGCCAGGACAGTGGAGAGATGGGCGCACACCGGGCAGAGCCGTACGGCCCCGACGACGCGGCCGCCGCCGAGGCGCGCGCCGGGCTGGTCCGGGAGATCGCGGCGACCGGCGCGCTGGACGATCCGGCCTGGCGGGCGGCGTTCGAGGAAGTGCCGCGCCACCTCTTCGTGCCGTACTACTTCACCAGCCGTCCCGGCGGCTGGGACCGGCTCTGGAGCGGTGACCCCGACCCCGGGCGCCGCGGGCGCTGGCTGCGCGGCGCGTACGCGGACGCCCCGCTCGCCACCCGGGTCCGCGACGGCGAGCTGATCTCGTCCAGCAGCCAGCCCTCCCTGATGGCGAGGATGCTGGCGGAGCTGGACGTACGGGACGGCCACCGCGTCCTGGAGATCGGCGCGGGCAGCGGCTACAACGCGGCCCTGCTCTCCCACCGGGTCGGCGACGCGAACGTGACCACCATCGATCTGGAACCGGAGATCACCGAGTCGGCCCGGGGCCATCTCGCCACGGCCGGATACCGGCCCACCGTCGTCACCGGCGACGGGGCGCGCGGCTGCCCCGGGCGCGCGCCGTTCGACCGGATCATCGCGACCTGCACCCTGCCGTCGGTGCCGCAGGTCTGGACGGCGCAGTGCCGTCCCGGGGCCCGGATCCTGGCCCCGCTCGCCACCGGGCTGATCGCGCTGGAGGTCACGGACTCGCCGCACGGCCGGTACGCGGAGGGGCGCTTCCTGCACACCTCCGCCTACTTCGTACCGCTGAGGGGCGTCCCGGCCAGGCGGGCGGGCACGTACCGCTCCCTCGGCGGGCTCCCGCGCCGCACGAGCGAGAACGATCTGTTCCGCTTCCTGCTGACCCTGACCGCGGGCCGGCTCGATCCGCGCGAGGCGCTCTCGCTCTGGGAGCGTGAGCGGCGCCCGGAACGGGAGCGGTACGGCGTCACCGTCGGCGAGGGCGGCCAGTGGGCCTGGCTGGACGATCCGGCGGGCCCGTACGTCTGGCCGCTCGGGCAGACGTACGGACCGGGGACCGGAGGGCTCAGTCGCGGCGGATCGTGATCGTCGTCCAGGCGCCGACATGCACCCGGTCACCGTCCTTGAGCGGGACGGGGACGAAGGGCTGTATCGGATCCTCGGCGCCGTTCAGCGTCGTGCCGTTGGTGGAGTTCTGGTCGACGACCGCCCAGCTCCCGTCCGGCTGGTGCACCAGGACCGCGTGCTGGTGCGAGACACCCGGGTCCTCCGGCGGCACGGACAGATCGATGTCGGGCGACTCGCCGGTGGAGTGCCGGCGGCGGCCGATCGCGATCTGGTTGCCGGCCAGCGACAGACGCTGCTCGGGGGAGTACGCGGGCAGGTTCAGCCCGGTGGCCTCGGGGCCGCTGCGCTGCATCATCGCCATGAAGTAGTCACGGTCGGGACCGATGACCGCCGTCCAGGTCGCCGGGCGCTGGTACTGCGGCGCCGCCTCGTGCCGCTGGGACTCCTGCGGGCCCTGGGGCGCCGGAGGCTGCGACACCGAGGAGGAGGGCGGCGGCAGCATCCAGTCGTCGTCGCTCCGCTGGGGTCCCGGCGGGGCCGGGGGAGCGGACGACTGCTGGAAGATCGGCGAGACCGGCAGCTGCGACGCGCTCTCCTGCTGGTACGGCGACGGTGCGCCCTCCTGCTGGTAGGGCGAGGGCGACTGCTGCTGGTACGGCGACGGGGGCGGCGGGCCCGGCTGCGGGTAGTCCGGACGCGCGTAGTCCGGCACGGGCCGCGGCGGCGCGGGGACTCCGGCGGGCGCTCCGCCGGGCGGCGCCGACTGGTCGGGCGACAGGGGCTCGGCGGGGCGGTTGAGCTGCGAGGGGCGCGAACTCTGGTATTCGAACGGCTCCTGCGGCCGGGACGGCGGCTGCGCCTGGAAGCCGGGCGGCAGATTGAGCCCGGGCACCGGGCCACCCGCTCCGCCGGGACCACCGGGACCACTCGGGCCACCGAAACCGCCGGGGTTCTGGTGCTGCGGGGCCAGCGGGGTGTACGACGTCGCCGTGTTCGTCAGGAAGTTCCAGCGGCACTCCTCGCAGAACGGGGCCATCTGCTCCCGGGGCGTGCGGCATTGCGGGCACAGCTCCGCCTGTCCGGTGGCGGCGGCACCGCCCGGCGGCGGATAGCCGTAGCCGGGCGCCGGGGGTGGTGGGGGAGGCGGCGGCGGGGCGGCGCCCGCCGGGGCGCCGGGGCCGGCCATGCGATGGCCACAGACCTCGCACCAGTCCTCGGAACCCGACTGGTGTCCGTTCGGGCAGGTCGGCATGTCGGCGCTTCCTCCTCTCGTCCGGCCCTCGGGCCGCGTTCTCATCGGGCCCGCAGGCCACTGTCCGGTCGGGCCACGAGGCCGCTGCCGGCGGTCATTTCTTGACGCGAACCGTCTTGGTGGAGCGCGTTTCGAGGGTCATCTCGTCCGCATCCGCGACTTTCGCCTTCAGTCGCACAGTACCTGTCGCCGCATCGACCACGTCCACCACCTTCGAAAGCAATTTCGCGGTATCGGCGTTTCCGGAGGACGCGGCGAGCTGGACGGCTCGTCCCAGCTTGGCGGTGGCGCCATCGAAATCGCCCGATTTACGGGCATCCAGGCCCTGTTGGATGACCTGGGCCAGCTCGGCCTGGCCCGTGTAGTGGGCGACCTGGGGGTTGATCGAGGTGGAGGCCGCCATGTCGTCCGTCCACACCGCGCGTACCAGCCCTTGGGACAGCACCTCCGGGGAGCCGCCGCCCGGCGCGGGCAGGATCAGCGAGACCCGCGCGGCCAGCATCTCCTGGCCGATGCCCGCCTCGGGGACCCGTACGCACACGTGGTAGTCACGGGACTCGTCGCCCCAGGAACCGGTCGGGTAGTCCCCGGCCCGCGGTCCCGACTCCGTACGCCTGCCGGTCAGTTCCTCGACCGTCGGTGCCACCTGCTTGACGAAGACGATCTCCACGCCGACCGGCGTCCAGAGCCGCAGGGCGACATCCGCGACCTCCTTGCCCATCGCGTTCTCCATCATCTGCGTGAAGTCCGCGGCCAGCCCGGCCGGATCCGCGACGATGTCGGCCGTCCCGAGCAGCGCGGAGGCGATCGCCGTGACCTCCTTCACCTCCCAGTCCGTACCGACACCCCGGGCGTCACAGGTGAACCGGCCCGCACAGCTGTCGAGCGCGGCCCGCAGATCCTCCGGCGACTCGTGCTCGTTGCGGCCGTCGGTGAGCAGGATGCCGTGCCGGATCGCCACATCGGCCGAGGCCAGCAGCCGGTCGGTGAGACGCAGCCAGGTACCGATCGCCGTACCACCGCCCGCGGCGAGCCTGCGCAACGCCTCCTTGGCCGCCGCCCGGGTGCGGGCGTCTGCGACCGCCAGCCGTCCGTCGCCGGGGTAGACCTCCCTGGCCACATGCGTACCGTCGACGATCGCGAAGGCGACACCGTCGCGCAGCGTGTCGACCGCGGCGGCCGTGGCGTCCCGCGCGTTCCGCATCTTCGTGGGCGGATAGTCCATCGAACCCGAGCAGTCGACCATGATCACCACGGCCGCGTTCGGGCTCTGCCCGGGAAGGGCGGCCGACGCCGGCGAGGCTCCCGCGAACGTCACGCCACCGGTGGTCCCGCCACCCGTCGACGTGACCGTGACGATCGCGTTGACCTCCCGCCCGCCCTCCGGCAGATAGGCGTTCTGGTACACGTCGACGGAGAACTGCGGCACGTTCGACTTGGAGAAGTTCGCCATCTGTATCGGCTCCTTGACGCTCCACACAGCGGAGATCCGTGGGAGAAGTCGGTGAGTGGGATCGGTGGGAGAAGGAAAGAGTCAAGGGGAGTCAGGAGGAGTCAAGAGGGAAGGGCGGAGCGTGAGGCGCGTACGGCGGGTGCGGTGACGGCGCGGGCAGCGCGGGGCCCGCACCGCGCTCAGGCGGATCCTGCCCCTTGCGGTGGTACGGCGAACGGCACGACGGCCACTGTTACGTTGTCGTGGCCCCCGCCGTCGAGCGCGTGCCCGACCAGCACCTGGGCGGCGTGCAGCGGGCGCTCCGCCGCGTCGGCGGGCAGCGCCCGCGCCATCTCGTCCGCGCCCTCCGCGTAGTTCCACAGCCCGTCCGTGCAGACCACCACCACGCCGGGCCGGTCCGGCTTGAACGACGCCGTGTGCGGCTCCAGTTCGTACGCGTCGGCGCCGAGCCACCCCGTGATCGCGTGGGCGCGCTCGTCCGCGTACGCCTCCGCCTCGCTCATCAGCCCTGCCGCGACCATCTGGGCGGCCCACGAGTCGTCCTCGGTGAGCCGGGCGGGCGGTCCGCCGCGGTCGTCGGGGACCCAGTACGCCCTGCTGTCGCCGATCCAGCCGATGACCAGCAGCCCGTTCGCCACCACCGCGCCGACGATCGTGCAGGCCGGCGCGTTCTGGTGGTGGTGCTCGTGCTCCGTGGGCACCGACCCGGCAAGGGAGTTGACGGACTCTGCGGCGGCCACGATCGCGTCATGCATCGCCTGCTGCGGATGCGTACCGCGCTCCAGGGCGCCGAGCAGCGACTCGTTGGCCGACGACGACGCCGCGGCCGACGCCTCGTCCGGGCGGGTCGCCGACGACACCCCGTCGCAGACGACCGCCACCACGGCGGGCGAACCGTCCGGCAGGGCGGCCGACGACACGGCGAACGCGTCCTCGTTACGGTGATGGCGCAGCCCGCGGTCGCTGACCGCGGCCACCGAGCAGAGCTCCTGCTCCATGTGGTCGCGTTCGCGCGGCTGGGCGTGGCCGCAGTTCTCGCAGTAGCCGTCCGTGTCGACGCGGCCCGCGCGGCAGGCGACACAGATCTTCACCCCGGCCGGTGCCGCCGCGGCGCCCCTGCGCGGATCGGCCGAGGGAACCGGTGGGGGCTGCGGGGCCGACGGCGCCGGCGCCGCGGCCGGGACGGGCGGGGCGCCGCTCGCCCCCGCGGGCGCGGGGAGTTCGAAGTCGCCCGGGTGCTCGGGCAGCCGCGACCCCGTCGAGTCGACACCCGGCACCTCCTCGGGCAGATGGACCGGTACGGGCGTACCGGAGCTGTCCACGCCGGTCGCCGGGGGCCACTCCACCCCGCCCACCGGTGCGCCGGTGCCGGCCGACGCGGCCGGAGTGCCGGGAGCGCGCGGCTCCGTCAGCCCCACGCCGTGCATGACCAGCGTGGGGTGATCGTCCGGGCGCTCCCTGACAGCCGACAGGTCGTAGCCGCACCCGCCGCAGAACAGGTCGCCGGACTCCAGCGGCTCCTCGCAGCTCGGGCAGGTCGGCTGGTCGGCCGACCGGTGCATCTGGGACATCAATCACACCCACGTCCGGGGGCGGAAACGGTTGGCCCGCTCCACCAGTTCGATCCTCTCCTCGCCGGGCTCAGCGAGCCGGGCGAGTACCCGGTACGAGCGTTCCAGTCCAAGACGCAGACCACGCTCGTCCAGTTCGCTGCCGAGCAGCGCGCTCCGGGCGGGGCCCGACCCCGGTCCACCGGAGAGTACCCAGTCCAGAGCGGTGCCCAGAACCTCCGTCGACAACTGCTCCCGCCGCACGGCGTCCAGATCGAACTGCTGGAGCGCGGAGACCTGCTGCGCCGCGGCCGTCAGATCGTCGATCAGCGCCGGCTCCGTACCGAAGCCCCGCCCCGGCCCGGACGGTTGACCCGGACCGGGGGCGACGGCGGTCGCGGGCGTCGGTACGCCCCGCTCGCGCAGCCGCGCCCGTACGGCGGCGACGCGTGCCGCCGTGTAGTGGATCGACGCCTCGGGCACCGACTCCAGGGTCCGTACGGCGCCGGTCCGGTCCCCGGCGGCGAGCTGCACCCGCGCCAGCCCGAACGCCGAGCTGACATAGCTCGGGTCCGTCGTCCACACCAGACGGTAGTACTCGGCCGCGTTGTCCAGTTGACCCAGCACCTCGGCGCAGACGCCGAGCGCCAGCTTCGGCGCGGGCTCGCCGGGGAACGCGTCGTAGATCGCGTCGAAGGAGAGCGCCGCGACCTCGTGGTCGCCGCTCGCCAGCGAGGCGATCCCCCGGTACCAGACGACCCGCCAGTCGTCCGGGCGGCGCTCCTCCAGTACGTTCAGCGCCTCGGCGGCGGTGGCCAGTTCGCCCATCTCCAGCCGGGCCCGCAGCTCGCGCAGCCCGCGCTCCACCGAGTCGGTGGGAGCCGCGGCCAGCGCCGTGATCAGCTCCGTGGGCGCGGAGGCCAGCAGACCGGCGAGGAACCCGGCGTTCGGATCGTTCGGGTCGACCCGCGGCACGGGCAGGGCCAGCGCGGTCGCCGCCGCGTCGAGCGGCGCGAGCCGGGGCGCGCCGCTCCCGCCCGCGGGCGCGCCGAAGGCGGTCTCCGTGCCGAAGGCGGCTCCGGCGGGACGCGGGGGCTGTGCCGGCAGCGGGGAATGCGCGGGCAGGGCGGAGTGCGCCGTCTGCGCGGGCAGCGCGGGCAGCGCGAGCGGTGCGGGCGCCGGCGGTCCCGCGGGCGCGGCCGGCAGCGCGGCCGGACCGGCCGCCGCCTTGACGCGCCGGCCGAACAGGCCGCCCTTCGGCTCCGCCCGTACCCCCAGCCGTGAGACGTCCTCGGTCAGCTCCGCGAACAACTCCGTGTCCGTGACCCTCAGTTCCGGGCCGAACAGCGTGGACAGCGCGGGGCGCGGGCGACCCGTCTGGAGCGCCACGACCTCCCTCAGCACGCCCGTGAGCTGCTCCGCCATCTCCTGGGCCGAGGAGAACCGCCGGGCCGGATCGGGGTCCGTCGCCCGTACCAGCAGCCGGTAGAACGACTCGTACGTACGGAAGACGTCGATGTTGTCCGGGTCCGGGAGCGAGTCCGCGAACACGTTGGTGTAGCCCTGGAAGTCGAACGTCAGCACCGCCAGGGTGCGGGCGACCGTGTACAGGTCGGAGGCGACCGACGGGCCGGTCTCGGCGACCTCGGGGGCCTGGTAGCCCACAGTGCCGTAGATCGCCGACTCGTCGTCGTCCATCCTGCGGACCGCGCCCATGTCGATCAGCTTGAGCTGGTCCTCGGTCTGGATCGCGTTGTCGACCTTGAAGTCGCAGTACAGCAGGTTCCGGCTGTGGAGATGGCCCAGCGCCTCCAGCGCCTCGATGCCGTACGCGCACGCCTGCTCGACGGGGAGCGGGTCGCGCTTGCCCGCGCTCGTCCGCCGCTCGTTGGCGATCTCCTTGAGCGACTTGCCGCCCACGTACTCCATGACTATGTAGCCGTCCATGGAGCCCGTGCGCTGGTCGAGGTGTTCGACGAAGTTGTAGATGCGGACGATGTTGGAGTGCTCGATCTCGGCGAGGAAGCGCCGCTCGGAGATCGCCGCCTCCATGGCGTCCTGGTCGCCCGTGTCCAGCAGGCCCTTGAGGACCACCCAGCGGTCCGACACGGCGCGGTCGATGGCCAGATAGACCCAGCCGAGACCGCCGTGCGCCAGACACCCCACGACCTCGTACTGGCCGTGCACCACATTGCCCTCGTGGAGCTTGGGCACGAACGAGTACGGGTGCCCGCACTTCGTGCAGAACCCTTCCGTACGGCCCGGGCGGTCACCGCGCGCCCGGCCGACGGGCGCCCCGCAGTCCGAGCGTGAGCAGTACCGCTTGCGCTCCGGCACCTCGGGGCGCTCCATGACGGCGGAGCGCGGATCGGGGCGCGGCACGTCCGGCACGGAGACCAGGCCAGCGCCCAGCCGGTTGCGTCCCGAGGCGCTGGTGGACGAGCCGGAGCTGCGGACCGAGACCGACCGCGACGACACCCGCCCCGAGAGCGAGCGGGAGAGCCGGCCCGAGACGGACCGGCGGGAGGTCGAGGACCGGGAGGAGCGCCCCGTCGACGAACGTGCCGAACGCGCCGAGCGCCCAGAACGCGATGAACCCGACGAGCGCGAGGAGTCCCCGCTGCCCGAGCCCTTTCCAGAGCCGCCTCCGGAGCCGCTGCCGTCCCCGCCGCCGCCCGTGATGCCCGTGGGCGGCGAGGTGAGCGATCCGTTGGGGGAGACGACGGGGGCCAGACCGCAGGTGTCGCAGTACAGCTCACCGCCGCCCATGTCCTCGTACGAGCCCTCGCAGCCGGGGCGCTGGCACGCCGTGTTCCCGCTCATCCGTCCCCCTGCTCGCCTGCTGTCATGCCGCTCTCCGTGCCGGAGCCGTTCACCCTCACGCCCCACCCCCGCGGTCCGCTGGCCCCGGCGGGCCGGGCACGAGGACGTCCGCCGCGGCCCGCTGATACCGCAGGACGGCCTGCTCGGCGACGCGCAGATCGCAGGGCGCGCTCCACAGCATGCGGCGCGCCGCGTCGTACCGTTCGATCAGGAAGGGGTCCTCGGCCATGCCGTGCCGGGCGACCTTCGCCTTGTACGCGTCGAGCCGGCCGCGCAGTTCGGCGCGGACCGCGAGCGGCGCCGTGACCGCGGTCAGGGACTCGCGGGCCCGCAGCAGTTCGTCCTCCGCTTCCCGCTCCAGCGACTCCAGGAGCGGCGAGAGCCGGTGCCACTGGGCGTGCCTGCGGTACTCCGCGGCGGCCGACAGCCGTTCGTGGAGCACGGTCGGCGGACCGCTCACCGCGGGCACCTCGGACGCGGCGATCTTCGCCAGCACCTCACCGCGGGCCGTGCGCGCCTCGGCGAGCGTACGGTCGGCCCGCGACAGCACGTCGCGCAGCCGCATCAGCCGCTCCTCCGAGTCCTGGCGCACCCGCAGGACCGCCTCGATCTCGCCGCGCACGTCCTCCAGCGCGCGGGCCGCCCGGTCGTACCGCTCGGTGTCGGGCCGGCCGCCGCCCGGGGCCGAACTGCCGGGCGCGGGCCGCCAGAAGGCCAGTGGATCGGAGATCACCTGGGCGCGGAGCGTGGACAGCTCGTGGGTGATCGACTCCAGGTCGTCGCCCGCCGGATGCTCCCCGGGCCGTACGCCCACGGAGTGCGCCAGCGAACGCGTGCGCCGCAACTCCGCGGAGAGCAGGTCGATCCGGGCGGGCAGCGCCGACCACACGGAGTCCGCGGTCACGACCATGTCCAGCGAGCTCGCGTACAGCTCGTTCATCCGCGTCACCAGTTCGGCGAGCGTGAAGTGTTCGGAGAGCCGGGCCGGGCCGGTGAGGTGCGGCAGCGGCCGGGCGGAGCCCGCGACGGTGACACCCCGGCCGCGCAGCGTCTCCGTCAGCTCCACCAGGTCGTCGCGATTCGGCCAGCGCCGCCGGGCGCGCGCCTCACGGGCGCCGGTCAGCGCGGCGGTGTAGCTGTCGAAGTACGACCAGAGCAGGGTGATCGCGCCTTCGGCGGTGGCCCAGCGGTCCTTCGTGACCCCGGTCAGCTCGGCCCCTTCGAGGAGGCGGCGCCCCGCGTGGTCCTGGAGGGCGAGGAGCGAACTCTCGATCGCCTCGTGCTCCGCTTCGAGGCGCGCCAGGGCACGGTCCACCTCGTCCCGGTCCATCACCGGTCCCGGTGGCCTTCCCGTCGCCTCGGGAAAGGAGCCCGTGCCGCCCATCGATCACCTCTCCGCTCCGCCGTACGCCGCCGTGGCGCGTGCCTGCCGGCGCTGTCCGATCCCGTTCCGCCGCCGTTGCCACCGTCGTCCGCTGCCGCTGCCGCTGCCGTCCGTCGGGACTGTCGTCCGCCGCCGGGTGCTTCCCCGGCTCCATCAGCCGTCGGCCGTCAGCCGTCCTTGTACTTCGCCGCGGGCGGAGCGCTGATGCCCGGCAGCGCCGCCTTCAGCCACTTGTCGTACGAGAGCATCCAGCGGCTGTTCGCCCCACCCGCGCGATACCCGTCGAGCACCTTGTTCACCCGGGCCACCAGATCATCGTTGCCGAGCTTGGCCGCCACGCCGTAGTACTCCGGCTGGAGCGGCTCCCCGACCAGTTCGACCGCCGGGTCCTGGGCCGCCTGGCCGGCCGCCAGCGCGTTGTCCGTGACCACCGCGTCGACCTCGCCGAGCTGGAGCCTGACCAGGCAGTCGAGCTGGTTGGGCACCGTCAGCTGGTCCTTGTCGCCGGCCGTGTTGTCGTGCTCGTCCTTGAATATCGCGCCGTAGGACTCCTGTTCCAGCGCCTTGTACGCCGTCGACCCGTTCGCCGTGCAGACCCGCTTGCCCGCGAGAGTCCTGTTGAACCCGGTGATCGATGAGCCCTTCGGGGCGAGCACCTGCTGCCCCGTCTCGAAGTAGGCCGTGGAGAACGCGACCTGCTTGATGCGGTCGCAGTTGATCGTCATCGTCCTGACGACCAGGTCGACCGTGCCGTTGTCCAGCGCGGCGACCCGCTGATTGGTCGGGATGGCGCGGAAGATGACGTCCTTCTCGCTGCCGAGGATGTCCTTCGCTATGGCACGGGCGAGATCGATGTCGAAGCCCTGGGGCTCCTTGGTGTCCGGGTTGAGATAACCCCACCGGTAGCTGTTCTGGTCCACCCCGATGACCAGCTTCCGGTTCTCCCGCGCCTTGATCTCCTGGATGGAGGGACCGTCCTCGTTCGAGGCCGGCACGCTGCGCTCCGGCTCCTGGCACTCCTCGGCTGTCGCCGCCGGAACGGCCGTGGCCGTGCGCTCCGCCCCGCCGTCGGGGCGCTCCGCGACGGAGTGGGAGAGCGGAAGCAGGGTGAGCGACGCCGTCAGCACACAGGCGCCCGCCATCGCCGAGACACCGCCCCAGCCGCGCAGCCTGTCGAACGGCCGGGCACCGCGCGTCCCGCGGAACCGGCTGAGCCTGTCCCTCGCAGTCATCCCGCTCCCTCTCACCGGTACTCCGAAAGCCTGCGGCCTATGCCCAGGATCGCGCCCACCGCCGCCAGCAGGGCCAGCACCCCCGCGCCGACCGCCAGCCCCGTCAGCGCGTCCCTGCCGTCCGACGCCGCCCGCTTGAACTCCTTCTGCTCCTGCGCGACCGCCGTCCGCAGCGCCTTGTCCACCGTGTCGAACGACTGCCCCGTCGAACCGTCGTCGCCGATGACCTTCCGCACCGCCGCGCTGTAGTCACCGGCCTGGTCGGTCTCGCTGACCGACGTGTGGCGCTCGCGCCACTGGGTGACCGCCGAGATCGCCTCGTCCACCGGTCTGCCGCCCGCGCTGTCGTCGGCGAGCTTCTTCGCCTCGCCGAGCGCGGTGCTGAGCTTGTCCATGCCCGTTGTGTAGTCCGTCTCGTACTTGTCGTGTTTGCCGTCCGCCGTGAGGACCGCGCCCCTGGCCACCAGGGTGAGGTTCTCGTTCGCGCGCGCCTTGAGCGAGTTGATCCTCGCCTCGTTGAGGACCTTCAGCGATTCCTGACCCTGCGTCTGGGCGTTGTTCAGCTCGGTCCGCGCGACGGTCTGGCCGACGGCCAGCCACAGCAGCAGGACCGTGGCCCCGGCGGTGGCCGCGAGGAGGCCGTGGTTGAAGACGCGGTTGGTCCGGCGGAAGTTGCGCCGCTGCGCCCACACGAGCACGCCGAGCGCGACGACACCGACCGCCAGCGAGACGAACGGCCACAGCCGCGCGTCGTCGTTGTCCCGCGCCAGCCGCTCCGTCTCCGCCGCGTACAGCTTCTCGGCGGCCGGCAGCAGCTCCTTGGTCATCTGCTCGTTGGCGTACCGCAGATAGGCGCCGCCCAGCGGCAGCCCCTGCCGGTTGTTGGCGCGGGCCCGCTCGACCAGTCCGGTGTAGCGCGGCAGTCCTTCGTTGAGCGTTCTTATCTGCCGGCCGGACTCGCTCCCGCTGTCCGTGTGCGTCGCCGCCGTGATCAGCAGCCCCGACGCCGTCTCGATGTCCTCCCGGTACCGCTTCTGCACCGCGGCCGGCTCCTGGGCCCCCGCCAGGAAGCCGCTCGCCGCGGCCGTGTCGGCGTCGGCCAGCGAGCGGTAGATGTTCGCCGCGTCCGCGCTCAGCGGCTGGCTGCGGCTCACCACGTCGCCCGCGGCGGAGTGCCGGTCGGTGACCTCCCACGCCGTCACCGCGCCGAACGCCACCACCAGCAGCGCCAGGGCCGCGCCGATGATCCGCAGCCGGCCCGGCTCCGTCGTCGCCGCGGCGCGCAGCCGGTCCGTCGTCTCCCACCACACCGCGCGCCGCGCCGGCGGTCGCGGCGTGCCCGGTGGCGCGGACGGTGGCGCCGGCGCGTGCTGCGGAGCCGACGGTGGCGCTGTGCGCACATTCGGCGGGTATGTCACGTGACCTCCCCCTCGGTCATGGACGACGGCGGCCCGCCCCCTGCGGGCCGGGGGACAGCTCTCGGCCAGCAGTATGGCCGCAGGTACCGACAACTGCGCAAGAGCTGACTGGATCTTGATTGACGAACCGCCCGGCGCAGCCGCCCGCTCTCCCCACCATGAATACGCCGGGGCCCGGTGATCGGTTCCCCTTCACGGCAGTTCGTACGCCTTCGGATGACTCACGACCGGGCTACCCGACTTCTTCCCCCGGTACCCCTCGTTCCCCGCACCCACGCGCCTGACCCACGCGCCTGCTCCACGGCCCCTACTTGGCCAGATTCGGCGGCGGCGCGAGCGGGGACGCGGCCACGGACTGCGGGGACGTCGGGCTGGCCAGCGCCGACGGGGCCGCGACGCCCGCCGACGGGTCCGGCGCGGACTCCTCCTCCACCGGGGCCGGGACGCCCCCGACGATCCGGATGCCCGCCTCGTCGAAGGCCAGCTTGATCCGCCAGCGCAGCTCACGCTCCACCCGGAGCGCCTGGCCGGGCATGGTCTTCGCGGAGACCCGGACCGTCACCGAGTCCAGCAGCACCGAGTCCAGGCCCAGCACCTCCACCGGGCCCCACAGCCGCTCGTTCCACGGATCGTCCTTGGCGAGCTTCTCGGCCACCTGCTGGATCACCGTACGGACCCGCTCCAGGTCCTCCGTCGGCCGGACCATCACGTCCACGGCGGCCGTCGCCCAGCCCTGGCTGAGGTTGCCGATCCGCTTGACCTCACCGTTGCGTACGTACCAGATCTCGCCGTTGTCGCCGCGCAGCTTCGTGACGCGCAGCCCCACCTCGATCACCTCGCCGGAGGCGACCCCGGCGTCGATCGTGTCCCCGACGCCGTACTGGTCCTCCAGGATCATGAAGACGCCGGAGAGGAAGTCGGTCACCAGGTTGCGCGCGCCGAAGCCGAGCGCCACCCCGGCGACCCCGGCGGAGGCCAGCAGCGGGGCCAGGTTGATGCTCAGCGCGCCGAGCATCATCAGCGCCGCCGTGCCCAGGATCAGGAACGAGGTCACCGACCGCAGCACCGACCCGATGGCCTCCGAGCGCTGCCTGCGCCGCTCGGCGTTGACCAGCAGCCCGCCCAGGGCGGTGCCCTCGACGGTCTGGACGCTGCGGTTCATCCGGTCTATCAGCTTGGTCAGCGCCCGGCGGATCACATGGCGCAGCACCAGCGCGATCACCAGGATCAGCGTCATCCGCAGGCCGATGCTCAGCCAGGTGACCCAGTTCTCCTCCACCCAGCTCGCCGCGTCCCCCGCCCGGTCCGCCGCCTCGTCGAGCGTGACGGGGTCGGACGCGGAGCCGGCGGCCAGTGGGACGGACCAGGACACGACGGGGAACCTCCAGATGCGGGCCGGCCGGTGGTGCGGCGCGAGCGGTACGGCGGAAACGCGACATCCGGCCACGTGCGGGCGACCGGATGAACCACACTAACGGGGCAACGCGGCCCGTCCCGCGCCCCGCGCGACGGAGAGACGCGCCTCACGTGGGCCCCGCGGCGTGCCCGTACGGCCCCGGTGCGGCCCGGGGCGGGCAGGACCCCTGCCACGGGGCCTCCCGGTGGCTCCTGTGGCAGAAAACACTCCGAGCCCGTTACCTGGACGTGGTGGCGTTTCGACCAGGCATGAGGAGAGACTGAGAGCAGATCGTCCCGGCGCGAGCCACGTGCCGCCGGCGTACAAGGAGGCATCCGTGCCGCATGTCCTGGTCCTCAACGCGTCGTACGAGCCGCTCGGCGTCGTACCGCTCCGCCGCGCGCTCGTCCTCGTTCTGGAGAACAAGGCCCTCTGTCTTGAGGAATCCGGCGTCTATATGCACAGCGAGACCCGAGTCATCCCGGCCCCCAGCGTCGTACGGCTCAAGCGTTTCGTGCGGGTCCCCTACCGGGGGCCCGTCCCCTTGACCCGCCGGGCGCTCTTCGCCCGTGACGGCGGACGCTGCATGTACTGCGGTGGCGTCGCAACCAGCGTCGACCACGTCATTCCGCGCAGCCGTGGCGGGCAGCACGTGTGGGACAACGTGGTGGCGGCCTGCCGCCGCTGCAACCACGTCAAGGCGGACCGCCACCTGAGGGAACTGGGCTGGCGGCTCAACCACCAGCCCGCCCCGCCGTCCGGCCTGGCCTGGCGCATCATCGGCACCGGCCACCGCGACCCGCGCTGGATGCCGTACCTGCAGCCGTACGGAGCGGAGGACGCGGTGGCCCGCATCGACTCCTTCCTGTAGCAGCCGCTCAATCGCGGGCCCGCTCCTTATCGGCGGGCCCGCTCCGCACCGCGTACGCCTCGACGGAGAACAGCGAGTACCCGAAGCGGGTGCCCCTGGCATCGGCCTGGATCCGGAGGTACCGGGTGTCCTTCGCGTCCAGGCCGACCGCCTCCCGGCCGCCCCTGCCGTCCTTCACCGTCGCCGCCGTACGCCACCTGCGCCCGTCCTCGGAGACCTGGACGCGGTAGCGGCTCGCGTACGCGTCCTCCCAGCGCAGCACCAGCCGGCCGACCCGCGCCGGGCGGGCCAGTTCCAGCTGGAGCCAGGCGGTGTCCTCGACCCGGGCGGACCAGCGCGTCGCCGGGTCGCCGTCCACCGCCGCCGAGGCCGGGAAGTCGGGCGTCTCGTCGCCCGAGGACGACGCCGTGGCGGTACGGGCGAGATCCGGCCCCGTGGTGTCCGGTGCGGCGCGTACCGTCAGCGTGCGCTCCTCGCCCGCGAACGAGAGCGGCACCTCGTACGTGCCCGCGGGAGTGCCCGCACGGACGCTGACCTCGACGGGAACGGTCCGCTGTGAGCCGCGCGGCACCGTCGTCCCCTTCGGCGCCGTCACCTTGATGCCGGAGGGTGCCTTCGCGGTCAGGTCGCCCTTCACCCCGCCGGGGCGCAGCGACGTCAGCCGCGCCTCCACCCGTTCGGGACCGCCGCCGATCCGCGCGTCCGTCTCGCCCCGCGCCAGGGTCAGACCGGCCCGGGGCTCGTCGGCGAACCACGGTACGAACGCGACATCGGCCGGCGGGGTCGCCGCGGCGGACCCGGCGGGACCGGCCCGGCCGCCGGACCACACGATCCGTACCGCGTCCACCGGCTTCCCCTTCAGCGCCTTCAGCGCCGTCCCGGCGGGCTCGGTCCAGCCGCTCGGCGACAGCGGCCCCAGCGGCCGCCAGCCCTGCCCCGGCACATGGGCCTCGACAGCGGCGCCCGCGCCGGTCCCCGGCGCGGTCAGTGTGTTCAGCGTCTCGACGGGCCGGGGCCGCCCCACGCTGACGGTGTACGTGCGCCGGCCGTCCTCATCGGTGTCCTCCGTGACCGACTGGTCCTTCGCGCGCCCCACGCCCGTCCACGCCGAGGCCTCCTTCACCGCCCGGTCCAGGAAGGCGCCCAGCACACCCTTGCCGACGGTCGCCTTGCTCGCCCCGGCCGCCGAGTGCAGCGGCGCCAGGTCCACCGAGGCCCGCCACGCGCCCGCGCCGTCGCCGCGGTCCTGGGCGCTCAGCATGTCCACCGCCAGCTCGCCCGCCTCGCCGTACCGCGCGAGCTGGTCGAGCCAGGGCCGTACCTCGTCCTCCAGCAGGCCGCCGGCCGTGCCCGAGAGCTGTTCCGGGGTCTCGCGCATCGCCGTGAACGCGCTCCGCAGCGCGGTCGCCGCGGCCGTGCGCGCCCGGCCGTCCGAACTCGTGCGCGCGCGCCAGAACGCGTCCAGCAGCGGACGCAGATAGGCGGATTCCGGCTCGCCGAGGATGGACGAGGCCCCGTTGCCCGCCAGCACGCCCAGCGCGTCACGGGCCCGGCCGTCGCCGCCCGCGAGATCCGTGATCGCGGCCCGCCAGGACTCCTGGGGCCGGTAGCCGCGCGGATTCCACGCGTAGTCGGCGGCCGTGAACAGAGGGATGCGCGAGGCGGACGCCTGTTCCATCGCGTTGGCGAGCAGCGCGGCCGAGCCGGTGGCGACCGCCGGTTCCCGGCCGGTGTACGGGCCGAGGAAGAGCCGGCTCTGCTCGTAGTCGTTGACCGGATAGTTGTCCAGGGTGACCAGAGGGTGCTTGAAGGCGGTCCGTGCCTCCTTCAGCTCCCGGCCGGTGATGGTGCGCGGCACGACCCCGACGCCCGTCCACGCGACCTGGACGCGCGGGCCGAGCGCCCCGGCCAGCGCCGCGCGGTACTCCGTCGCACCGTCCTGGTAGTACTCCGTGGGCATCACCGTGAGCCGTTGGGCGTCCGGGTGCCGCTCGGCCAGCCCGGCCGCGACCGCGTTCGCCACCTGCGCCTGCGCCCTGGCCGCCGCCTCGGGGCCGGAGCCGAACGTCTCCGCGTCCGCCCGGCAGTGCCACTCGCTGTAGCTGACGTCCTGGAACTGGAGCTGGAAGGCGCGCACGCCCAGCGCCCACATCGCGTCGATCTTGCGCTGGAGCGCCGTGAGGTCCTGCTCGGAGGACATGCACATGGCCTGGCCGGGGGAGACGGCCCAGGCGAGCGTCACATGGTTGCGCCGGGCGCGCTCCGCCAGCTCGCGGAAGTCCGCGCGCTGCGCGGCGGGGTACGGATCGCGCCAGCGCGCCTGCCGGAAGGGATCGTCGCCGGGCGCGTACAGATAGCGGTTCTGTTTGGTGCGTCCCATGAAGTCGAGCTGCGCGAGGCGCTGTGTGTGGTTCCAGGGGCGGCCGTAGAAACCCTCCGCCGTACCGCGTACGGCCGTGCCCGGCCAGTCGCGTACGACCACCCCGGGAACGGCGGGCCGCTCGTCGTCGTTGCCCGTGCCGTTCGGGGAGATGAGCTGGCGCAGGGTCTGGGCCGCGTGGAACAGGCCGTCGGGGCCGATGCCGTCCAGGGCGACGGTGCCCCGGCCCGCGACGGTGCCCACCGCGAGCCGGTAGCCCCCGGAGGGGATGTCGGCCTGCTCGGGGGCGCGCAGCGCGTCGAGCGCGGCCCGCGCGCCCGCCCCGCCCGCGAGGACGACCGGGCCTTTCCCGGGAAGGGCTCCGGTGACGGACGCCGTCACGCTGTGCACGGTACGGACCCCCGCGGAGCGCAGCACCGCCGCCAGCTCCCGCACGGCGTACGGATCGGCTCCCGCGTCCGCGACGACGGTCGCCCCGTCCCCGAGGGGTACGGCCTTCCCGGCGGCCCGGATCGTCTGCGGCCGGGGCCAGACGGCGGGAACCTTGTCCCGGCTCGCCCGTTCGGGTGACAAGGCCGCGGGGGACCCCGGATCCCGGGGGGCGGCGAGCGCACCCGGCGCGGTGCCGAGAAGACCGCCGATCACGGCGACGGCCACGGCGGTCGCGGTCCCCCTCCGGTGCGCGCTGTGCCCGAGCTGCATGCCCGACTCCCCTCCTGCTGCTTCCCGGTACCACCGGTACCGCTGTCTGGCCCCGGCGCCGTGCCGAGAGCCTGCCGTAAGTCCGCCAACGCCGTTCCGTCACCGTCCTGTGGGAGTCGGTCCGGCAACCGGGTCGCAACCCGGCGCCGAGCGCTCACGAGCCCACCACCCCCGTGGTGAGGGTGTCAATGCATGCGGCCGTTGTGTCGCATTTGCCCGTTGTGGTAAGCAGGACCCCGCATCGCGGCGTTGATCAACCACTGGGCGCCAATACGTTCGAGCGGGCCCGCGGGTTCGAGGAACAGATCGTGACTCGACACACGTTTACGGGGGGTGGACGTCTGCGGTCCCGTCCGCTGGGTAGGGCTGCGGTGTCCTGTTCCCCGTCATCTGGAGGCGCCGTCATGGCCGCATCCGCTCAGCTCCTGCTCTCCGCACTCTCCAAACAGACCGGGCCCGCGCCGCTGACCAGCGAGCCTCCGCTCGCCGCCGACCTCGCGGGCCCCCTGACCAGTGAGCCCCCGCTCGCCGACGCCGCCCCTCTCACCAGCGAACCGCCCCTCGCCGACACCGCCCCGCTGACCAGTGAGCCGACCGCGCCCGGCACCGCCGGCGGTACGGAGTCCCCAGGGGTATGACCGTCTGAACCAAGGAGTCCGCATGGGCTTGGCCAGGCTCGCCGAGCTGCACGGTGTCGCCACCGCGTACTCACCCGCACCGGGCACCGATGTCCCGGTCCCCGACGACACGGTCGTCTCCGTGCTCGCCGCGCTGGGCGTCGACGCGTCCACGCCCGCGGCGGTGAGCGCCGCCCTGAGCCGTGCCGAGTCCGCCGCCGGGAGCCGTCTGCTGCCGCCCACGCTGGTCCTCTGGCACCCGTCGCGCGGATCCGGGATTGTCCCCCCAGACGGTGCCGACGGTGTCGACGACGCCGGCGACAGCGGCGGTGCCGGCGCGGACCGGCCGCTGCCGGCCGCCCTGACGGCGCTCCCCGCGGGCTCGACGCTCCGCGTGGAGGTCGAGTACTGGCGGAGCGCGCGCGGGGAGACGGTCGAACTGCCGTGCGCGGCCCCCGCGCCCGCGGCGACCTGCGTGCCCGCCACCCCCTCCGGGTGGGCCCGGCTGCCGCTCGGCGTGCACCGGCTCTCCGTCGAGGCCCCCGACGGCCGTACGGAACGGGCCGTGCTCGTCGTCGCGCCCGACCGGGTGCCGGAGGCCCCCGCCCGTACCCACGGCTTCCTGGTGCAGCTCTACTCCCTCCTCTCCACCCGCTCCTGGGGCATGGGCGACCTCGGCGACCTCGCCGAACTGGCCACCTGGTCGGGCCGGTCCCTCGGCGCGGGCTTCGTCCAGATCAACCCGCTGCACGCCGCCGTGCCCGGCGCCCCGGCCGACCCCTCCCCGTACCGCCCCTCCTCGCGCCGCTTCCCCGACCCGGTCCATCTGCGGATCGAGGCCGTGCCGGAGTACGCGTACGTACGCGGCCCGGACCGTGAGCGGCTCGACGCGCTGGCGGAGAAGGGCGCCGCGCTCCGCGAGGCCGTTCTGGGCAAGAAGGGCCGAGCCTCCGGCCCCGACGCCCCGGAGGGCGGCGGGCTGATCGACCGTGACGCCGTGTGGGAGCTGAAGCGCGCCGCCCTGGAGATCCTCGACCGCGTCCCGCTCGGCCCCGGCCGGCAGGCCGACTACTGCGACTTCCTCGCCGCCCAGGGCCGCGCCCTGGAGGACCACGCCACCTGGTGCGCCCTCGCCGAGGTCCACGGCCCCCGGTGGCGCGACTGGCCGGACGGGCTGCGCGACCCGCGCTCCGCCGAGACCACCGCCGCCCGGACCCGGCTGCTCGACCGCGTCGACTTCCACTGCCGCCTCGCCTGGCTCACGGACGGACAGCTCGCCGCCGCCTCCCGCGCCGCCCGGGACGCCGGAATGCCCGTCGGGATCGTCCACGACCTCGCCGTCGGGGTACACCCGGACGGCGCCGACGCCTGGGCGCAGCAGGACGCCTTCGCGGACGGCATCTCCGTCGGCGCCCCACCGGACGCCTTCAACGCGCTGGGCCAGGACTGGGGGCTGCCGCCCTGGCGCCCGGACATCCTGGCCGCGTCCGGCTTCGCCCCGTACCGCGGACTGCTCCAGGGCCTGCTGCGACACGCGGGGGCGCTGCGGATCGACCATGTCATGGGACTGTTCCGGCTCTGGTGGGTGCCGCGGGGGCGGCCGCCCACGCACGGCACGTACGTGCGCTACGACGCGGAGGCCATGCTCGCCGTCCTCGCCCTGGAGGCGCACCGGGCGGGCGCCGTGGTCATAGGGGAGGACCTGGGCACGGTCGAGCCCGGCGTGCGCGAGACGCTGGAGCGGCGCGGCGTGCTCGGCACCTCGGTGCTCTGGTTCGAGCGCGACTGGGCCGGTACGGGGCGTCCGCTGCCGCCCGAGAGCTGGCGCGAGGGGTGTGTGGCCACCGCCACCACCCACGACCTGCCGTCCACCGCCGCGCGGCTCACCGGCGAGCACGTGGAACTGCGCCACCGCCTCGGCCTGCTCACCCGCCCGCTGGCGCGGGAGCAGTCGGAGGAGCACGCGGAGGTCGCGGAGTGGCTCGGCTGCCTCGCCCGGCTCGGGCTGCTGCCCGGTGGCTACGGCGGCGACGAGGACGAGGAGGAGGCCATCCGCGCGGTCTACCGCTTCCTGCTGCGCACCCCGGCGCGGATGGTCGGCGTCTGGCTGCCGGACGCCGTGGGCGACCGCCGCCCGCAGAACCTGCCGGGCACCTGGGACCAGTACCCCAACTGGCGGCTGCCCGTCGCGGACGCGCGGGGCCGCCCGATGACGCTGGAGGAGCTGGCCGCCTCGCCGCGCCTGCACCGTCTGACGGAGGTGCTGCGGTCCGGATGAGCCCGGGCGCCACCCGCGGACGGGCCCGTCCGGCACCGCGGGGGCGGGTGCGTACGGACCCGGCGGGCGGGCTCGTACGGCCCGGTGGACAGGCTCGTACGGCACCCCGCCCGCGCGGGGCTCAGGGGCGTTCGCTACGTTTGCACCGTGGACAAGAAGAACACTCTGCGCGCCGGCGCCCTGGCGGCCGGTACGACGCTGATGATGCTGCTCATGACGTCCCCGGCCCTCGCGCTGACCCGGGACGACGGCGACGACCCCGGCCCGGGCCTGAGTGTGGCCGAGACCCTCGGCCTGTTCGTGGTCGCGCCGCTGGTGATCTTCGGGGTCATCACCGGTCTGGTGATGGTGCTCGACAAGTCCCGCAAGCAGCACGCCTGACGCCTCCGCCTCCGAAGGCGCCGCCCGCACCACAGCTCGGTGCCCGGGCGGCGCCTTCGCGCGTGTCCGGTGACCCGAGGGCGGCAGGCCCTACGTGGGGAGCTGCCATTGCTGGTTCACGCCGGTGTGGCAGTCGAAGATGATGAGCGGCGTGCCGTTCTCCGATTTTCCCTCTTCGAGGTCCAGGCACCGGCCCGACCCCACGTTCTTGAGCGTCCCGTCGGCCTGGCTCTCCCACTGCTGCGCGGGGGTTCCGTTGCAGTCCCACAGCCGTACGGGCGTCCAGTTGTCGGTGCCGCTCCACTCCACGTCCATGCACTTGCCCAGCGCCTGGATCTGGCCCCCGCCGAGCACCTTCCAGCGCTGGGCGTCGGTGTTGTTGCAGGTCCACAGCTGAAGCCCGGCGCCGTTCTCCGTGTCGGAGTTGGCGACGTGCAGGCACTTGGCGTCCATCCCGGTCACCGCGCCCTCCGGCTCCGCGGGGCCGGTTTCCTTGGGCACCAGCTCGACGGGGGACTCGACCGCCCCCGTGGGCGACGACGGCCCGCTCGCGTCGACGGTGTCGTCACCCCAGCTGGGTCTGACCACCAGTAAAACCGCCCCGACGAGCGCCACGAGCACGGCGGCACTCGCCGACACCAGGGCGGCCCGCCGCCCGGCGTCCCGCGCGGGGGGAGGCGCCGGGACGAGCCGTGCCGGGGCGAGCAGCGTCCGGGGCGCCGCGGCGACCGTCGGGTCCTCGTGCGGAGTCCGCGGTGTGTGCGGTGTGTGCGCGGCGGCGACGGGCGGCGAGTCCGGGGAGCGCGAGGGATCCGGGTGGCCCGCCACCCCGTCCAGGACCGTCGGGGTGGGGCTCTGCGCGGCGACGAGTTGCCGGTAGACCGGATCCTCGGTGAGAGCGGACCGCACATCGCACCGCCGGATGATCTCCGCGGGATCCGGCCGCCGCTCGGGCGCCACCTCGACACACGCGGTGATCAGTTCCGCGAGGTCCGGATCGACGCCGTCGACGTCGATCTCCCCGTTGAGGCTGCGGTAGACCACCCCCGCCGCGTTGTCCCCGAAGGGGCCGCGTCCGGTCGCCGCGTACGCCATGGTCGCGCCGAGGGCGAACACGTCGGCCGGCGGGCCGACCAGGCTCTCGGTGATCACCTCGGGCGCGGTGTAACCGAGGCTGCCCACCGTCTGTCCGACCTGGGTGAGCGCGGTCTGGTCCGTCGTACGGGCGATGCCGAAGTCGATCAGCCGGGGCCCGTCGGCCGACAGGATGATGTTCTGCGGCTTCAGATCGCGGTGGCTGACCCCGCGCAGATGCACGTCCGCGAGCGCCTCGGCGAGGGCGGCGAACAGCAGCAGACAGAACCGGTGCGGCAGCCCGCCCGGCACCTGCGACCGGATCACCGCGGCGAGCGTGGGGCCCGGCACGTACTCCGTCGCCAGCCAGTACGGCCGGGCGTCGACCTCCGCGTCGACCAGCGCCGCCGTGTACGCGCTGCGCACCCGCCCCACGGTCTCCACCTCGCGCCGGAACCGGGCCATGATGTCGGCGGACTCGGCGAAGTCCTCCCTGACCACCTTGATGGCGAGCAGCCGTCCCCCGGGCGAACGCCCCAGGTACACCTGTCCCATGCCGCCCGCACCGATGCGCGCGAGGATCGTGTGGTGGCCGAGCTTGGTGGGGTCAGTGGTACGCAGCTGATTCACGACCGGACCATCTCATAAACACCGCAGGGGAGTTGAACTGGGTAGGCGGTGGTCCGGGCCGGGGCCGGGGCCGGGGGCGGCCGGCGATGCCGGGCCGGGACCGGCACCCGCCCGGACCACCGCCTGCGGGGGAACCGAGGGTGGGTCAGACGAGGTTCGGGACGGCCCCGGAGATCTCGTCGTCCCAGTTGGTGACGACCGGCTTGTCGACGGTGGCCGTGTCGGGAAGCTTGATCTCGGCCGGGTCGGGGTCGTCCTCCGAGGTGGCGATGATGATGTTCTCGAACTCCACGCCGTTGTCGTCCTGGGTGGTCTTGGGGTTGACGCCGGCGTAGGCGACGACGGAGCCGGTGAGCTTGATGGGGTCTTCGCCGCCCTGCCCGATGGGGGAGGCGACGCCCTTCCTGTTGGAACCGAAGGACACGCTGGGGGTGTTGGGGTCCAGGTAGCAGGTGATGCCGGACTTGGCCGAGACGGTGATGAGGTAGTAGCCGCCGGCCTGGGTCTCCGAAGTGACCTTGAAGTTCACGTCGTTGGTGCCGCAGGACTGCCCGTAGCCGTCCTTCTTGGAGTCGTCGGAGTCGGCGGCCGAGTCGGAGGAGCCGGAGTCCTTCGAGCCGGAGTCCTTGGAACCGGAGTCGGAGCCGGAGTCGCCGGAACCGCCCGTGGTGGAGCTGCCGCCGCTGGAGCCGGAAGTGGCGGAGGAGGTGGCCGCGGCGTCCGTGGCGCCGTCCTCCTCGGGGCCGCAGGCGGTCATGGTCGCGGCGAGGGCCGTTACGGTGGCGGCGGCGAGGACGAGGCGGGCGGAACGGGCGGCGAGACGCGAACGCATCTTGATCTCCAGCGGCTGTCGGTTGCGGTGTTTCCTGCTGACACCGACGACATTAGGGTCGGCTCGATCCTGAAATGATCCCGCCGATGTCCGGGTTCTGTCTCAGCGAATCGGTTCCATGAAAACGCCTCGGATTCGCAACAACCCCAGCTCAGAGCCCTGCCGGGCACCGCCCGCGCCCCGCCGGGCAACGCGCGAGGTACCTATGGGCACCATGCCCGGTGGCCACCCGCAGGTGACCACCGGACACATCAGGCACGCCGGGCTCGCCGGGCTCGGCTCACGGCCACGAGCCCCCGGCGTCAGCCGGTTACGCGCCCGCCGCCTCGTCCGCCGCCTGGGCCCGCAGGGCGCGTTCCACGCCCGAGCGGGACTCCGAGATCAGCCGGCGCAGGGCCGCGTTCGGGCCCGCCGAGGCGAGCCAGGCGTCCGTCGCGTCCAGGGTCGCCTGCGAGACCTGGATCGCCGGGTAGAGGCCGATCGCGACCTGCTGCGCCATCTCGTGCGAGCGCGCGTCCCAGACGCCCGCGACCGCCGCGAAGTACTTCTCCGCGTACGGCGCCAGCAGCTCGCGCTGGTCGGTCTGGACGAAGCCGCCGATCACCGCCTCCTGGAGGGAGTTGGGCAGCTTGTCGCTCTCCACGACCGACGCCCAGGCCTCCGCCTTGGCCTCGGCCAGCGGCCGGGCCGAGCGGGCGGCGGCCGCGTGGCGTTCGCCCGCCGCCGTGCGGTCGCGCTCGTACTCCGCCGCGATCTCCTCCTCGTCGTGCAGCCCGACCGCCGCCAGCCGCTGGACGAACGCCCAGCGCAGCTCCGTGTCGACCGCCAGACCCTCGACCGACTCCGTGCCGTCCAGCAGCCCCTGCAACAGGTCGAGCTGGTGCGGCGTGCGGGCGGTCGCCGCGAAGGCCCGTGCCCACGCGAGCTGGTGGTCGCTGCCCGGCTCCGCCGCCCTGAGGTGGGCCAGCGTCGCCTCCGTCCACTGCGCCAGCCCCGCCTCGCGCCACGCGGGCGCCGCGTACAGGTCGAGGGCCAGCTTCACCTGGCGGTGCAGCGACTGGACGACACCGATGTCCGACTCCTTCGCGATGCCGGACAGCACCAGCGCCAGGTAGTCGCGGGTCGCCAGCTCGCCGTCGCGCGTCATGTCCCACGCCGACGCCCAGCACAGCGCGCGCGGCAGCGACTGCGTGAAGTCCCCGAGGTGCGCGGTGACCACGCGCAGCGACTCCTCGTCGAGCCGGACCTTCGCGTACGACAGGTCGTCGTCGTTGAGCAGGATCACGGCCGGGCGCGGGGTGTCCGCCGGGAACGGCACCTCCGTACGCTCACCGTCGACGTCCAGCTCGATCCGGCTCGTACGGACGAGCTTGCCGTCCTCGTCCAGGTCGTAGCAGCCCACCGCGATCCGGTGCGGACGGAGTGTCGGCTCGCCCTTGGCGCCGGCCGGGAGCGCCGGGGCCTCCTGCCGTACCACCAGCGACGTGACGTTCCCCGCCTCGTCCAGCTCGATCTCCGGGCGCAGGATGTTGATGCCGGCCGTCTCCAGCCACGCCTTCGACCAGGTCTTCAGATCGCGCCCGGAGGTCTCCTCCAGCGCGCCCAGCAGGTCCGACAGGCGCGTGTTGCCGAAGGCGTGCGCCTTGAAGTACGCCTGCACGCCCTTGAAGAACTCGTCCTGTCCGACGTACGCGACGAGCTGCTTCAGCACGGAGGCGCCCTTGGCGTACGTGATGCCGTCGAAGTTGACCAGCACATCGTCCAGGTCGCGGATCTCCGCCATGATCGGGTGCGTGGAGGGCAGCTGGTCCTGCCGGTACGCCCAGGTCTTCATGGAGTTGGCGAACGTCGTCCAGGAATGCGGCCACCGCGAGCCCGGCGCGTACGCCTGGCAGGCGATCGACGTGTACGTGGCGAACGACTCGTTCAGCCACAGGTCGTTCCACCACTCCATGGTGACCAGATCGCCGAACCACATGTGCGCCAGTTCGTGCAGGATCGTCTCGGCCCGCGTCTCGTACGCCGCGTCCGTCACCTTCGAGCGGAAGACGTACTGGTCGCGGATGGTCACCGCGCCCGCGTTCTCCATGGCGCCCGCGTTGAACTCCGGGACGAAGAGCTGGTCGTACTTGGCGAAGGGGTACGCGTAGTCGAACTTCTCCTGGAACCAGTCGAAGCCCTGGCGCGTGACGTCGAAGATCGCGTCCGCGTCCAGGTACTCGGCGAGCGACGGCCGGCAGTAGATGCCCAGCGGCACGGACTGCCCGTCCTTCTCGTACGAGCTGTGCACCGAGTGGTACGGGCCGGCGATCAGCGCGGTGATGTACGACGAGATGCGCGGCGTCGGCTCGAAGACCCAGGTGTGGTCCCGGGGCTCCGGCGTCGGCGAGTTGGAGATGACGGTCCAGCCCTCGGGCGCCTTCACGGTGAACTGGAAGGTGGCCTTCAGGTCCGGCTGCTCGAAGGACGCGAAGACGCGCCGCGCGTCCGGGACCTCGAACTGCGTGTAGAGGTACGCCTGCTCGTCCACCGGGTCGACGAAGCGGTGCAGCCCCTCGCCCGTGTTGGTGTACGCGCACTCCGCGACGACCGTCAGCTCGTTGGGCCCCTCGTGCAGTTCCTTGAGCGCGATCCGCGAGTCGGCGAAGACGGCGGCGGTGTCCAGCGCGGTGCCGTTCAGCACGACCTCGTGCACGGCGGGCGCCACCAGATCGATGAAGGTCTCCGCCCCGGCCTCGGCGCTGCGGAACCGCACGGTGGTCACGGACCGGAAGGTGCCGCCCTCCTGCGCGCCGCTGAGATCGAGGTCGATCCCGTACGAGTCAACGCTGAGGAGGCGTGCGCGCTGCTGTGCCTCTTCGCGGGTCAGATTTGTGCCAGGCACCCGGTTCATCTCCTCTGTATGTGACGTTTGGCGTCATCCTTCCACGGCCGGTACGGGAGATGCGGTGGCATATGGCTGCCCGGGCTCCGGCGGCGGGCCGGGGGAGCCCGACGGTGGGCCGGGGGCGCGCGGGTGTTGATCCGGGGCGCCGGCAGGCGAACGCTTGTCCTATGCATCGGATGGATCAGGCACCAGGACCGCCCCCGGAGAAGAGCGCGTTACCCCCGTCCGTCCTCGCCGTCGCCGCCGCCACCTTCTGTGTCGTCACGACGGAGATGCTGCCCGTCGGACTGCTCACCCCCCTCGGGCGGGGGCTGGGGGCCTCCGACGGTACGGCCGGACTCGCCGTCACCCTGCCCGGGCTCGTCGCGGCGCTCGCCGCGCCCCTGCTGCCGGTCGCCGCGCGCCGCGCCGACCGGCGGACCGTGCTCCGGGCGCTGCTGCTCCTGCTCGCCGCGGCCAATGTGCTCTCCGCGCTCGCGCCCGCCTTCGGCTGGCTGCTGCTGGCGCGCGGCCTGGTCGGGGTCTGCGTCGGGGGCGTCTGGGCGATCGCCGCCGGGCTCGCCGCGCGCCTGGTCGGCGGGGCCGGGGTGGGGCGGGCCACCGCCGTGATCTTCAGCGGGACCGCGGTGGCGTCCGTGCTCGGGGTGCCGGCCGGGACGCTGATGGGGGGTCTCGCCGGATGGCGCTGGGCGTTCGGCGCGATGGCGGTGCTGGCCGTCGTGGCGGCCGCGCTGCTCGCCGTGCTGCCGCCGCTGCCCGCGCGGGAGGCGGTTCGGCTCGGGGAGGTCGCGCGGCTGTTCCGTACGCCGGGGGTACGGGCCGTCCTGGTGACGGCCGGGCTGCTGGTCACCGGGCACTTCGCCGCGTACACCTATGTGCGTCCGGCGCTGGAGCGGGTGGCCGGGATCGGCCCGGGGCCGGTCGGCGGGCTGCTGCTGGGGTACGGGGCCGCCGCCCTCGCGGGGACCTTCCTGGCCGGCGTGGCCGCCGCCCGCGCCCCGCGCCGGGCGCTGCTCGGCCTCGCGGCGCTGCTGGCCACGACGGTCCTGCTGACCGTCCCGGCGGGCGGTTCGCCGGCCGGCGCCGTGGCGCTGCTGCTGGTGTGGGGCGTGGCGTACGGCGGGGTGCCGGTCAGCGCCCAGAGCTGGCTGATGACGGTGGTCCCGGAGCACCGGGAGGCGGGCTCCGCGCTCTTCACCGGGGTGTTCAACGCGGCCATCGCCCTCGGCGCGCTCCTCGGCGGCCGGGCCGTGGACCGCCACGAGGTCGCCGGGGCCTTCGGGCTCGGCGGCGCGCTGGCCGCGCTCGCCGTCGTCCTGGGGGTGGGAATGGCGGCGGGGCGGGTGCCCCGTACCACCGGTCACTGAGACCGGGCGGCACGGAGGCACCCGCCCCGCCGCCGTAAGAGTCTCGGCAGGCCACCGCGTCCGCCGCGGGCCGCCCCGCGGCCGGGCGCCGTGCCGGACAGGGCCTACGCCATCACGCCGACAGCTCGGCCGCCACCAGCTCCGCGATCTGCACCGCGTTCAGCGCCGCGCCCTTGCGCAGGTTGTCGCCGGAGAGGAAGAGCGCCAGCCCGTTCTCCGCCGTCTCGTCGGTACGGATGCGGCCGACGTACGACACGTCCTTGCCCGCGGCCTGGAGCGGCGTCGGGATCTCGGACAGCTCCACGCCGGGCGCGTCCTTCAGCAGCTCGTACGCGCGAGCCACGCTCAGCGGACGGGCGAAGCGGGCGTTGACCTGGAGGGAGTGGCCGGAGAAGACCGGCACGCGCACGCAGGTGCCGGAGACCTTCAGCTCGGGGATCTCCAGGATCTTGCGGGACTCGTTGCGGAGCTTCTGCTCCTCGTCGGTCTCGAAGGAGCCGTCGTCCACGATGCCGCCGGCGAGCGGCACCACGTTGAAGGCGATGGGGCGCTGGTAGACGGCGGGCTCCGGGAAGTCCACGGCCCCGCCGTCGTGCGTCAGCTTGTCCGCGTCGGCGACGACCTTCTGCGCCTGGCCGTGCAGTTCGGCGACGCCGGCGAGCCCCGAGCCGGACACGGCCTGGTACGTCGTGGCGACCAGCGCGGTCAGCCCGGCCTCGGCGTGCAGCGGGCGCAGCACGGGCATGGCGGCCATCGTGGTGCAGTTCGGGTTGGCGATGATGCCCTTGGGGCGGTCCGCGATCGCGTGCGGGTTGACCTCGGAGACGACGAGCGGGACCTCGGGGTCACGGCGCCAGGCGGAGGAGTTGTCGATCACGACGGCGCCCTGGCCGGCGACCTTCTCGGCGAGCGCCTTCGAGGTGGCGCCGCCGGCCGAGAAGAGCACGATGTCGAGCCCCGCGTAGTCGGCCGTGGCGGCGTCCTCGACGGTGATCGGGGTGCCTCCCCACTCGATGGTGGAGCCCGCGGAGCGGGCGGACGCGAACAGCCGCAGCTCGGTGACCGGGAAGTTCCGTTCGGCCAGGATGCTGCGCATGACCGTGCCGACCTGACCGGTGGCTCCGACGATTCCGACCTTCACTGGGGCTCCTTCACTCGCGACTGTCCCGGGAACGCGTTCTCTCATGATGCGTATGTCCCCGGTCGGTTTGTCCAATCCATTGTCCGAGGAGCGGGACGGGCGGGCCGGGGACGGCGCGAAGGGAGGGCCGTCGGCGACGCGAAGGGCGGGCGCCCGTCCGGACGCCCGCCCCTTACCGGCTGTCACGCAGAGGTCACGGTGTGACGCTCTCGATGATCACGCTGCCGGTGCCCGCGGCCGTACCGCGCGCGTTCAGCAGCTTGACCTCGCCGAAGAACTGCCGGCCCGCCGGGGCCGCGCTGCTCACCAGGACGTTCGCCGAGACCTCCGCCGACGCGCCGGTGGGGAGCTTCACGGGCTTGGAGGCGTCGGCCGTGACCGAGCCCAGGGACGCCGAGTAGTACACGTCGCGGTAGTCGTACGCCGTGGACCCGGCCGGGACCGAGTAGGCGTCCACCACGATCGTGTACGTGCCGGCGGCCGGGTCGGCCAGGCTGACGGCCTCCTCCGAGCCCGCCGAGGTCGACGCGCCGAGCTGCACGCCGTCCCGGTAGACCAGGAGGTCCAGGTCGGCGCCGTTGTCCGAGGTGCCGCCGATGGCCACGTCGAGCCGCTCGACGCCCGCGCCGAGGGTGACGGTCGTCGTCTGCCGGTCACCGTCCGAGATCGTCGGGCGGGTGACCTTCGCCGAGCCCAGCGAGCCGCCGCCGAGCGCCCCGTCGATCGCCGCGAAGCCGTTGGTGACCTTCCAGGTGACCGGCGTCGCGGTGCCGATCTTCGCCTCGGGGATCGAGGTGACCGCCGGGTCGAAGGAGGCGCCCATCAGCGTCACGTCCAGGGTGTACGGGTTGTCCAGCAGCGGCGACGTACGGCGCGACTCCACCTCGATCTCCCAGACACCGGGCGCCGGGTCCGCGTACGAGCGCACGTCGGGGCGGCAGGTGTTGTTGGGGTTCGGGTAGTTCGGGTAGCAGTTGACCGTCGAGCTGTTCTCCATCGCCACGCCGTACGGGTGCAGCGAGATGAAGCGGGTCTGGCTGTCCTTGGCGAGCCCGCCGAGCGCCACCTCCAGCGTCCTGGCGCCCTCCGGCACGGTGACGAAGTACGACGTCGAGCTGTTGCGCTGCACCGAGCCCTTCGCCGTGACGGTGTACGCGGGCTTCGACGCGCCCGTCAGCTCCTTCGCGACGACCACGGTGGCGAGGATCTGCTTGTCCACACCCTCCGTACGCCGGTCGTCGACCTCCAGGATCGCGCTGTGCACCCCGGCGGAACCGGGCCTGGCCCGGACCTTGACGGTCACCGGCTGGTTCAGCGGCAGCTTGACCCGGTCACTGCCGAGCAGCCGGAACGTACCGTCGTCGTACTTCCACTTCAGCCGGTGCTCCAGCGCGCCCTGCCCGCCCGTGGTCCGGGTGATGGTGACGTCGTACGTACGGCTCTGGCCGGCCTTCAGTCCGCCCTCGCGGTCGTACACACCGGTGCCGAAGCCCGGGGCCTTCAGGAACTGGTCGAGCGCGGTGTCGACCGGTGCCTTCACGGCGTACTCGTGCGCGGCGACCGCGTGCGTGCCGGAGGCGCGCTCGATCGACTTCCACGCGTCCACGACATCGATGAGGCCGGCGCCCTGCTCGTGCGCCTGGAGACCGGAGATCTTCGACGCGGTGCTGGTGAGCGCCGTGCGCAGCTTCGCCGGGGAGAGCTCGATCTTCTTCTGCTTCGCGGCGGAGATCAGCAGCGCGCTCGCGCCCGCGGCCTGCGGGGAGGCCATCGAGGTGCCCTGGAGCATCGAGTAGCCGGGCGGCAGCGCGTACCCCGCCTCGGCGACCGGGCCGCCGGGCGCCCAGGTCTGGGTGGAGTTGATGGCCGCGCCGGGCGCGGTGAGGGTCGGCGTGAAGCCGCCGTCCTCGCGCGGGCCCCGGGAGGAGAAGGGGAGCAGCGCGTACTTCTTCGACACGCCGGAGCCGTAGTTGGCGGCCCAGGTCTCCTTGGAGATCGACGCGGCGACGGAGATGACCTTGTCGGCCAGGGCCGGGTCGCTGATGGTGTTGGTGCCGGGGCCGTCGTTGCCCGCCGAGATGACGAGCTGGACGCCGTAGGTGTCGATCAGCCGGTTGTACAGCTCGGCACGGGCGTTGTTGCCGTCGTTGAGCGGCGGCAGACCGCCGATCGACATGTTGACGATGTCCACGCCGCGGTTGACGACGAGGTCGATCATGCCCTCGGTGAGCGCGACGCTGGTGCAGCCGCCGCTCCAGGTGCAGGCGCGCGAGGAGACCAGCTTGGCGCCGGGCGCCGCGCCGTTCATCGTGCCGCCGAAGAGCCCGTTGGCCGCGGTGATGCCCGCGACATGGCTGCCGTGCGAGCCCTCGATGACGCCGATGTTGACGTAGTCGGAGGTCGCGCCGTCGGCGTTGTAGACGACGTCCTCGCGGATCTCGACGGTGAACGGGATGCGCTCGACCACCGGGGTGGCCGGGTTGTCCGTGCCGAAGTAGCCGATCTGGAAGCCGTCCTTGTACGGCTTCATCGCGGCGTTGTTCGTGAAGTCGCCGTCGTTGTCCAGGTCGACGCGTACGGTGCCGGTCGCCGGGTCGTACAGCACGCCCCACTCGTCGGTGGTGTCGCCGTCGCGGTTGAGGTCACCGGCCATGTCGCCGCCGAGGGTGGCCCGTTCGGCGAAGGTGGTGAACTTGTACGCGCCGGCCGGGGCCTTCCACGTACGGCCGGCCGCCGTGAACGACGGGCCGGTGACCGCGCCGTCCATCCGCAGCCAGGTGCGGTCGCCGTCGGCGACCGGGTCCGTGGCGGTCACCCAGTCGACGACCTTGCGCTCACCGGTGGTGGTCTTCTGGAGCGCCGGGTGGCCCAGGTCGATGCCGGTGTCGAGGATGCCGATCGTGACGCCGCGCCCGTCGGCCTTGGGGTGCTTCTTGACGAAGTCGACCGCGCCGGTCTCGAAGGACGGGTTGTACGGGTTCTTCGCGGGCGTCCTCCGGTCCGGCGCCGGGTACTTCCGCACGGCCGGGCTCTTCGCGGAGCCCTTGGCCGTGGAGCCCGGCGCGGTGTCCGCCGCGGGCCGCGGGTCGTCCAGCTCGATCTCCTGCTGGAGATCGATGCCGTGGACCGACGAGAGCTTCTGCGCCGCCTTGATCGCCGCGTCGGCCTTGCCGGTGGGCAGCGTCGCGCGGACGTAGCCGAGCTTGTCGTACGTCTTGCCGACCACGACGCCGTCGACGGCGTCCAGTTGGCCGACGACCTGCTCGGTGGCGCCGGGGGCCGTGGCGATCATCACGGTGACGTTCTTCTCACCCTCGGCCTTCGCCTTGGCGAGCAGATCGGCGTCGGCCGCGCCCAGCTTGTCGGAGCCGGCGGACGACTTCACGGGCGCGGGGGCTGCCGGGTCGTCGGCGCCCGTCGCGGAGAACGCGGGTACCGCGCCGGCGGCCATCAGCGCGGCCACCAGGCCGGCTGCCGCCGCGACCCGGGCCACGCGTCTCGGCCCGGATATGGAGCTGTCGGATTCGGAGGTCATCAGCATCCTTGTTCGGTGAAAGAGGCAGTCCGGATTTCGGTACCGGATGACCAGTCAGCTTTTCGTATAAGTCGGGGTTTTGTGGAGAGCTGCCAGGGGCGCGTTTGAGTCATGGCGGAGATCCGCCACCGCGTCACTTGCGCCAAAGGGTGGAACAAACGGGCGATCGGTACCAGGGCGACCGGCGCCGCGTGCCCGGCCGGTCGCGCCCCGGGTGCCGCGACCGGCAAGGCCCGCTGGGGGAGGGGTACTAGGCTCACGGAATGAACCAGGAGCTACGAGTGGCCGCGTACGCCGTGTGCGTCCATGACGGACAGATCCTCCTCGCGCGCTGGGTGGCGAAGGACGGCACCAAACGGTGGACCCTCCCGGGCGGTGGCATGGACCACGGCGAGGACCCCGTCGACACGGCCGTCCGCGAGGTCGAGGAGGAGACCGGCCACCTCAGCGAGATGACGGCGCTCCTGGGCGTGGACTCGATCCGCCGCCGCTACCCGCGCAAGCTGGGCGCCTTCGCCGACTTCCAGGGGCTGCGCATCGTCTACGAGGGCCGGATCACCGGAGGCGAACTCCGCCCCGAGGAGCGGGGGTCCACCGATCTGGCCGCCTGGCACGCGCTGGACGCCCTCGACGCCCTCGACCGGGTCGAACTCGTCGACGTCGGCGTACGCCTCTGGCGCGAACGGCCGGCCCTCGGCCGGGCCACCGGTTCGGAGTACACCCTCGCCGAACCGGGCTCGGCGGAAAACGGCTGAAACCAGGTCAACCTCGAATGGGCCGGCAACCGGTCGGACACCGACCGGGTCCTGATCGCCGACCGCGCTCGCAGACACGAGGAGTTCACGTGAGATTACGCACGGTCCGTATCGCCTCCGCCGTGACACTGGTGGCCGCGGTCCTCGCGGGCACCGCGCAGGCGGGCACCGCCGTGGCCGCGCCACCCCCCGGGACCGGCGGAACGGGCCCCGGCGGCCCCGGGCACCGTGCCACCCAGCGCGCCCTCGACGACCTCGTCGAGGAGGGCGTCCCCGGGGTGGTGGCGCAGGTCGGAGACCGGCGTGGCGCCTGGTACGGCGTCGCGGGCACCGCCGATCTGACCACCGGCCGCGAACGCCGGGCGCCGGACCGCTTCCGCGTCGGCTCCCTCACCAAGACGTTCGTCGCCACCGTCGTCCTCCAACTGGAGGCGGAGGGCCGGATCGATCTCGACGACACCGTGGAATCGCTGCTCCCCGGCGTGGTGCGCGGCAACGGCAACGACGGACGCGCCGTCACCGTCCGCCAACTCCTCAACCACACCAGCGGGCTCTTCAACTACACCGCCGACCCGGAGTTCCGCGACAGGATCTTCACCGAGAAGTTCCTGGTGCACCGTTACGAGACCTGGACGCCACGCCAGTTGGCCGACCTCGCCCTGGCACACCGGCCGTACTTCGCCCCCGGCACCGGCTGGAAGTACTCCAACACCAACTACGTCCTCGCCGGGATGATCGTGGAGAAGGTGACGGGACACCCGTACGCCGACGAGGTCGAGCGCCGTATCCTGCGCCCGCTCGGGCTGCGCGCCACCAGCCTGCCGGACACCGCCGTCCGGCTGCCCATGCCCTCGGGCCGCGCCTACGCCGTCCTCGCCGCCGGCCCGGTGCCGAAGGTCGAGGACGTCACCGGGCTCAACCCCTCGGTCGCGGGCGCGGCCGGCGAGATGATCTCGAACACGGCCGATCTGAACACCTTCGTCACCGCACTGCTCAGGGGCGAACTGCTGCCCGCGCGCCAGCTCGCCGAGATGAGGGAGACCGTGTCGGTGACGGACGGGAAGCCGAACACCTCCGGACCGGGCTACGGGCTCGGCCTGATGCGGCTGGAGCTCTCCTGTGGCAAGGAGGTCTGGGGCCACGACGGAGAGATCCACGGCTCGCAGTCCAGCGCGGTCACGACCGAGGACGGCCGGCACGCGCTCGCCCTCAACTTCAACGGCGACTGGGCGGGGGACATCCAGAAGGTCAACGACGCCGAGTTCTGCGGCTGAGGGCCCGCCGGGGGGCAGGCCCTCCCCGGCGCGGGGCTCACCGCGGCAGGACCACCACCCGCGCCGCCGGATCCCGGTCGTCCGCCGCCATCAGCGCGGTACGGACCACGGTCGCCTGCTGCTCCAGCGACTCACGGAGCTTCTTCGGCGTGAGATGGACGACGGTGATGCCCAGCAGTTCCAGGTGCTCGCGCTTGCGTACGGTCGCCGACCACTGCTCGTCGTCCGAGAGATCGGGCCCCGGGTGATCGGATCCCGGCAGGTCAGGTCCGGCGAGACCGGACACCGCGAGGTCGGACACCGCGAGGTCGGACACCGCGAGACCGGACACCGGGAGGTCCGGCCCCGGGAACTCCCGCCCGGGGCCCGGACGGCCGCCCGGCCGCGGCGCCCGCGTGTCCAGCTCGATCGCGACCGCCCGCTCCGGCCAGTAGGCGTCCACCCCGCCGAGGTGGGGGCCGCCGGGCAGCCGCAGATCGACGTTCCACACCGGCTCCGGCAGCCCGTACGACCGCACCAGTTCGTACAGCCGCCCCTCGGCCAGCGCCCGCCCCTCCGTGAGGAGCGTGTCCACGGCGTCCACCACATGCTGCCGGGAGAGCAGTCCGGACTGGCTCAGCTCCCGTACGACCGTCGCCGGGTCGCAGCGCCCGCTCCGTACCGCCTCCGCGAGTACCTCCACCACGGAGGGCGCGTCCGAGAGATGCGCGACCGCGTCGGCCACCGCGCGCGCCACGGGAGCCACCGGCCGTCCGCCGATCAGCTCGGGCAGCGGCAGCACATGGGCCCGGATCAGCCGGGCGTACCCGGTGGAGCGCAGCCGCCGGGTGCGCGGCACGAGCACGTCGATCCGCTCCAGCGCGAGCAGCGGCGGAGCGGACGCGAACCCGTAGAGCGCCAGCGCCGCGAGCCCCGTGATCATCACCGTGCTGTACGGGGCCGTGGCCGGAGCCGTGTCCTGCGCGGCGGAAGGCCCCGGCTGTACGGGCACCTCCCCGGCGGCCGCCGCGGTCGGCCGGCCCGCGTACAGCAGCACCGCGTGCAGCCGCTCCTCCGCGGTCGGCGGCCCCGCGTGCAACAGGAAGACCCCCGGCAGCAGTTGCTGCCAGGGACCACCGGCCCGGCACCGCGCGGCCGCCCGCCCGGCCGGTACGCCGTACTCCCTGAGCTGCGCCGACGAGAGGACCCGGGAGCGCACATCGGCGGAGAGCCGGGGGAGGGGGCTGAGAGGGAAGGGGCGGGGGGAGACCGGGGTGTTGTTGTTCATGTCCGGGTGTCTCCCCCCGCGAGGCGGGGGGACTAACCGCCGTGACGAATCTGTCGGCAAATCCGGACAACCTCGTACTAAAGTAAGGGTGTTCGACTGCCGATCAGACAGACCGTCTTTCCGCCCGCCGCGTTGTCCGTCAGCCCGCGGCCGCCGCGTCGCACTCCTGGCCGCGCAGGGACCGCGCCATGTCGTCCGCCGCCTCCAGGACCAGCCGGCGCAGCGCCGGGGCCGCGTTCCGGTGCGCCGCGAGCCAGGACTCCGTCGCCTCCAGCGTCGTACGGTCGTCCTGGAGCGCCGGGAAGAGCCCCCGCACCACGTACATGCCGATCTGGATCGAACGCTCCGTCCACACCCGCTCGATCGCCGCGAAGTACTTCTCCGCGTACGGCGCCAGCAGCTCGCGCTGACCGGGCCGGGCGAAGCCCGCGATCGTCGCCTCCACCAGCGCGTTCGACAGCGAGTCCGACTCGACGACCTGCGCCCACGCCTGCGCCTTGACCGCCGCGGACGGGCGCGCCGCCAGACAGCGCACCTGGTGGCGCTTGCCCGACGCCGTGTCGTCCCGCGCCAGTTCGGCGTCGATGACCGACTCGTCGGCCTGCCCGTGCGCCGCCAGCGGCTCCAGGAAGGCCCAGCGCAGCTCCTGGTCGACACTGAGCCCGTCGATCTTCGCCGTGCCCGCCAGCAGGCCCCGCAGGAGCTGGAGGTCCGACTCCGACTCGGCGACCGCCGCGAAGAAGCGCGCCCACGTGAGCTGGTGCTGGCTGCCCGGCTCCGCCGTCCGCAGCTCGCTCAGCGCGCCCTGCGCCAGCAGCAGCGCGCCCTCCTCGCGCCAGGCGGGCGCCGCGTAATGGGTGAGCGCCGACCGCGCCCACGCGTGCAGCATCTGGAGCACGCCGATGTCGGACTCGCGGCCCGCGTGCCGGAACACCAGCCCGATGAAGTCCCGGGCCGGCATGAGCGCGTCCCGGGTGAGGTTCCACAGCGCCGACCAGCACAGGGCGCGGGCCAGCGGGTCCGTGAGATCGCCGAGGTGGTCGCGGAGGGTCTCCAGCGACCCGGCGTCGAAGCGGATCTTGCAGTACGTCAGGTCGTCGTCGTTGACGAGGACCAGCTCGGGCCGCTCGGCCCCCGCCAGCTCCTTGACGACCGTACGCGCCCCGTCCACATCGGCCTCGGCGCGCGCGTACCGCGCCAGGTCGCCGTCGGCCGTCCGCCGGTAGAGCCCGACCGCCACCCGGTGCGGCCTCAGGGTCTGCTCCGAGTTCCCCCGTGGCGTCGCGTGCCCTGGTACCCGCGCTCGGGAGGGGGCCGCGTCCTGCACGACGGCCAGCTCCGTGATCCGGCCCTCGGCGTCACAGGTGAGCTGCGGCGTCAGTGAGTTGACGCCGGCCGTCTCCAGCCAGGCCCGCGACCAGCCCGCCAGCTCCCGCCCGGACGTCTCCTCCAGGACGGCGAGCAGATCGCCCAGCTGGGTGTTGCCGTACGCGTGCCGCTTGAAGTAGCGCCGGGCGCCCTCCAGGAACGCGTCCCGTCCGACGTACGCGACGAGCTGCTTCAGCACGGACGCGCCCTTGGCGTACGTGATCCCGTCGAAGTTCAGCTTCGCGTCCTCCAGGTCGCGGATGTCCGCCGTGACCGGGTGCGTGGAGGGCAGCTGGTCGGCGCGGTACGCCCAGGACTTGCGGTTGTTGGCGAAGGTGATCCAGCCGTCGGTGAAGCGGGTCGCCTCCACCATCGAGAAGGAGCCCATGAAGTCGGCGAAGGACTCCTTCAGCCACAGGTCGTCCCACCACGTCATCGTGACGAGATCGCCGAACCACATGTGCGCCATCTCGTGCAGGATCACATTGGCCCGGCGCTCGTACGACGCCGAGGTGACCTGGCCGCGGAAGATGTACTCCTCGCGGAAGGTCACCAGCCCCGGGTTCTCCATCGCGCCGAGGTTGTACTCGGGCACGAACGCCTGGTCGTACTTCCCGAAGGGGTACGGGTAGTCGAAGTGGTCGTGGAAGAAGTCCAGCCCCTGCTTGGTGACGAGGAAGACGTCCTCCGCGTCGAAGTACCGGGCCAGCCCCTTGCGGCAGAGCGCGGCCAGCGGGATCTCCAGCACCGTGCCGTCCGCGAACGTACGCCGGTAGGAGTCGGTCACCTCGTGGTACGGACCCGCCAGGACGGCCGTGATGTACGTCGAGATCGGCTTCGTCTCCGCGAACCGCCACCTACCGTCGGTGAGCGTCCCCTCCCCGTTGCTCCGTACCGTCCACCCCTCGGGCGCGGTCACCTCGAAGCGGTACGGCGCCTTCAGGTCCGGCTGCTCGAAGTTGGCGAAAACCCGACGGGCGTCGGCGGGCTCGTACTGCGTGTACAGATAGACCTCGCCGTCCTCCGGGTCGACGAAGCGGTGCATGCCCTCACCCGTACGGCTGTACGCGCACCGCGCGTCCACCGTCAGCTCGTTCTCCGCGAGCAGGTCCTCCAGTGTGATCCGCGAACCGTCGAAGACGGCCGCCGGATCCAGGTCGAGGCCGTTGAGCGTCACCGCCGTCACGCTCGGCGCGATCAGGTCGGCGAAGGTCGCCGCGCCCGGCTCGGCGCAGCGGAAGCGGATCGTGGTCACGGAGCGGAAGGTCCGTGGCCCGTCCCCGTCCGCCTCGCCGACCGCCGAACGCAGGTCGAGGGCCACCTCGTACCCGTCTACGGACAGCAGGTCGGCCCGCTCGCGGGCCTCGTCGCGGGACAGGTTCTCACCGGGCACGGGTCTCTCCTCTGTTGCGTGCTTCGTCGCGGGTCTCGCTCTCCGAAACAGCAACGATCCTCGCACGGGCCGCCGACAACGGGGCGGCGCGGGGAGCGGGGAATGACCTCGGCCGGGCCACGCGTTGACGACTTCGAGGTGCGTCCACCCGCCATATGAGGAGAGAAATGTCCGCGAAGACTCCTGTCGACTTCTGGTTCGACCCCCTGTGCCCCTGGGCCTGGATGACCTCCCGCTGGGTCCTCGAAGTGGAGAAGGTGCGTGACATCGAGGTCCGCTGGCACGTGATGAGCCTGGGGGTGCTCAACGAGGACAAGCTCGACCAGCTCCCCGAGGAGTACCGGGAGAACATGCTCCCCGGCGGCAAGTCCTGGTGGGCGGTCCGCGTGGTCGTCGCCGCGCAGCAGCTCCACGGCGACGAGGTGGTCGGAAAGCTGTACACCGCGCTCGGCACGCGCATCCACAACCGGGGCGAGGGGACGAACCGCGAGTCCATCGCCGGGGCCCTGGCGGACGTGGGGCTGCCCGCCGAGCTGATCGAGTACGCCGAGTCCGACGCGTACGACACCGAGCTGCGCGCCTCCCACAAGGAGGGCATCGACAAGGTCGGCCAGGAGGTCGGCACCCCGGTCATCGCGGTCCCCGGCGCGGACGGCGAGCAGATCGCCTTCTTCGGCCCGGTGGTCACGCCGGCGCCCAAGGGCGAGGAGGCCGCGAAGCTCTGGGACGGCACGCTGATGGTCGCGTCGATCCCGGGCTTCTACGAGATCAAGCGCACCCGCACGGCGGCCCCCAGCTTCGAGTAGCCGCTTCACCGCCCGTCCGCGATCACCGAAGGGCCCCCGCGAGTCATGTCCTCGCCGGGGGCCCTTCGTCCTTCCGTCCGCGCGTGAAGGGTGAGAAGACGATCACGAGCAGGACGTCCATGGGTGCCTGGACCGTCAGGTCCCTAGACCGTCACGGCGCGAGCAGGAGGCTGTGGGCGCGCTCCTTGGCGGACGCGTAACGCTTCGCCACGTCCTGCCAGTTCACGACGTTCCACATGGCCTCGATGAAGTCCACCTTCTGGTTCTTGTACTGGAGGTAGAAGGCGTGCTCCCAGGCGTCGAAGACCAGGATCGGCACGGAGCCCTGGCCGACGTTGCCCTGGTGGTCGTAGACCTGCTCCACGATCAGCCGCGCGCCGACCGGCTCGTACGCCAGCACGCCCCAGCCCGAGCCCTGGGTGGTGGCGGCGGCCTTGGTGAGCTGCGCCTTGAAGCCCGCGAAGGAACCGAAGGACGCGGTGAGGGCGTCCGCCAGCTCGCCGACGCCGTCCGCGGCGAGCGGTTCACCGCCTCCGTCGCCCGCCATGTTGTGCCAGTAGATGGAGTGGAGGATGTGGCCGGAGAGATGGAACGCGAGGTTCTTCTCCAGCCCGTTGATCGCTCCCCACGACTCCTTGTCGCGCGCCTCCTCCAGCTGTTCGAGGGTGTCGTTGGCGCCTTTGACGTAGGCCGCGTGGTGCTTGTCGTGGTGCAGCTCGACGATCTGCGGATCGATGACCGGTTCGAGCGCCGCGTAGTCGTACGGCAGCTCGGGAAGTGTGTACACGGCCATGGCGGGCCCCTCCGGCTCTCTTATTGCACATCTTATGCAACTGCACGCTAGCAGCAAGAGGGGGTGAAGGAGGCGCGTGACATCGCCGCCGGCGCACGGAACGCCCCCGGCGCAACGGGTGCGCGGGTGTGACACCTCCGACAACGCGCTGACCTCCGCTTTGTGGACGGCTGACGGTGAAACGCCGGGCACGCGTGGGTTACGGTCGGGCTGTCCCCGGCGCCCACCACGGCGCCCCGCCACGCCCACGCCCGATCCGCGGAGTCCCCATGAGCACTGCTGCCGCAGCCCCCCGTACCGGAGCGGTTCTCGCCGACCTCCTCCCCGCCAGCCGCACCCGGGACATCGCCCTGGTCCTCGGCGGCGCCGCCCTGACCGGCCTCGCGGCCCAGATAGCCGTGCCCGTCCCCGGCTCCCCGGTCCCGGTGACCGGCCAGACCTTCGCCGCGCTGCTCGTCGGCACCGCGCTCGGCGCCCGCCGCGGTTTCCTCTCCCTCGCCGTCTACACCCTGGTCGGCATGGCCGGGGTCCCCTGGTTCTCGGCGGGCTCCTCGGGCCCCGGCGGCGCCTCCTTCGGTTATGTCCTCGGCATGCTGCTCGCCGCCACGGTGGTGGGCGCCCTGGCCCGCCGCGGCGGCGACCGCTCCGTACTCCGCACCGCCGGGACGATGGTGCTGGGCTCCGCCGTGATCTACGCGGTCGGCGTCCCCTACCTCGCGCTCTCCGCCGGGATGTCACCGGCCGCCGCGCTCTCCGCGGGCCTGGTGCCCTTCCTGCTCGGCGACGCGCTCAAGGCGGCGCTGGCCATGGGCGCGCTGCCCGCCGCCTGGAAGCTCCTCGGCAACAAGGGCTGACGGACCGCAGGGGATGCCTCAGCAGCCAGGACCGCCACCCAGCGGGTACGGGACGGCGCCGGCCAGCAGCTCGCGACGGACCGGGAAACCGGTCGGGAGAGCGGCGGGTTCGGCGTCGTAACCGGGATCGCCGGGGCGCAGGACAGCGGCGGCGCGAGGGGTTTCGGACATGGGTGAGGCTCTCCGCTTCGCTCGGGTGCGACAGATGCGATGCGGAGAGCCTCGACGCCATACCTGACAGAAGCCGTCAGCTATTCACCGGCCGCCACGGTGGCCTCGCTGTCCGACCGCCGCTGCCGCGCCTCGCGCACCAGCGCGACCGCCACCACGAGGGCCGCCACCAGCAGCGACAGCAGCACCTGTTCCCGCGCCGCCTCGTCGGTGAGCATGTAGACCAGCACGAACGAGATCATCGCGATCGTCGCCCAGGTCAGATACGGGAAGAGCCACATCCGTACGACCAGCTTCTCCGGCGACTCGCGCAGGATGATCGCGCGCATCCGCAGCTGTGTGAAGCAGATCACCAGCCAGACGAAGAGGGCCACCGCGCCCGACGAGTTCAGCAGGAACGCGAAGACCGTGTCGGGCCACTGGTAGTTGAAGAAGACGGCGACGAAGCCGAAGGCCACCGACGACAGGATCGCCGCCTGCGGCACGCCGCGCCCGCTCGTCCGCGCGAACGACGCGGGCGCGTCCCCGCGCCGGCCGAGCGAGAACGCCATCCGGGACGCCGTGTACAGGCCGGAGTTGAGACAGGACAGCACCGCCGTGAGCACGATGACGTTCATGACCTGCCCCGCGTGCGGGATCCCGATCGAGTTCAGGGCCGCGACGTACGAGCCGTCCTTGGTGATCGACTTGTCGTTCCAGGGCAGCAGCGTCAGCACCACGAAGATGGAGCCCAGGTAGAAGACGGCGATCCGCCAGATCACGCTGTTGGTCGCCTTGGCGACGGCGCGCTGCGGGTTCGAGGACTCGCCGGCGGCCAGCGTGACGATCTCGCTGCCCATGAAGGAGAACACGACCATCAGCACCCCGGTCAGGATCGCGCCGGGCCCCTGGGGGAAGAACCCGCCCGCGTCCGTGAGATGCCCGAATCCGGCACCCGGGTTGTCCGAGCCCGGCAGCAGCCCGAAGACCGCAAGCAGCCCGACGACGACAAATCCGGTGATCGCCACGACCTTGATCCCGGCGAACCAGAATTCGAATTCGCCGAACGACGAGACCGACGCCAGATTGGTCCCGGTCAGCACGAGCATCACGATCAGCGCCCACGCCCACTGCGGAACGGCGGGAATCCAGCCCTCCAGGATCTGTGCGCCCGCCGTCGCCTCGACCGCCAGCACCACCACCCAGAAGAACCAGTACAGCCAGCCGATCGAGAAGCCCGCCCAGCGGCCCAGCGCCTGATCCGCGTAGGCGGAGAAGGAGCCCGAGCTGGGCCGCGCGGCGGCCATCTCGCCCAGCATGCGCATGACGAGCACGACCATCGCGCCGACCAGGGCGTACGAGAGCAGAATGGCCGGTCCGGCGGCCGCGATGCCGGAGGCGGAACCGACGAACAGGCCGGCGCCGATCACACCGCCGATCGCGATCATGGACAGGTGCCGGTTCTTGAGACCGGCGTGCAGGCCGTCGGAGGAGTTCGGATTCCCAGGCTCGCTGGGCATTCCGCCTTCCTTCGTGGGGGACGGCAGGGAGGTCATGCGAGAATCCTTACGTCTGCTGGTAACCCGAATGACGAGCTCCCGCATTCAAGCGTTTGCCTCGCTGTTGACGGAAGTGGCAATTCCGTATCTTTACCCGGGCCCGGCGCTCCGTAATGGAGCGTTGATCTGGAGCACCGCTACCCATCCCTGCCCCAGCCATGCGCGGGCCCCGCCGCGCGTGCCACACTTCGCACCATGCGCGTGTACCTCGGTTCCGACCATGCAGGCTTCGAACTCAAGAACCACCTCGTGGAGTGGCTCACCGCCCAGGGCCACGACCCGGTGGACTGCGGCCCCCACATCTATGACGCCCAGGACGACTACCCGCCGTTCTGCCTGCGCGCCGCGGAGCGCACGGCCGCGGACCCGGACAGCCTCGGCATCGTGATCGGCGGCTCGGGCAACGGCGAGCAGATCGCCGCGAACAAGGTCAAGGGCGTCCGGGCCGTCCTCGCCTGGAGCGAGCAGACGGCCGCGCTCGGCCGCGAGCACAACAACGCCAACGTCATCTCCGTGGGCGGCCGGATGCACACCCAGGACGAGGCGACCAAGTTCGTCGAGACCTTCCTCGCCACCCCGTACTCCGGCGAGGCGCGCCACACACGCCGGATCGACATGCTCACCGCGTACGAGACGACCCGCGAACTGCCCCCGGTCCCGGCCCACCACCCGCAGCCGGAGAAGTAGCCCCACCCGTGCCGCCGGGACCGCCCCCGGCGGCACAGTCATGCCGCGCCACAGAGGAAGCCGAGGAGCCACCGTGCCCGAGGGGCATACGATCCACCGCCTCGCCGAGGACCATCTCGCCCGCTTCGGCGGCCGGCCGGTACGGGTCTCCAGCCCGCAGGGCAAGTTCTCCGACAGCGCCGCCCTCCTCGACGGCCAGGTGATGACCGGCGTCGACGCGCACGGCAAACACCTCTTCCTCGGCTTCGGAGGAACGGGCGATCGCGGAGGAGCGGACGAGCCGGAGCACGCCGGGCGCACCGGGGCGGCCGGCTGGGGCTGGGTCCATGTACACCTCGGGCTCTTCGGCAAACTCGGCTTCGGTACGGACCCGGCCCCGCCGCCCGCCGACACCGTCCGCCTGCGCCTGACCGGCGGCGGCCACTACGCGGACCTGCGCGGCCCCACCACCTGCGCCCTGATCACCGCTCCGGAGAAGCAGGCCGTCCACGACCGGCTGGGCCCCGACCCGCTGCGCGTCCGGGACGGCGCCGCCGACGGCCACGGCGAGAAGGCGTGGGCGCGGATCTCCCGCTCCCGTACGACCGTCGCCGCCCTGCTCATGGACCAGAAGGTCATCGCGGGCGTCGGCAACGTCTACCGCGCCGAGGTCCTCTTCCGCCACGGCATCGACCCGTACCGGGCCGGCCAGGACCTCACCCGCCGCGAGTGGGACGCGATCTGGGCGGACCTCGTCGCCCTCATGCGCGAGGGCGTACGGCACAACCGCATCGACACCGTCCGCCCCGAGCACACCCCCGAGGCGATGGGCCGCCCGCCGCGCGTCGACGACCACGGCGGCGAGGTCTACGTCTACCGCCGCGCCCGGATGCCCTGCCTGCTCTGCGGCGCCGAGATCCGCACCGCGACGCTCGCCGCCCGCAACCTCTTCTGGTGCCCCGGCTGCCAGCGGAGGTAGCGCCCCCCGGTCAGGAGGGGCAGGCGCTCAGAATCCGTGCGGCAGCCACGGCGCGACATCCGACCCGAACGCGACCGACGCCGCGTCCAGCGCGCCCGCCCGTATCTCCCGCACCCGCCCCGCGCCCGCCAGCGCGGTCAGGGACGTATCGCCCAGGTAGACGGCGCTCAGCTCGTTCACCGAGACCACCAGGTCGGGCGCGTCGGCGGTCCGCGCGCAGGTCGCGCCCTTCGCGTCGCCGCTGAGCCGCCAGCGCCCCTCGTTCCAGGGGCAGAAGGCGTCCGTCACCTCCAGCACCACATCCACCGGTGTCCGGTACGTCCGCGCCTCCAGCGCCGGGGCCAGCTCCACCGGCCGCAGATACAGGTCGTCCCGCATCCGCAGCGCGCACCGGCGGAGGTCGGAGACCAGATACCGGAACGGATCGTCCACGGGCCGGCTGCGCACCCGTACCGCCGACGTCAGGTCGATCCCGAAGAGGAAACGCCACAGCTCGGCGTAGGCCACCGGGTCGGCCGCGTGGAGATCCTGCAGCTCGATCGTGCCCTTCGGACCCGCCATGTCCCACTCCGGGCGGTTGTGGAAGAGCGTGAACCCGACCACCTCGCCGTCCCGCTCCGCCAGCACGCACTGGAGGGGGGAGAGGCCGTCGCGCGCCACGCCCGTGCCGACGACGGGCAGCCGCTCCCAGCCGGGGCGGCGGCCGAGCATCCCCGGGCGCCGCGCGACCTCCGCCGCGTACAGCGCCTCGCACGCCTCCCGTACCTCCGGGTCGTCCGGCCGTACCCGGCGCAGACGTATCTCGTCGCCCTGCCCGTCACCGCCCCCGGGCGCCTGGATCCGTACCCGGGACGTGTCGATCTCCGCGGTGAGCGCGTGGCTCGCGACGCCGTAACCGTACCGTCCGTAGATCATCGGTTCCGACGCCGTCAGCACGGCGAGCGGTTCGCCCCAGGACCGGACGTCGTCGAGCTGGCGCCGCATCATCGAGGTGAGCACCCCGCGCCGCCGGTGCGTGGGCGCGACGCTGACCCGCGTCACGCCCGCCGTCGGCACCTGGGCGCCACCGGGCACCGAGAGCCGGAAGCTGTACGCCCCGGCCGTCCCCACGCACTCGTCCCCGTCCCAGACACCGATCGCCCGCTCGATCTCGGCCACATCGCGCAGCAGGTCCGGGTCCCCGATACCTCCCTCAACACCCCCGAACGCGAGCTCCAACGCCCCCTGCCAGGAGGCGTATTCGGACTGGCTCGGCACCCTCAGATCCAGTGTCATATGCCATCAGTACCAGGCCTCGGACGCCGAGGCGACCCGATTTCGAACACAATGTCACGGGGGTCCCCCTGCGCGGCGGCCGGGCGGCTCGGTAGGGTCCACCACGATGGCCGGTGTCGCAAGAGCGGATGCGTACTCGGCCCGGATGCGCAGGAGGCTGCACCGGGCCCGGATCGGTGTGCGCAGATCCGCCGTCGACTACTTCCGCGGCGACGGCTCCGACTGGATCGCGCTCGTCGGGCTGCTGCTGACCGTCCCGGCCATCGCGCTGACCACGATCGCGATACCCGTCTGGTGCGCGCCCTCCGCGCTCGTCCTGCCGATCGTGGCGGGCGGCCTGGTGCTGCGCCCCGCGAGCCTGCTCAGCCTGTACGCGGCGGCCGCGGCCGCGCTGATCGTCGAGTCGATGGTCCTCGGCCCGTACCCGGACGGAGCGGCCACGGTCACGCCGGGCACGGTCCTGGTGGTGGCGGCCTGCGGCCTCTTCGGGCTGCTGATCGCCCAGTTCAGGGCGCGGGTCGGGGTGCCCTGGCGGCGCGGTGGGACCATGCTCTTCGACCTGCGCGAGCGGATCCGCGTACAGAGCGCGCTGCCCTGGCTGCCGACGGGATGGCACCGCGAGATGGCGCTCCGCCCGGCCGGCGGCCAGTCCTTCTCCGGCGACTTCGTGGTCGCCGCCAGGACCAACGGCGGACGCACCCTGGAGGTCGTCCTCACCGATGTCTCCGGCAAGGGGATGGACGCCGGATCGCGCGCCCTGCTCCTGTCCGGCGCCTTCGGCGGGCTGCTCGGCTCGCTCCCGCCGAACGCCTTCCTCCCCGCCGCCAACGGCTATCTGCTCCGCCAGGACTGGGACGAGGGTTTCGCCACCTCGATCCACCTCGTCCTCGACCTGGACTCCGGCGACTACGAGCTGCTCTCCGCCGGACATCTCCCCGCGCTCCAGCTCCACGCGGGCAGCGGGCGCTGGGAGGAGAAGTCGGGGGAGGGCCCGCTGCTCGGTGTGTACGAAGGGGCGCAGTTCGACCCGGTCAAGGGCTCCCTGCGCCCCGGCGACGTGCTGATGCTCTTCACGGACGGACTGGTGGAGGCGCCGGGCCGGGATCTGGGCGAGGGCATCGACCGCCTCACCGGCGAGGCCGACCGCTATGTCGCCCCGGGGTTCGACGGCGCGGCCTGGCATCTCATCGAGGCGGTGGCGAAGGACGTGAACGACGACCGCGCACTGCTCCTGATCTGCAGAGAGGCCGGGCAGACTCCGTCGAGCCCGCCCGGCCTCCCGGCCTGAGCCGGTGTGGTCGTCCGGTGGATACCGGTGTGGTCGTCCGGTGGACGCCGGCGTGATGGTTCGGTGGACAGGGACATCCGTAACGGAACAGGTGTCCGGTAAACAGGTATCCGGTAACAGTGCGGGCATCGCCGGTCAGCTCGTCACGGCTGCCTCTGTGTCCAGGCCGTCCCTGCTGCCCCGGCCGTCGGCGCGGGACGCGCCACCGGCGCCCGGGGTGTTCCCCGGTCCGTCACCGTCCCCGTCCTGGCGTCCGCCCGGCAGGATCCGGGCGAGCCAGTGCGAGCGGCCGGCGGCCAGCGGGCCGAGGACGGCGAGGAGCAGGACGTACCCCGCGATGAAGGGCGCGAGCCGGCTGTCGAGGCCCGCTCCCGCCGCCATGGTGGCGAGGATCAGCGCGAACTCGCCGCGCGCGAGCAGGGTCGTGGAGATATTGGCGGCCGGTCCCGCGCCGAAGCCGAAGATCTTCGCCGCGCTCACCCCTGCGGCGACGTTCATCACCAGCGTCACGACGACGGCGGCGAGGACGGGCCACAGGACGGTCGGCAGATCACCGGGGTTGATCGACAGGCCGAAGGCGAAGAAGAAGATCGCGCCGAACGCGTCCCGCAGGGGGTGGACGAGCTCCCGGATCCGGTCGCCCGACGTGGTGGCGCCCAGCATCAGGCCGACCATGAACGCGCCGATGGCGTCCGCGACCCCGAACCACTCGGAGACACCGGCCACCAGGACCGCCGCGCCGAGGAAGGTGATGACGAGCAGCTCGTCGTCCTTGGTGTTCATGAACCGGCCGACGACCTTCGTCCCGAACCGGGCGGCCAGGGCGAGCAGCAGCAGGAAGCCGAACGCCTTCCCGCCGTCCATGACCGCCGCCGACGCGCTGTCCGCGCCGGACAGGATCGGCTGGAGCGCGGCGAGGTAGAGGGCCAGGAAGATGTCCTCGACCACGATGATGCCGAGGATGGGCTTCGTCTCGGGGTTGCCGATACGGCCCATGTCGACGAGCACCTTGGTGACGATCGCCGAGGACGAGATCCCGAGCACACCGGCGAGCACCAGCGCCTCGGAGGTGCCCCAGCCCAGCGCGAAGCCGAAGCCGAGCCCGGCGCCCACGTTCAGCAGGAGATAGGCGCCGCCGGCGAGCGCCATCTTCCGGCCGCCCGCCTTGAGGTCGTCGAGGTGGAATTCCAGACCGAGGTAGAAGAGCAGCAGCACCAGGCCGAGCGCGGAGAGCATCTCCAGCTCGTGCGGGTCCTTGACCAGCACGATGCCGGGTGTGTGCGGGCCGAGGAGGATTCCGGCCAGGATGAACAGGGGGATCGTGGGCAGACCGATACGGCCGCCCAGTCGGGCGAGAACGGCGGCGGCCAGGAAGGCGCCACCCATGGCTATGAGGGTCTCTGCGTGTCCGATGGGATCGCTCCTCCGTCGAGATTGAGTCAAGGGTGCGTCAAGAAATCGTCAGTAATTAGTTTACCAAACGATTTACCGAGTAACGGAAGGCGGCGGAGGTTCGTCGAGTGCAAATCGCCAACAACCGGTATCTACAAGTCAATTGGCCGGAATTGATGGAGTGCCGGACCCCCATCTGCGGGGAGGTTGATGGCACGATGGTCCGAGCAGGATGTACGGGGTACGTGGTGTCGCACGCGACCCCGCGGGGCTGGGCTAGGCGGACCGACCGAGGGTGTGATCAGTTGTGGCCATCTCACTGTCTGTGGTGCTTCTGTTGGCGGTCATCCTCGTGGTGCTCATCCGCGGTGGCTCGATCAAGGCGGGTCCGGCGATCGTCGCGATCCTCTTCGGTTTCTTCCTCGCGTCCACCAACATGGCGCCGTCGGTCAACCGGTTCCTCAACTCGATAGCCGACACCATCAATCAGATCAGCTTCTGACCGGCCCGCCCGGCCGTAGGGTCCGGCCGGTCCCGGAAACGCCGCCGGCCCGACCGGTGACGTACGCACCTGATCGGGCCGGGGCCATGGAGCGGGCGACGGGAATCGAACCCGCGTAGCTAGTTTGGAAGACTAGGGCTCTACCATTGAGCTACGCCCGCACAGCGCGCGCCGCAGGTCCGCATGACCCGGGCACGCACAACATCGTAGCGGGTCCCGGGCGTTCGCCGCACACCCGTAAAGCGCCGGTCAAGGATGACGGAGGAGCCCCTGCGGGGATGTACCCTTCGTGTCGCACCGACGGGGTGTGGCGCAGCTTGGTAGCGCGTCCGCTTTGGGAGCGGAAGGTCGTCGGTTCGAATCCGGCCACCCCGACCATCGTTCAAGATCACGTCGCACGGTCACATTGTGGGGCTCTTCCCGCTTGCGGTTACTATGCAAGCTGCGTGCCCGTGTGTCTGCAGAGTCTCTGAAGACCCGGGCCGAATCCGCCGGGCCGCGCCGCGTGTGCGGCGAATCCGGCAGAACCCCAGAATCAGCCACCAAGGAGACCGAACCGTGAAGAGCGCCGTGGAGACCCTGAACCCGACTCGGGTTCGGCTCACTGTCGAGGTGCCCTTCGAGGAGCTCAAGGACAGCCTCGACGCGGCGTACAAGAAGATCAACCAGCAGGTCACGGTGAAGGGCTTCCGCAAGGGCAAGATCCCGGCCCGGATCATCGACCAGCGGTTCGGGCGTGGTGCTGTGCTGGAGGAGGCCGTCAACGACGCCCTCCCGAAGTTCTACACCGACGCGGTCAACGAGGGTGAGCTCAACGTCCTCGGCCAGCCCGACGTCGACATCACGGAGCTGAAGGACGGCGAACTGCTCTCCTTCACCGCCGAGGTGGACGTCCGCCCGGTCATCGAGATCCCGGACTACTCCGGCATCGCGGTCACGGTCGACGCCGTGGAGGTCAGCGACGAGGACGTCGAGAAGTCGGTCGAGCAGCTCCGCGACCGCTTCGCGTCCACCAACCCGGTCGAGCGCGCCGCCGCCGAGGGTGACGTCGTCACGATCGACCTGGAGGCCAAGGTCGACGGCGAGGTCCTGCCCGACGGAGTGGCGAGCGGTGTCCAGTACACCATCGGCTCCGGAGAGCTCCTCGACGGCATCGACGAGGCCGTGACCGGCCTGGAGGCCGGTGGCGAGGCCACCTTCACCTCCGAGCTGAAGGGCGGCACCGCCGAGGGCAAGGCCGCCGAGGTCACCGTCAAGGTGACGCAGGTCGCCGCCCGCGAGCTCCCCGAGCTGGACGACGAGTTCGCGCAGATGGCGAGCGAGTTCGACACCCTCGACGAGCTGAAGGCCGACAGTCGCAAGCGCCTGGAGAGCAGCAAGCAGTACGACCAGGCCACCCAGGCCCAGGAGCGCGTCCTCGACGAGCTGCTGAAGCTCGCCGAGGTGCCGATCCCGGAGAAGCTGCTCGCGGAGGAGATCAACACCCGCAAGCACAACCTGGAGCACCACCAGCTCGGCCAGATGGGCCTCGACCTCGCGAAGTACCTGGAGATCCAGGGCAAGACCGAGGAGGAGTTCGACGCCGAGACCAAGGAGCAGGCGGTCAAGGGCATCAAGACCCAGTTCATCCTCGACGAGCTGGTCAACAAGGAGAAGCTGAACGTCAACCAGGAGGAGCTCACCGAGCACCTCATGCGGCGCGCGCAGTCCTCCGGCATGTCCCCCGACCAGTTCGCGCAGGCCGTCGTCGAGGGCGGCCAGGTGCCGATGCTCGTCGGCGAGGTCGCCCGCGGCAAGGCGCTCGCGGTGGTCGTCGAGGCCGCCACGGTCACCGACACCAACGGCGACCCGGTCGACCTGGAGGACGAGGAGGAGGCGGCCGAGGCCGCCGCCGCCGAGGCCACCGAGACGGCCGAGGCCCCCGCGGCGGACGCCGCCGAGGAGAAGAAGGCAGACGCCGCCGAGAAGGCGGACGCCGAGCAGGCCGACGACGAGAAGGCCGACAAGCCCGGCGCCTGAGCGGTCACGCTCTGACCGACGGAACCGACGGAACGGGCCCCGGACGCGACACGCGCCCGGGGCCCGCCCTGTCCGCCCACCGGACCCTCGGCCGCCGGGGACCGCTCCATGGCCGCCCGGAGCCCCCGTGACGCCCCCGCGCCCCCGGGGACGCTCCAGGGCGGGGAGAGGGGCCCACGGGCCCGCCCAGGCCCGTACAGGACCCGGTGGCGGCCGCTCGGAGCCTCAACTACCTTGCGCTCCCAGCGAACAGCAACGGAAGCGGGATGGCCCGCGCCGACCAGCGCGTTAGGGTCCATGAATACGAGGGCAGGGGAGTCTCCCGTCCCCGGTACGAAGACGCTGAGACGGCCGCAGCCGTCAGAGACGAGCAGGTGTATACGTGACGAATCTGATGCCTTACGCCGCCGGTGAGCCGTCCCTCGGTGGTGGCCTCGGCGACCAGGTCTACAGCCGGCTGCTCGGAGAGCGGATCATCTTCCTCGGCCAGCAGGTCGACGACGACATCGCGAACAAGATCACGGCCCAGATGCTGCTCCTTGCCGCCGAACCGGACAAGGACATCTTCCTCTACATCAACAGCCCCGGTGGCTCCGTGACGGCCGGCATGGCCGTGTACGACACCATGCAGTACATCCCCAACGACGTGGTCACCATCGGTATGGGCATGGCCGCCTCCATGGGGCAGTTCCTGCTCACCGGCGGCACCGCGGGCAAGCGCTTCGCGCTCCCCAACACCGACATCCTGATGCACCAGGGCTCCGCCGGCATCGGCGGCACCGCCTCGGACATCAAGATCCAGGCGGAGTACCTGCTCCGTACGAAGAAGCGGATGGCGGAGATCACCGCCTTCCACTCCGGCCAGACCGAAGAGACGATCATCCGCGACGGCGACCGCGACCGCTGGTTCACCGTCCAGGAGGCCAAGGACTACGGCCTGATCGACGAGATCATCACCGCGGCCTCGGGCGTTCCGGGCGGCGGCGGCACCGGGGCCTGAGGGCAGGCGCCCCGAGGACACACACCTTGAGGGCACCCGCCCCGACGCCCTTTCCGACCCCGGCCCAGCCCACCGAACGCCACAGGATGGTGAACACCCACATGAACAACTTCCCCACGAGCGGCCTCTACACCGGCCCGCAGGTGGACAACCGTTACGTCGTCCCGCGCTTCGTGGAGCGCACCTCGCAGGGCGTGCGCGAGTACGACCCGTACGCGAAGCTCTTCGAGGAGCGGGTCATCTTCCTCGGCGTGCAGATCGACGACGCCTCCGCCAACGACGTCATGGCGCAGCTCCTGTGCCTGGAGTCGATGGACCCGGACCGTGACATCTCCATCTACATCAACAGCCCCGGCGGTTCGATGACGGCCCTGACGGCCATCTACGACACGATGCAGTTCGTGAAGCCGGACATCCAGACGGTCTGCATGGGCCAGGCCGCCTCGGCCGCCGCCGTGCTGCTCGCCGCCGGCACCCCGGGCAAGCGCCTCGCCCTGCCGAACGCGCGGGTGCTGATCCACCAGCCGTCCAGCCAGACCGGCCGGGAGCAGCTCTCCGACCTGGAGATCGCCGCCAACGAGATCCTCCGGATGCGCGCCCAGCTGGAGGAGATGCTGGCCAAGCACTCGACGACGCCGATCGAGAAGGTCCGCGACGACATCGAGCGCGACAAGATCCTGACCGCCGAGGACGCGCTCGCGTACGGCCTCGTCGACCAGATCGTGTCGACCCGCAAGACCACGGCCGCAGCGGCCGCCTGACACACCCGGCGCCCTTGGCGCGGCTCGTGACGGCCGCGGGTGAACGCCCGCGGCCATGTGAACCGCGCCAAGGTGGGCCCGAACCCGGGCCCGGGCAAGGTACCGTCGGATATGAGGCACAGGAGCCGCTGAACCAAAGCTGCTCCCAGGCGAAGGGGAAGCAACCTCGTGGCACGCATCGGTGATGGTGGCGACCTGCTCAAGTGCTCGTTCTGCGGGAAGAGCCAGAAGCAGGTGAAGAAGCTCATCGCGGGTCCCGGTGTGTACATCTGCGACGAGTGCATCGATCTCTGCAACGAGATCATCGAGGAAGAGCTCGCGGAGACCTCCGAGGTCCGCTGGGAGGAACTGCCCAAGCCACGCGAGATCTACGAGTTCCTCGAGGGGTACGTCGTCGGGCAGGAGCCCGCGAAGAAGGCCCTCTCGGTGGCGGTCTACAACCACTACAAGCGGGTCCAGGCCGGTGAGAACGGCGGCGCGTCGGGCCGTGACGACGCGATCGAGCTGGCGAAGTCCAACATTCTGCTGCTGGGCCCGACCGGCTCCGGCAAGACACTCCTCGCGCAGACGCTGGCGCGCATGCTCAACGTCCCGTTCGCCATCGCCGACGCGACGGCGCTGACGGAGGCCGGCTATGTCGGCGAGGACGTCGAGAACATCCTGCTCAAGCTGATCCAGGCGGCGGACTACGACGTCAAGAAGGCCGAGACCGGGATCATCTACATCGACGAGATCGACAAGGTCGCCCGCAAGAGCGAGAACCCGTCGATCACGCGTGACGTCTCCGGCGAGGGCGTCCAGCAGGCCCTGCTGAAGATCCTGGAGGGCACCACGGCCTCCGTCCCGCCGCAGGGCGGCCGGAAACACCCGCACCAGGAGTTCATCCAGATCGACACGACCAATGTGCTCTTCATCGTGGGCGGCGCCTTCGCCGGCCTGGAGAAGATCATCGAGTCGCGCGCGGGCGCCAAGGGCATCGGCTTCGGCGCCACGATCCGCTCGAAGCGGGAGATCGAGGAGAGCGACCAGTTCCAGGAGGTCATGCCGGAGGACCTGGTGAAGTTCGGGATGATCCCGGAGTTCATCGGCCGTCTCCCGGTCCTCACCTCGGTCCACAACCTGGACCGCGCCGCCCTCCTCCAGATCCTGGTCGAGCCGCGCAACGCGCTGGTCAAGCAGTACCAGCGGCTCTTCGAACTCGACGGTGTGGAGCTGGACTTCGACCGTCCGGCCCTGGAGGCCATCGCCGACCAGGCGATCCTGCGCGGCACCGGCGCGCGCGGTCTGCGCGCCATCCTGGAGGAGGTCCTCCAGTCGGTGATGTACGAGGTCCCGTCCCGCAAGGACGTGGCGCGTGTGGTGATCACGGAGGACGTGGTCCACTCCCACGTCAACCCGACGCTGGTCCCGCGCGAGCCGAGGATCGTGAAGAACGACGGCCGCCACGAGAAGTCCGCGTAGCTTCCGGCGGCAAGAGGAGGGGCCCGGTCGCTTGCCGACCGGGCCCCTCCTCTCTGTTCCGGGCGGCTCCGCTGGCGCGGGATACTAGCCACTGCTAATATCGTGCCGTACGAGTTGAGGTTCTTCGCCGATGTTCTGGAGTGGATTCAGGTGCTGGCGAAAGAGGATCCGGACAGTCACGACCATGTCATCGCTGCTCTTGAGCGATTACAGGAGACGGGGCCGGCGCTCCGCCGTCCGACCGTGGGGACGGTGGACAACAGTCAGTTCCGCAACATGCGAGAACTCCGTCCGCGGAGTGGGGGATCGGTCAGCATCAGGATGCTGTTCGTTTTCGATCCGGTACGGCGCGCGGTGTTCCTCGTCGCGGGGGACAAGGCCAGTGGGCGTCAATGGTCGGCGTGGTATCCGAAAGCGATCAAAATGGCTGACGCCAAGTACAGCGCATACCTTGAAGCGCTGAAGGAGGAGGACGAAGCGTGAACCTGGGAAGCATGGCTGACCTGACCGCCGACATCACCCCGGAAAAGCGTGCTCGTATCGATCGGATCAAGCGGGAGCTGCTGGACGCGGAGAGGGGGCACGAACTTGCCGCGCTCCGCAAGGCACAGGGGATGACGCAATCCAGCGTCGCGGAGGCGATGGGCGTGACCCAGGGGCGTGTCAGTCAGATCGAGCGTGGAGGTGTCCGTCTGGACACCTCCACCATGGCGGCCTACCTCCAGGCTATCGGCGGAGAGCTGACGATACTGGCCACGGTCGGCAATGTGTCGGTGAAGCTCTGACGGGCCGCCGAGGAACCGGCTCCGCTACTTGATCTCGGTGCGGACCTCGTTGCGCAGCTTCGCGGCCTGCGTCGCCGCGTCCTCCAGGGGCATGCTCTTGCCGGTGAGTACGGCGGCCGCGTCGCTGTAGGCCACGTACGCGACGGTGCTGTGGTCGCCCCAGACGCACACCGGCGTGGTGATACTGCTGGGGGCGCCCGTCGTGGCGGCCGAGCCCAGGTCGATCTTCATCTCCTGGCACTTCATGATGCCGTTCTCGAACCCGTCGGGCGTGAACTCCTTCGGCTCGCCGACGAGTTCGACCTTCCCGGCGCCGCTGCTGTCGCCGCCGCCGCTCTTCGACTTCTCCGTCGACTTGGCGAACATCTTGTCGACGACCGCCGCAGGGTCGTCGATGGTGCCGTAAACACCGCTGAACTGGAGCTGCTTCGTCGTGGTGCCCTCGCCGGCCTTGTACGCGCCGGTGACGTTCTCCGGGGCGGAGATGCCCCACCCCTCGGCTTCCTTCTTGTCGCTGTCGGTGAAGGAGGTGTTGCCGGACTTGTCCCCGTCCTTCGAGAACTCCCCGTTCAGCACCGTCGCCGGCGTCGTCAGCTCGTACTTCTTCCCGTCGTCCGCGACCGAGCCCCCGCCCCCGCCCGAGGTCAGGAAGTACGCCCCGCCCGCTATCACCGCGAGCGCCACCACGGAGACCCCGATGATCAGCCCGGTCTTCTTCTTCGGGGCCTCCGGCGGAGGCGGGTAGGCGCCGCCGCCGTACGGGGGCTGCTGGCCGGTCTGCTGACCGTACGGGCCCGGGGGCTGCTGGGCGTACGGGTTCGGCCCGCCCTGCTGCGGGTAGCCGTACGGCGGCTGCTGGGGCGGGACGCCCTGGGGGGCCTGCGGCGGGTAACCGTAGCCGGGCTGCGGAGGTCCCTGCGGCGGCTGCTGGCCGTACGGGCCCGGCTGGCCGTACGGTCCGGGCTGCTGAGGCTGCCCGCCGTACGGGCCCGGCTGGTTGTAGCTCATGTGCGCTGTCCCCTCGATTTTTATGCTTTACCGACATCCTGACGGAAGAGGCCGTCGCGCGGGCCATCGGGGGCTGCACCGTTACATGACAACTCGTTTCAGTACCGGGCTGTGACACCTCTAAACTGAGCCCCGTGACCGAGAACCCACAGCAGCAGCCAGCCAGCAACCCCGAACTCCCGACCCAGTACGTCCCGGCCGAGGTAGAGGGGAAGCTGTACGAGCGCTGGGTGGACCGCGGTTACTTCGAGGCGGACGCGAAGAGCGAGAAGCCCCCCTTCACCGTCGTCATCCCGCCGCCCAATGTCACCGGCAGCCTGCACCTGGGCCACGCCTTCGAGCACACGCTCATCGACGCCGTCACGCGCCGCAAGCGTATGCAGGGGTACGAGACGCTGTGGCAGCCCGGCATGGACCACGCGGGCATCGCCACCCAGAACGTCGTCGAGCGCGAACTGGCCAAGGACGGCAAGTCCCGGCACGACCTGGGACGTGAGGCGTTCGTCGAGCGGGTCTGGCGGTGGAAGGCCGAGTCCGGCGGGCAGATCTCCGGCCAGATGCGCCGCCTCGGCGACGGCGTCGACTGGTCGCGTGAGCGCTTCACCATGGACGAAGGGCTCTCCCAGGCCGTCCAGACGATCTTCAAGAAGCTCTACGACGACGAGCTGATCTACCGCGCCGAGCGCATCATCAACTGGTGCCCGCGCTGCCTCACCGCGATCTCCGACATCGAGGTCGAGTACCAGGACGACGACGGCGAGCTGGTCTCGCTCAAGTACGGCGACGGCGAGGACTCCGTCGTCGTCGCGACCACCCGCGCCGAGACGATGCTCGGGGACACGGCCGTCGCCGTCCACCCGGACGACGCCCGGTACGCGCATCTCATCGGCAAGCGCATCAAGCTGCCGCTCACCGACCGTACGATCCCGGTCGTCGCGGACGAGCACGTCGACCCGGAGTTCGGCACGGGCGCCGTCAAGGTGACCCCGGCGCACGACCCGAACGACTTCGAGATCGGCCGCCGCCACGACCTGCCGAACATCACCGTCATGGACGAGCGCGCCGTCATCACCGTCCCCGGCCCCTTCCAGGGCCTGGACCGGATGGAGGCGCGCAGCGCCATCGTCGCCGCGCTGCGGGCCGAGGGCCGGATCGTCGCCGAGAAGCGCCCGTACAGCCACTCCGTCGGGCACTGCTCGCGCTGCAAGACGACCATCGAGCCCCGGCTCTCCATGCAGTGGTGGGTCAAGGTCGGTCCGCTGGCGCAGGCCGCCGGTGACGCGGTCCGCGACGGCCAGGTCGCGATCCATCCCAAGGAGATGGAGCCGCGCTACTTCGCGTGGGTCGACAACCTCCGCGACTGGTGCATCTCGCGCCAGCTCTGGTGGGGCCACCGCATCCCCGTCTGGTACGGGCCGAACGGCGAGATGGTCTGCGTCGGACCCGACGACGAGGCGCCGACCGGCGAGGGGTGGACGCAGGACACCGACGTCCTCGACACCTGGTTCTCGTCCGGGCTGTGGCCGTTCTCCACCCTCGGGTGGCCCGAACAGACCGAGAGCCTGGAGAAGTTCTATCCGAACTCCATCCTGATCACCGGCTACGACATCCTCTTCTTCTGGGTCGCCCGGATGATGATGTTCGGTCTGTACGCGATGGACGGCACCCCGCCGTTCAGCACGATCGTGCTGCACGGCATGGTCCGCGACCAGTTCGGCAAGAAGATGTCGAAGTCCTTCGGGAACGCGGTCAACCCGCTCGACTGGATGGACGCGTACGGCTCCGACGCGGTCCGCTTCACGCTCGCGCGCGGCGCCAACCCGGGTGTCGACGTCCCGATCGGCGAGGACTGGGTCCAGGGCTCCCGCAACTTCGCCAACAAGCTCTGGAACGCGACCCGTTTCGCGATGATGAACGGCGCGACCGTCGAGGGCCCGCTGCCCGACGCGGCCGACATGTCCGCCACCGACCGGTGGATCCTCTCCCGGCTCGGCGCCGTGGTCGCCGAGGTCGACGCGTACTACGAGGACTACCAGTTCGCGAAGCTCTCCGACGCCCTCTTCCACTTCGCGTGGGACGAGGTCTTCGACTGGTACGTGGAACTGTCCAAGACCGCGTTCTTCGAGGGCGGCGAGGCCGCCAAGGTCTCCGGGCGCGTCCTCGGCGAGGTCCTGGACACCACGCTGCGCCTGCTCCACCCGGTCATCCCGTTCGTCACCGAGACGCTGTGGACCACGCTCACCGGCAAGGAGTCCGTCGTCGTCGCCGACTGGCCGGCCGACAGCGGGTTCCGCGACGCGGACGCCGAGCGGGAGATCGAGCACCTCCAGCAGGTGATCACCGAGGTCCGCAGGTTCCGCGCAGACCAGGGCCTCCAGCCCGGCCAGAAGGTCCCGGCCCGGCTCGACCTGTCCGGCACCCCGCTCGCCGCGCACGAGGCGGCCATCCGCCAGCTCCTCCGGCTCCAGCCCGAGGAGGACGGCTTCCAGGCCACGGCGACCCTGCCGGTCGCGGGCGCCACGGTCGCGCTGGACCTCTCCGGCACCATCGACGTGGAGGCGGAGCGCAAGCGGCTGACGAAGGACCTCGGCGCGGCCGAGAAGGAGAAGGCACAGGCGCTCGCGAAGCTCGGCAACGAGGCGTTCCTCGCCAAGGCGCCGGACAACGTGGTCGACAAGATCCGCGGCCGGCTCGCCAAGGCGGAGGCGGACATCGAGCGCCTCACCGCGCAGGTGGCCGCCCTGCCCCAGGGCTGACGCCCTCGCTCGTACGTTCCCGTACGGCATGGCACGGATCCCCCTGACCGGCACCGGTCGGGGGGATCCGTCGTCCTGCGGGGGCGTCCGGGCCGCCGGGGGAGGGGCGCGCCGGAGCCGGTGTCGGTGGTCCTCCGTAGACTGGCCCCGTGAGCGAGCACCGTCCTTCCGACCAGCCCGGCGACGACAGCGATTTCGACGAGTCCGACGCGTTCGACGAGATCACCACCGCCGCGACCGACCGAGATCCCGACCTCGCGGTGATCGAGGCCGGCAGCCGTACGCTGCGCACCCAAGGAGGGCCCCCGCAGGGCGACGGCGTTCCGGCCCGCCCCGAGGACCCCGAGGTCGACCGCGCCCTGCGCGCCGTCGAGCAGGAGCTGGCGGGGCGCTGGGGCGAGACGAAGCTCGACCCGTCGCGCGCCAGGATCGAGGCGTTGATGAACGTGCTGGGCGACCCCCAGCGCGCCTACCCGACGATCCACATCACCGGCACCAACGGCAAGACGTCCACGGCCCGGATGATCGAGGCGCTGCTCGGCGCGTTCGATCTGCGCACCGGCCGCTACACCAGCCCCCACGTCCAGTCGATCACCGAACGGATCAGCCTGGACGGGGCCCCGATCTCCGCCGAGCGCTTCATCGAGACGTACGAGGACATCAAGGCGTACGTCGAGATGGTCGACTCCACGCAGGAGTACCGGCTCTCGTTCTTCGAGGTGCTGACGGCGATGGCGTACGCGGCCTTCGCGGACGCCCCGGTGGACGTCGGTGTCGTCGAGGTCGGCATGGGCGGCACCTGGGACGCGACGAACGTCATCGACGCGTCGGTCGCCGTCGTCACCCCGATCGACCTGGACCACACGGACCGGCTCGGCTCCACGCCCGGTGAGATCGCCGCGGAGAAGGCCGGGATCATCAAGGACGGCGCGACGGTCGTCCTGGCGCAGCAGCCGGTGGACGCCGCCCAGGTGATGCTGAAGAAGGCCGTCGACATGGACGCGACGGTGGCCCGCGCGGGCATGGAGTTCGGGGTGGCCGCCCGGGAGATCGCGGTCGGCGGCCAGCTGCTGACGCTGCGCGGCCTCGGCGGGGAGTACGAGGAGGTCTTCCTCCCGCTGTACGGGGCGCACCAGGCGCACAACGCGGCGGTGGCGCTCGCGGCGGTGGAGGCGTTCTTCGGGATCGGTGCCCGGCACGCGCGGCGGCTCGACCTCGACACGGTCCGCAAGGCGTTCGCGTCGGTGTCCTCGCCGGGGCGGATGGAGGTCGTACGGAGCTCGCCGACGGTGGTGCTGGACGCGGCGCACAACCCGGCGGGCGCGCGCGCCGCGGCCGACGCGGTCACCGAGTCGTTCGGTTTCAGCCGGCTGATCGGTGTGGTGGGGGCGAGCGACGACAAGGACATCCGCGGGGTGCTGGAGGCGCTGGAGCCGATCTGCACGGAGATCGTGGTGACACGTAACTCCAGCCATCGCGCGATGGACGTGGACGAGCTGGCGGGCGTCGCCGTCGAGGTCTTCGGTGAGGACCGCGTCCAGGTGGAGACGCGCCTGGACGACGCGCTGGAGGCGGCGATCACGCTCGCGGAGGAGGAGTCCGAGTTCTCCGGCGCCGGGGTGCTGGTGACCGGGTCCGTGATCACGGTCGGCGAGGCCCGGCTGCTGCTGAAGAGGGGCTGAATTCGTTGCGAACACTCTGCGCGTCGACGTTGATCGGTGAGTTCTTCGTGATCGGGTTCGCCGGCCTGGTCGCCATGAAGTCGGACGACCTGTCGGTGGGGACGGTCTGGACGGTCTGCGGCATCGCCATGCTGTTCTCGCTGCTGCTCTGCGGGATGATCACCCGCCCCGGCGGGGTCCAGCTCGGCTGGGCGCTCCAGGTGGGCCTGGTCGCGAGCGGTTTCGTGGTCCCGGCGATGTTCGTGCTGGGGGTGCTGTTCGCGGCGCTGTGGTGGGCCTCGGTGCACTACGGCCGGGTGATCGACGAGGCGAAGGCCCGCTGGGCCGCGCAGGCATCAGCAGAGGCTGACGCTGCGTAACCGGTGGTGCGGGGTGCCCTGTAGCCTCTGAGGACCTGGGATCCGGCCCGCGAGGCCGGGATTCCGGCACCCCGCATTCCCACAGAAGGAGCCCGTACTGTGAGCCAGCGCACGCTCGTCCTGCTCAAGCCCGACGCCGTACGCCGTCATCTCGTCGGCGAGATCATCGGCCGGATCGAGCGCAAGGCGGACTGGACCCTGATCGCGCTGGAGCTGCGCACGCTCGACCAGGACACGCTGGAGCAGCACTACGGCGAGCACAAGGGCAAGCCGTTCTACGAGCCGCTGGTCGCGTTCATGGCGTCGGGCCCCGTCGTCGCGCTCGTCGTCGAGGGCGAGCGGGTCATCGAGGGGGTCCGCGCGCTCTCCGGTCCCACTGACCCGATCGCCGCGGCTCCTGGGTCCATCCGGGGGGACTTCGGGACCATCGTCCGGGAGAACCTGATCCACGCCTCGGACTCCGAGGAGTCCGCCATTCGGGAACTGAAGATCTTTTTCCCGGGTCTTTCCTGACCGGGTGTCAGCCAAACGGCGCTGACGACCTGGGGCGACCGAAGGAATTCGGTCGCCTTTGGGTATATCCAGGCCACTTCCGGGAACGAGTCGCTCCGACAATTCGTCACCGTTACAGAGGTGGGCCAGCGCGCCGCCGTCGCTCCGACGGCACTACGATGGAAGCCTCCACGCCACAGCACCCACCTCGCCGTCCTGATAAGCCGTCAACGCTTGGGAAGGCCAGACGCATCCTCATGGGGAACCACATGTCGTTCATCGGCCGTGACATGGCTGTCGACCTCGGGACCGCCAACACGCTGGTGTACGTCAGGGGCCGCGGGATCGTACTCAACGAGCCGTCCGTGGTCGCCATCAACACCAACACGGGCGGCATTCTCGCGGTCGGCTCCGAAGCCAAGAAGATGATCGGCCGGACACCGGGCAACATCGTTGCCGTCCGGCCGCTGAAGGACGGCGTGATCGCCGACTTCGAGATCACCGAGCGCATGCTGCGCTACTTCATCCTCAAGATCCACAAGCGCCGCTACCTGGCCCGCCCGCGCGTCGTCGTCTGCGTGCCCTCGGGCATCACCGGGGTCGAGCGCCGCGCGGTCATCGAGGCGTCCACGCAGGCGGGCGCGCGGCAGGTGCACATCATCGAGGAGCCGATGGCCGCGGCCATCGGCTCGGGACTCCCCGTCCACGAGGCGACCGGCAACATGGTCGTCGACATCGGTGGCGGCACCACCGAGGTCGCCGTCATCTCGCTCGGCGGAATCGTCACGGCGCAGTCCATCCGCGTCGCCGGTGACGAGCTGGACAACGCGATCATCCAGCACATCAAGAAGGAGTACTCGCTTCTCCTCGGTGAGCGGACCGCCGAGAGCATCAAGATCACCATCGGGTCCGCGTACGACCTCGACAAGGACGAGCACACCGAGATCCGCGGCCGTGACCTGGTCTCCGGCCTGCCGAAGACCGTCGTCATCTCCGCTGCCGAGGTCCGCAAGGCCATCGAGGAGCCGGTCAACGCGATCGTCGACGCCGTGAAGACGACGCTCGACAAGTGCCCGCCCGAGCTGTCCGGCGATGTGATGGACCGCGGGATCGTGCTCACCGGTGGCGGCGCCCTGCTGCGCGGTCTCGACGAGCGGCTGCGCCGGGAGACCGGCATGCCGATCCACATCGCGGAGGATCCGCTGGACTCCGTCGCGCTGGGATCCGGCAAGTGTGTCGAGGAGTTCGAGGCGCTCCAGCAGGTACTGGACGCTCAGCCCCGCCGGTGACGGAACCGCCACGATCCGCCGAACGGGTGCAGGACCTCCCGTCCGGCGGATCGTTGATTCCGGCCATTCGTTGAGATACGCAGAGATACGCAGTCGTACACCGACATCCACGCGCCACCGACCGACAGATACCACCCAATTCCTACGAGGAAGGCACGGCCGCCGCACGTGAGGGACACACGAGAGAGCCGTCTGCTCTTGGTGCTGCTGATCGCCATCGCGTTCGCTTTGATCACGGTGGACATCCGCGGCGGTGAGGATTCCCCCGTCGACGGCGCGCGCCAGGCCGCCGCCACGGTGTTCGGTCCGGTGGAGAACGGTGTCGCGGCGGCGGTGAACCCGGTGGGCAACGCCATAGGAGCCGTGCGGGACTCCGGCTCGCGGCACACCCGGATCGCCGCCCTGGAACGGGAGAACACCGAGCTGAAGCAGCGGCTCGGCAGCGACGCCCGCAACCGCAGCCAGGTCCGCGAGCTGGACAAGATGCTCCAGCGGGCCGGCGCGGGACAGTACGGCATCAAGGGCGCCCAGGTCATCGCCATAGGAGCGGCCCAGGGCTTCTCCTGGACGGTCACCATCGACATGGGCCGGGACGACGGCATCGCACGCGACATGACCGTACTCAACGGTGACGGCCTGGTCGGCCGGGTCACCACCGTCGGCCCGAACACCGCCACCGTCCTGCTCGCCAACGACCCCGGGTTCACCGTCGGCACCCGGATGGAGGGCTCCGACGAACTCGGCTTCGCCACCGGCCAGGGCGACCGGCCGCTCTCCGTACAACTGCTCAACGGCAAGGCGAAGATCCGCAAGGGCGACCGTCTCGTCACCTTCGGATCCAGCAAGGACAAGCCGTTCGTGCCCGGCGTGCCGGTCGGCGAGGTCGTCCGCGTCGACCCCTCCGGCGGCGACCTCACCCGTACGCTCTCGGTGCGGCCCTTCGTCGGCTTCACCAAGCTGGACATCGTCGGCGTCGTCGTCGAGGCGCCCCGCGAGGACCCGCGGGACACGGTGCTGCCGCCCAAGTCCAAGCCCGTCCCGACGCCCACCGTCACCGTGACGGTCACCCCCTCGCCGGAGGGCGACGCGAACATGGACGTCAACGCCGAGGCCGACGGCAATCTCGACGTCAACGGGAACGCCACCCCCATCACCGGAGCCACCCCCGGCGCCAATCCCGACGCCGCCCCCGATCCCGACGCGGGTGACACGGGCAACGGCAACGGCCAAGCGGCAGACGACCAGGAGTAGGGCTGATCCCCATGCGCTTCAACCGGATTCTGCTCTCGACCACCCTGGTCGTGGTCGCCCTCGTCGTTCAGGTCTCCGTCCTCGCCCGGCTCCAGCTCCCTGGCGCCGTACCCGACCTGATGCTCCTCGTCGTCCTCGCCCTGGCCTTCGTGTACGGGCACGTCGGCGGCGCGTTCATCGGCTTCGGCGCCGGTCTGCTCTCCGACCTCGCGCCGCCCGCCGACCACGCCGCCGGACGGTACGCCCTCGTCCTCTGCGTCATCGGCTACGCGGCCGGACTGGTGCGCCCCGAGAAGGGCCAGATCCGCTCGGCGCTCGCCCCGATGACCGCGGTCGTCGCCGCGGCGATCTGCTCCACCCTGCTGTACGCGGGCGTCGGCGCCCTCGTCGGTGACACCGCCGCCCGCCATGTCGGCCTCGGCGGGCTGATCCTCACCGCCGCGATCTACGACCTGCTGCTCGCCCCGTTCGTCGTCCCGCTCGTCATGGCGCTCGCCAGACGCGCCGACAACGACCCGCTCGCGGAGTCCCGGGACAGCGGGGCCGGCGACATGGCCTCCGGCTGGGCCACCTCCGGCACCGGGCTGCGCATCGGCGGCCAGCGCGGCGGACTGCGGCTGCGCAGCGCCCGTAACCGCGCGGCGCGAGCCGGACGGATCAAGGGGGTCAAGCGGCTGTGACAGCGACAGCACCGTTCATCCGCAGGGCCCGCACCGCCCGTAGCGCCCGCACCGTCCGTCGCGCCCGTGGGGGGTCGCAGTGAGCAATATCCCGGAGACCGGGCGGACCCCCCGGGTCCAGATCAGGCTCGTCATCATCCAGGTCCTCGTCTTCTCGCTCCTGCTCACCCTCGGCGGCCGGCTCTGGTACCTCCAGGTCCGCAACGGCCAGGAGTACACGGACGAGGCCAAGAACAACCACGTCCAGCAGGTCATCCAGCCCGCCGTCCGCGGCTCGATCCTCGACACGCGCGGGGTCCCGCTCGCGGACAACGAGACCCGCCTCGTCGTCTCCGTCAGCCGCACCGAGATGATGAAGATGACGGACGACGGCAAGGGCGTCCTGGCCGCCCTCGCCGAAGTCCTCGACATGAAGCCGCAGGACGTCATGGACAAGGTCCGGCTCTGCGACGCGAAGACCCCCAAGCCCTGCTGGAACGGTTCGCCCTACCAGCCGATCCCCGTCACCGACAAGGCCACCACCCAGCAGGCGCTCCAGATCCGCGAGCGCGCCGAGGACTTCCCCGGCATCACCGCGGAGCCCACCGCCGTGCGCCGCTACCCCGCGCCGGGACTCGCCAACACCGCCCAGGTCCTCGGCTACCTCTCGCCCGTCACCGACGAGGAGATCACCAAGGCGCGGAACACCGCCTCGCCGTACCTCCGTTCCGACCAGGTCGGCCGCTCCGGGCTGGAGCGCACGTACGACAAGCAGCTGCGCGGCAAGGCCGGTGTCACCCGGTACGAGGTCGACAACCTCGGCCGGGTCATCGGCCAGGCGCGGAGCGACCGGGCCGAACCCGGCGCCAATGTCGTCACCTCGATAGACGCCCGCGTCCAGGCCGTCGCCGAGTACGAGCTGAACGAGGCGATGAAGGCCGCCCGCAAGGAGATGGACCGCAACACCAACGAGAACTACAAGGCCGACTCCGGCGCTGTCGTCGTCATGGAGGCCAAGACCGGCCGGGTCGTCGCGATGGCCTCCCAGCCGACGTACGACCCCAACGCCTGGGTCGGCGGCATCTCCGTCAAGGACTACGAGCGGCTCACCGGCAAGGACTCCAACTTCCCGCTGCTGAACCGCGCGATCCAGGGCCAGGCCGCCCCCGGCTCGATCTTCAAGGTCGTGTCGTCGACCGCCGCCGTCAACGCGGGCTACCCCTTCAACGGCAACTACCCGTGCCCCAGCTCGTACAGCGTCGGCAGCCAGGTCTTCAAGAACTTCGAGTCCAAGGGGTACGGCGCGATCACCATCGGCCGGGCCCTGGAGGTCTCCTGCGACACCGTGTACTACGGCCTCGCCCACAAGGAGTGGCAGAAGGACGGCGGCACCAAGCCGAAGAAGAACGCCAACGACTGGTTCTACAAGACCGCCCACCAGTTCGGCCTCGGCAAGGAGACCGGCATCGACCTCCCCAACGAGGTCAGCGGACGGGTCCCGGACCGCCAGTGGAAGCAGAAGTTCTGGGAGGCCAACAAGGCAGGCTGGTGCAAGCAGGGCAAGAAGGGCGGCACCTACGTCGAGCAAATCGCCTACGAAGGCTGCCTCGAAGGCAACCTGATGCGCGCCGGTGACTCCGTCAACTACTCGATCGGACAGGGAGACACGCTCGTCACCCCGATCCAGATGGCCACCATCTACTCGGCCATCGCCAACGGCGGCACCCTCTACGACCCCACCGTCGGCAAGGCCGTCATCAGCCCCGACGGCAAGCATGTCGAGGAGATCGCGCCGAAGTCGCACGGCAAGCTGCCCATGAACAAGAAGACACGCGACGAGATCGACGAGGCCCTCGCGGGCGTCGCGACCCGCGGCTCCGCCGCCTGGCGGTTCGGCGGCTGGCCGCAGGACAAGATCCCGATGCACGCCAAGACGGGTACGGCCGAGGTCTACGGCAAGCAGACGACCTCGTGGTTCGCCTCGTACACCGAGGACTACACGATCGTCATGACGATCGCCCAGGGTGGTACGGGGTCCGGAGCCTCCGGGCCGGCCGTCCGGAAGATCTACGAGGCGATGTACGGACTGAACGAGAAGGGCGATCAGAACCTCACGAAGGCGCTCATGCCCACCCCGCGCACCGCACTGCCGACGATCCAGCCGGACGGCTCGATCGACGCCCCGAAGGTCGCGCCGTACGAGCCGGAGCCCGAACTCCCGGCCGACGAACAGGCGCTGGCGGGACCGCCCGCCGCGCCGGGCCGGAGGGACTGAGCGATGGCCGGTACAAGCGGCTTCTCCGTCTCCGGTTACGGGCCGGAGCGCGGGACCTGGGCGAAGCTCTCGGCCCGTGACTCGATGGTGCGGCGGCTCGACTGGCCGCTGCTCTTCTCCGCGCTCGCCCTGTCGGTCCTCGGCTCCCTGCTGGTCTGGTCCGCGACCCGCAACCGGACCCAGCTCAACCAGGGCGACCCGTACTACTTCCTCTTCCGTCACCTCCTCAACGCCGGCATCGGGGTCGCCCTGATGATCGGCACGATCTGGCTCGGGCACCGCACCCTGCGCGGCGCGGTCCCCGTGCTGTACGCGCTCTCCGTGGCGCTGGTCCTGCTGGTCCTCACCCCGCTCGGCGCGACCATCAACGGTGCCCACTCGTGGATCGTGATCGGCGGCGGCTTCACCCTCCAGCCCTCCGAGTTCGTGAAGATCACGATCATCCTGGGCATGGCGATGATGCTCGCGGAACGGGTGGACGCGGGGGACCAGCTCCATCCGGACCACCGCACCGTCGCGAAATCCCTCGGCCTCGCGGTGGTGCCGATGGCCATCGTCATGCTCATGCCGGACCTCGGCTCGGTGATGGTCATGGCGGTCATCGTGCTCGGCGTCCTGCTCGCCTCCGGCGCCTCCAACCGGTGGATCATCGGCCTGGTCGGCGCGGGCGTGGCCGGCGCCGTCGCGGTCGCCGCGCTCGGGGTGCTGGACGAGTACCAGATCAACCGCTTCGCCGCCTTCGCCAACCCCGAGCTGGACCCGGCGGGCGTCGGCTACAACACCAACCAGGCACGCATCGCCATCGGCTCCGGCGGACTCACCGGCACCGGGCTCTTCAACGGCTCGCAGACCACCGGCCAGTTCGTCCCCGAACAGCAGACCGACTTCGTCTTCACGGTCGCGGGCGAGGAGCTGGGCTTCCTCGGCGCCGGGCTGATCCTCGTCCTCCTCGGTGTGATCCTCTGGCGCGCCTGCCGGATCGCCCGCGAGACGACCGAGCTGTACGGGACGGTCGTGGCCGCCGGGATCATCGCCTGGTTCGCCTTCCAGTCCTTCGAGAACATCGGGATGACGCTCGGCATCATGCCCGTCGCCGGACTGCCGCTGCCCTTCGTGTCCTACGGAGGCACCTCCATGTTCGCCGTCTGGATGGCGATCGGCCTGCTCCAGTCCATCCGGGTCCAGCGGCCCATAACGGCATGACCCGAGCCGCCCGGTCCGGTCGTGGGGGTGCCCGAAGGCACCCCTGACGGCTAAATTCGGTACATGGCGGACAGCAAGCGCGAGATCGAGCGAAAGTACGAACTCCCCGAGCGGCCGGACCACGCGGAGCCCCCGGACACCGACGCGGGCCCGGCGGGCCAGGACGCCGAGGGGGCGTCCGTACTCCCGGACCTCACCCGCGCCCGAGGCGTCGCCACCGCCCGCGACCACGGCGTCCAGGACCTCGACGCCGTCTACTACGACACCCCCGGCCTGCGGCTCTACGCCGACGCCCTCACCCTGCGCCACAGAACCGGCGGCGACGACGCGGGCTGGCACCTGAAATTCCCCGTCGCCGCCGGCATCCGCGACGAGATCAGGGCGCCGCTCTCCGAGACCCTCCCGCCCGAGCTCGCCGGGCTCGTCCGCTCCCGCGTCCGGGACGCCGAGCTGATCCCCGTCGTACGGCTGCGCACCGCACGCGCGGTGACCGTGCTGCTCGACGCGGACGGCGCGCCGCTCGCCGAGGTCGCCGTCGACACCGTACGGGCCCGGCGCCTGCCCGGAACCGGCCGCGAGCCCGCCGCCACCACCTGGACCGAGGTCGAGGTGGAGCTGGCCGACGGCGCGGACCCCGCCGTCCTCGACGCCGTCGAGAAGAAGCTCCGCAAGGCGGGACTGCGCCCGTCCACCGCCGCCTCGAAACTCGGCAGGGCGCTCGCGACGGGCGGACGGGCGGCGGGGGCCGGGCCCCCGGCCGCGCCGGTCACCGCCGGGGACCACGTCCTCGGCTATCTGCGCGACCAGGTCACCGCGATCGTCGCGCAGGACCCCGCCGTCCGCCGCGACCTGCCGGACTCCGTCCACCAGCTCCGCGTCGCCACCCGCCGGCTGCGCTCCGCGTTCCGCACGTACCGCACGGTCCTCGACCGGGCCGTCACCGACCCCGTCGGCGAGGAGCTGAAGTGGCTCGCCGCGGAGCTGGGCGTCGACCGCGACCACGAGGTCCTGAGCGAGCGGCTGGCCGCCCGCGTCGACGCCGTGCCCGGCACCCTGCTGCTCGGGCCGGTCCGCGCCCGGCTGCGGATCTGGACGGCCGGCGGACGCACCGGCTCCCGGGCCAGGACCGTCGCCGTACTCGACAGCGAGCGCTATCTGACCCTCCTCGCCACCCTCGACGCGCTGCTCGCGGCCCCGCCCCTGCGGCCGGGCGCGGCGAAGGCGCCGGAGAAGGCGCTGCCGGAGCGGATCAACCGGGCGTACGACCGCCTCGCGGCCCGGATCGAGGCCGCGTTCGCGCTGCCGCGGGGACCGGAACGCGACCTGGCGCTGCACAACGCCCGCAAGGCCGCCAAACGGGCCCGGTACGCGGCGGAGGCGGCCACCCCCGCCCTGGGGAAGCCCGCCAAACGGTTCGTACGGCGGATCAAGGCCGTACAGACGCTCCTCGGCGACCACCAGGACAGCGTCGTGGCCCGCGAGGTGCTGCGCGATCTCGCGGTCCGGGCGCACGCGGCGGGCGAGTCCGCGTTCGCCTGGGGGCTGCTGTACGGGCAGGAGGAGGCGCTGGCCGACCGGCGGGAGCGCGAGCTGCCGCAGGTGTGGGCGGAGGCGTCGGAACCGGCACTCCGCGCCCGGCTGGGCCGCTGAGCCGGGCTCCGGCAGGACGGCCGCCCGGGTGGGCGAGCGGAGGGTGCTTCCGGCCGCGTTAGGCTGGGAGGCCGCCCCTGTCCGCCCCCTCCTGCCGGTCCACACCTGTCAGCCCACGAAAGATTCCGTGATGCCTGTCACATCGGTCTTCCCGCAGCTCGAAGCTCTGCTCCCGCATGTGCAGAAGCCGATCCAGTACGTCGGGGGTGAGCTCAACTCCACCGTCAAGGAGTGGGACGACACCGATGTCCGCTGGGCGCTGATGTACCCGGACGCGTACGAGGTCGGACTGCCCAACCAGGGCGTCATGATCCTGTACGAGGTGCTGAACGAGCGCGAGCGCGTCCTCGCCGAGCGCACCTACAGCGTCTGGCCGGACCTCGAAGCGCTGATGCGCGAGCACGGGGTGCCGCAGTTCACCGTCGACGCGCACCGCCCCGTCTCCGCGTTCGACGTCTTCGGGCTGAGCTTCTCCACGGAGCTGGGCTACACGAACATGCTCACCGCCCTCGACCTGGCCGGGATCCCGCTGGCCGCGAAGGACCGTACCGTCGACCACCCCATCGTGCTCGCGGGCGGCCACGCGGCCTTCAACCCCGAGCCGATCGCGGAGTTCATCGACTGCGCGGTCATCGGCGACGGCGAGCAGGCGGTCCTGGAGATCACCGAGATCATCCGCGCCTGGAAGGCCGAGGACCGCCCCGGCGGCCGCGAGGAGCTCCTCTTCCGGCTCGCGCGGACCGGCGGTGTCTACGTACCGGGCTTCTACGACGTCGAGTACCTCCCGGACGGCCGCATCGGCCGCGTCGTACCGAACCGCTCCGGTGTCCCGTGGCGGGTCTCCAAGCACACCGTCATGGACCTCGACGAGTGGCCGTACCCCAAGCAGCCGCTGGTGCCGCTCGCCGAGACCGTGCACGAGCGGATGTCCGTGGAGATCTTCCGCGGCTGCACCCGCGGCTGCCGCTTCTGCCAGGCCGGCATGATCACCCGTCCGGTGCGCGAGCGCTCCATCACCGGCATCGGCGAGATGGTCGACAAGGGGCTGAAGGCCACCGGCTTCGAGGAGGTCGGACTGCTCTCCCTCTCCTCCGCCGACCACAGCGAGATCGCGGACGTCGCCAAGGGCCTCGCGGACCGCTACGAGGCCGACAAGATCGGGCTCTCGCTGCCCTCCACCCGCGTCGACGCGTTCAACGTCGACCTGGCCAACGAGCTGACCAGGAACGGCCGCAGGTCGGGCCTGACCTTCGCCCCCGAGGGCGGCTCCGAGCGGCTGCGCAAGGTCATCAACAAGATGGTCTCGGAGGAGGACCTGATCCGTACGGTCTCCACGGCGTACGGCAACGGCTGGCGCCAGGTGAAGCTGTACTTCATGTGCGGACTGCCCACCGAGACCGACGAGGATGTCCTCCAGATCGGCGACATGGCCGTCAATGTCATCGCCGAGGGGCGCCGGGTCTCCGGCCAGAACGACATCCGCTGCACCGTCTCCATCGGCGGCTTCGTCCCCAAGCCGCACACCCCGTTCCAGTGGGCGCCGCAGCTCAGCGCCGAGGAGACCGACGCCCGGCTGGTCAAGCTGCGCGACAAGATCCGCGGTGACAAGAAGTACGGCCGCTCGATCGGCTTCCGCTACCACGACGGCAAGCCCGGCATCGTCGAGGGCCTGCTCTCCCGCGGCGACCGCCGCGTCGGCGCGGTCATCCGGGCGGTGTACGAGGACGGCGGCCGGTTCGACGGCTGGCGTGAGCACTTCTCGTACGACCGCTGGATCGCGTGCGCGGACAAGACGCTGCCGGAGTCCGGCGTGGACGTCGACTGGTACACGACGCGCGAGCGCACCTACGAGGAGGTCCTGCCCTGGGACCACCTGGACTCGGGGCTCGACAAGGACTGGCTCTGGGAGGACTGGCAGGACTCGCTGGACGAGACCGAGGTCGAGGACTGCCGCTGGACGCCGTGCTTCGACTGCGGGGTCTGCCCGCAGATGGACACGGAGATCCAGATCGGCCCGACCGGCAAGAAGCTGCTGCCGCTGACCGTGGTCAAGTGAACGCACGGGCAGGTGAGCCGCCCGGGCGGGTGAGCCGCACGGCACGGTGAACGACACGGACCCGGCCGGGGACGAAAACCCTGGCCGGGTCCGCGTGTGCCGACGGCACAATGGGGCGATGCCGGAGTTCATCGCACCCGACGTCCGCGTCCACGCCTCCTTCCTCGACGCCATGAAGGAGTTCGTCGAGGAGGACGAGGGCGAACGGTCACTGCTCGTCCACGAGATGGAGCGGTACGCGGGGAGCTGGCACCGGCCGGACGTCTTCGCCGCCTACTGCGCGCGGCTGAACGCCGAGCCGCTGGAGGAGACCCCGCGCATCGCGGGCTGGGTGCCGAGCACCACCCTCTGGTACGTCGACGGCGACACCTTCCTCGGCCGCCTCAGCATCCGCCACCGGCTCAACCCGTTCCTGCGCGAGATCGGCGGCCACATCGGCTACGCCGTACGCCCCACCGCCCGCCGGCAGGGACACGCGACGGCCATGCTGCTCGCCGCGCTGCCGGTCGCCCGCGCGCTCGGCGTCGACCCGGTCCTCGTCACGTGCGACACCACCAACACCGCCTCGCGCAAGGTGATCGAGTCGGCCGGCGGGAGGCTGGAGGACGAGCGCGGGGGAAAGCTCCGGTTCTGGATCCGAACGGACGGCTGAGGCGTCCTGAGCGGCATGAAGCTGGACAAGCCCGGCCACGAGCCCGGCCCGGAAGCCAGGACAGGCGCGGAGGCCACGGAAGGCGTGAAAGGCGTGAAAGGCGTGGAAAGCGCCGGGCGCCTCGCCATGGTCGTCAGGATCCCGGTGCGCGTCGTCGTGCTGGTGGTCGTCGTGCCCGTACGGATGGTGTGGGACGTCCTCGTCGCCGTCGCGCGCGGTCTCGACCGGATCGTGCTGCGCCCGCTGGGCGGGGCGCTCTCCTGGCTGTACGCCTCGGTGCTCGCCCCGGCCGCGTGGGGTGTCGCGGTCGCGGTGGGGTGGCTGGTGACGGCGGTGTGGCAGTGGACCGTGGTGCCGGTGGTGCGGTTCGGGGTGGTGGTGCCGGCGGTGTGGAGCTACCGCCGGCTGCTCACCCCGCTCGGCCACGGGATCCGTTGGCTGTACGAGACCTTGCTCACCCCGCTCGGCCACGGCCTGGGCGTCTCGCTGGGGTGGCTGGGAAAGGCGCTGTTCGTGTGGCCGTGGGCGGCGCTGTGGCGGTACGTGGCAGTGCCCGCGCTGACGTACGGGCTCGCGCGGCCCGCCGCGTGGGTGTACCGGCGGCTGCTTACGCCGCTGGGGGAGGGGATCGCCCGGCTGTCGGCCGTCCTCCTGCGCGGCGCCGCCGCGACCGGACGGGCTCTGCTCGCCGCGCTGATGTGGCTGCTGCTGTTCCTGGTGGTGACCCCCGTGATCTGGGTGTACCGCAGGATCCTCGCCCCGGTCGGGCGGGAGATCGGGGCCGCGTTCGGCGTCGCCTGGCGGGTCGCCGGACACCTTTCGCGCGCCGCCTGGCGGGGGCTCGGATGGCTCGCGTGGCAGCTCGTGGGGCGACCGGCGAGCTGGACCTACCGGCGGATCTGCACCCCGGTCGGGCACTGGGCGCGCGACAGCGTCTGGGTCCCGGCCAGGACGGCCGCGGCCGCGGTGGGCAGGAGCGTGCGCCGCGCCTTCCGGGAGGCGGTGGAAACCGTCCGTGCCGCGCGCCGGGAGGCGTGGCGTGTGCTGGTGGGCGGGGTTCGGGTGTCGCGGCCTGTGGAACCGCCGGAGCACCGGGCGCGTACTCTGGGTAGTACAACGATCGTCCCCGGCGCGGCGCCCGCACCCGAGATCTCCCCGCACAGCGTGGGGAGGGTCCGGGACTCGGGGTGATCCCGCCGAAGTCACGTCCATGGGCGGCGCGTCACCGCGTACCGCTCGCACCGAGGAGAAGAACCACTGGGCAAGCGACAGCCCGAAGGCCCGCCTCCCGCACCGGCGGTGCAGCGCATCCGACTGCGCTACACCAAGCGCGGCCGCCTCCGGTTCACCAGCCACCGAGACTTCCAGCGCGCCTTCGAGCGGGCGCTGCGCCGTGCCGAGGTGCCCATGGCGTACTCGGCGGGGTTCACCCCGCACCCGAAGGTGTCGTACGCCAATGCCGCACCCACCGGCACGGGCAGCGAGGCCGAGTTCCTGGAGATCGCCCTGGTGGAGGCGCGCGACCCCGACAAGCTGCGTGAGCTGCTCGACGAGTCGCTGCCGGCGGGTCTTGACATCATCGACGCCGTCGAGGCCCGTACCTCGGGACTCGCCGACCGGCTGACCGCCTCCGTGTGGGAGCTGCGGCTGGACGGCGTGACCGAGGAGGAGGCGGAAGACGCCGTCTCCGCCTTCCTCGCCGCAGGCACCGTCGAGGTGGAACGCCGTGCGAAGAACGGTCTGCGGACCTTCGACGCACGGGCCGCCGTGGCCGGCCTGGAGGTGGCTCGTCCACAGCCTGATAGGCCGGGGGACGGGCCCTGTGCGATACTGCGGCTGGTGGTTCGGCACGTGACACCTGCCGTACGACCCGACGACGTCCTGTCCGGTCTCCGAGCTGTGGCCGACCTGGCGCCGCCGGTCCCCGCAGCGGTGACCAGGCTGGCGCAGGGGCTCTTCGACGAGGAGTCCGGCACGGTGACCGACCCGCTCGCGCCCGACCGCGAGGCAGCCCGGCCCGCCGCACCCATGGCCGCCGGACCCGCCGCCGCGACGGCGCCGGAAGGTGCAGGTTCCGCGTAAGGCGGTCGTTGTAGCGCAGCCCTGGGACTCGGGAGCCACCTGGGTCGGGCGGCGTACTGACCAGAAGACTTTCGCCAGGCCGTACGTACATCGCGTACGGAACCGGCGACCCAGACATAACAGCTCCCGTGCGGCGCCCGCGCCCCGGACGGCGGCGCATCGCGCACAGCGCGGGCCGCGGCCGGACCGGAACCAGGCGTGGCGCCCGGGAGCGTGACGGGAGAACCGCCCGCATGCTCGAGTCCACCGAACCCGGTACCCCCGGGGACACCAACAACGAAGAGAACAACTCGCCCAGCGACACGCTGCCGCCGCGCCGCAGGCGCCGGGCCGCGTCGCGCCCGGCGGGGCCGCCCACCGCGGCCGAAGGCACCGCCGCGTCGGACACCGCTGCGACGAGCGTCGCGGAGACCGTCGCGCCGGCCATACCGGCCGCCGAGTCCGTGACCCCGGACGCTCCGGTCGAGGAGGCGGCGCCGCCGCGCGCCCGCCGTCGCGCCACCCGCAAGACGGCCACGCCGGAGCCGGTCGCCGAGCCGGTGGCCGAGGCTGTTGTGGCGGATGAGGCTGCTGCCGAGGAGCCCGCCGCGCCGCCGCGCGCCCGCCGTCGCGCCACCCGGAAGACCGCCGCGCCGGAGCCGGTCGCCGAGCCGGTGGCCGAGGCTGTTGTGGCGGATGAGGCTGCTGCCGAGGAGCCCGCCGCGCCGCCGCGCGCCCGCCGCCGTGCCACCCGTAAGGTCACGGCGCCCGAGACCACCACGGAGCCGGTCGAGACGGCCGTCGTCGAGGAGACCCCCGCGCCCGCCGACGGCGCCGCCGTCGCACCGGCCCCGGCCGAGGAGCCCGCGCCCGCCGCGCGTCCCCGCCGGCGCGCCACCCGCAGGGCCACCGCGCCCGCCGGTTCGCCGGAGGCCGGGACGGCCCAGGACGGGAACGGCACCGACGCTGGCGGCGAGAGCCTGCCGGGGGACACGGTCGCCCGGATCGCCGCCGACGAGCCCGAGGTCCAGGCAGCGGAGAAGGCCGCCACCCGGGGCCGTACGCGCCGCAGGGCCACCGCACCGGCCGCCGCGCCCGAGCCCGCCGCCGAGCAGCCTGTGGCTGAGAGTCCCGCTGCCGAGAAGCCCGCCGCCGACCAGCCCGCTGTCGAGAAGCCCGTACAGCGTGAGCCCGAGCGCGCCTCGCGCCGCCGTACCGCGCGGCCCGCGGTGGCCGTCTTCCAGGCGCCCGTCTTCACCGAGCCGATGTTCCAGACCCCCGAGACCGCCGCCGCGGCGGCGGCCGCCGGTGGGCGGATCGACGCCGTGGACGAACCGGACGAGGACGAGGAGGCCACCGCCACCGCGCCCGAGCCGGTCGCCGCGCCCGAGCCGTCGGGCCGCCGGAGCAGGCGCCGTCGCCGTGGCGAGGCCGCGGAGCCGGCCGCCGAGGCCGCGCCGGAGACGCCGCGCGCGCCCGTCGGGGAGTCCGCGAGCGAGACCGACGACGAGGCCTCCGGCGATGAGGCGGCCGACTCCGCGGAGTCCGCCGAGTCCGTCGACGAGTCGGACGAGTACGGGGACCGTCCCTCGCGGCGCCGCCGCCGGGGTGGCCGTCGCCGTCGCCGCGGTGAGGCCGCCGACAGTGAGGACAGCACGGACGAGCAGCGGGAGGAGACCGCTGCCGAGCACACCGACGAGGAGGACGGCGACCAGAGCGGCCAGGACGGCGCCGACGTGTTCGACGACGGCGAGCAGGACGACCACGAGGCGTCCTCGGGCGGCGGTTCCTCCAGCAGCCGACGGCGTCGGCGCAGGCGGCGCCGGAGCGCCGACGGCGGTTCCGACGCCGAGCAGGGTGCCGGAGGCGGTGACGACCCGGAGCGTACGGTCGTCAAGGTCCGCGAGCCGCGCGAACGCCGGACGAAGGACGACGGGCGCGAGCCCGGCACCGGCGCCGACGAGGTCCAGTCCATCAAGGGCTCGACCCGTCTGGAGGCCAAGAAGCAGCGCCGCCGCGAGGGGCGCGAGCAGGGCCGCCGCCGCGTGCCGATCATCACGGAGGCGGAGTTCCTCGCCCGCCGTGAGGCCGTCGAGCGCGTGATGGTCGTCCGCCAGCACGGCGAGCGCACCCAGATCGGTGTCCTGGAGGACAACGTCCTGGTCGAGCACTACGTCAACAAGGAGCAGGCGACCAGCTACGTCGGCAACGTCTACCTGGGCAAGGTGCAGAACGTACTGCCGTCCATGGAGGCCGCCTTCGTCGACATCGGCAAGGGACGCAACGCCGTCCTGTACGCCGGTGAGGTCAACTTCGAGGCGCTGGGCATGGCCAACGGCCCGCGCCGGATCGAGACCGCCCTCAAGTCCGGCCAGTCGGTGCTCGTCCAGGTGACGAAGGACCCGATCGGTCACAAGGGCGCCCGCCTGACCAGCCAGGTCTCGCTGCCGGGCCGCTACCTCGTGTACGTGCCCGAGGGGTCGATGACCGGCATCAGCCGCAAGCTCCCGGACACCGAGCGCGCCCGGCTGAAGACCATCCTCAAGAAGATCGTCCCCGAGGACGCGGGCGTCATCGTCCGTACGGCCGCCGAGGGCGCCAGCGAGGACGAGCTGCGCCGTGACGTCGAGCGGCTGCAGGCGCAGTGGGAGGACATCAAGAAGAAGTCGAAGAGCGGCAACGCCCCGACGCTGCTCTACGGCGAGCCCGACATGACCGTCCGGGTGGTCCGCGACATCTTCAACGAGGACTTCTCGAAGGTCATCGTCAGCGGCGCCGACGCGTGGCAGACGATCAGCGGCTATGTCGCGCACGTCGCGCCGGATCTCTCCGACCGGCTGTCGCGCTGGACCAGCGAGGTGGACGTCTTCGCGACGTACCGCATCGACGAGCAGCTCATGAAGGCGCTGGACCGCAAGGTCTGGCTGCCGAGCGGCGGCTCGCTGGTCATCGACAAGACCGAGGCCATGATCGTGGTCGACGTCAACACCGGGAAGTTCACCGGCCAGGGCGGCAACCTGGAGGAGACCGTCACCAGGAACAACCTGGAGGCGGCCGAGGAGATCGTCCGCCAGCTCCGGCTGCGCGACCTCGGCGGCATCGTCGTCATCGACTTCATCGACATGGTGCTGGAGTCCAACCGGGACCTGGTGCTGCGGCGTCTGCTGGAGTGCCTGGGCCGTGACCGTACGAAGCACCAGGTCGCCGAGGTCACCTCGCTGGGCCTGGTGCAGATGACCCGCAAGCGGGTGGGCCAGGGTCTGCTGGAGTCCTTCTCCGAGACCTGTGTCCACTGCAACGGCCGCGGTGTGATCGTCCACATGGAGCAGCCGGTGGCCGCCGGTGGCGGCGGCAACGGCAAGCGGGCCAAGAAGCGCGGTCGCGGCGGTGCCGGTGCGGACCACGACCACGAGCACGACCACGAGGTGACGGGTACGGCGGCGGAGTCCGCCGAAGCCGAAGCCGGGACCGAGTCGGAGGCCGAGCTCGCGGCGGAGGTGGCGGTTCCGGTCGCGCTCGCCGGGCCCGAGTTCGTCCCGGACGAGGAGCTGTACAGCAGCGTCGCGGAGGCCGAGGCCGCCGTACGGGGCCGTTCGCGGCGCCGTGCGTCGCGCAAGGCGTCCGCCCCGGCCGGCGCGCCCCGGGCGGCGGAGCCGGAGGCACGCACTGTGGCCCCTGAGGCTCCAGTCGCCCCCGAGGTTCCGGTGGCCCCTGAGGCCCCCGAGACCGAGGCGGCCCCGGTGGCCGAGGCGCCCGTGGAGGCCGTTGAGGCGCCCGTCGCGGACGCGGCTCCTCAGGGGCGCCCGCGCCGCCGCGCCACCCGTAAGGCGTCGGCTCCGGCCGGTTCGCCGAAGGTGGCCGACGCGGAGGCGGCGGCCGAGGTGGTCGTCCCCGTGACCCCGGAGGCCGAGCCGGCCCCCGCGGAGCCGGTCGCCGAGCCGGCCGCGGAGCCGGTCGCCGAGGAGGCGCCGGTGGCGGCGCCGCCGCGGGCGCGCCGCAGGGCGACCCGTAAGGTCACCGCCCCCGCCGGTTCGCCGTCGGGCGCGGACGAGGCTGCGATCGTCGTCGTGGACGCTCCGGCGAAGGCCGAGGCGCCCGCCGAGGCCGAGGCCGAAGCGGCGCCGGAACCGGCGGCCGGGGCCGAGGCGCCCGCGCCGGCCAAGAAGGCGGTCCGTAAGACGGCGGCCAAGAAGGCCCCGGCGAAGAAGGCGGCCGCCAAGAAGACGACGGCGAAGAAGACCGTCGCGAAGAAGACGACGGCCAAGAAGTCGGCAACCAAGACGACCAACACGGCCAAGACCGCGAAGACCGCGGCCAAGACGTCGAAGAAGACCGCCGCGGCGGAGCAGACGGCGCCCGTCGGCGTCACGGCCTCCACCGAGGACTGATCCGCGCGGTCCCCGTGCCGCGCCGCCCTCCCCGGGCGGTGCGGCACGGGGCGCCGGTGCGGCACGGGGGGAGCCGGTTTGACCCCCTGTACAGGGGCCCCGTACTCTAAACCTTCGGTGTGTTCCTATGCGCGCCCACCTCTGAGCACCCACCTCCCGGATCTCCGGGGGAGGCCGCTCGTCCTGTCAGGACTGCCACGGGCCCCGGCCCGTGCGGGCGGCTGGCTTCAGGGGTTCCGTTCCGAGCGAGAGTGAGTTCCGCGTGTACGCCATCGTGCGCAGCGGTGGTCGCCAGCACAAGGTTGCTGTCGGCGACATCGTTGAGGTTGACAAGATTTCCACCGGCAAGGTCGGCGACACCGTCGAACTCAAGACGCTGCTCGTGGTCGACGGTGACGCGGTCACCAGCGACCCGTGGGTGCTGGACGGCATCAAGGTTCAGGCCGAGATCGTGGACCACCACAAGGGCGCGAAGATCGACATCCTTCGCTACAAGAACAAGACGGGTTACCGCCGCCGCCAGGGTCACCGCCAGCAGTACACGGCGATCAAGGTCACCGGTATCCCCGCGGCTGCGAAGTAAGGGACTGAGGAGACATGGCACACAAGAAGGGCGCATCGTCCACTCGGAACGGGCGCGACTCCAATGCTCAGCGGCTCGGCGTGAAGCGCTTCGGCGGTCAGCTCGTCAGCGCCGGTGAGATCCTGGTCCGCCAGCGCGGCACGCACTTCCACCCGGGCACCGGCGTCGGCCGTGGCGGCGACGACACGCTGTTCGCGCTGAACCCCGGCGCGGTGGAGTTCGGCACCCACCGTGGCCGCAAGGTCGTCAACATCGTTCCCGCCGCCTAGTAACCCCTCGGTACCTCTCCCGGTACCGGCGGGCAGGCAGGGCGCCTGTAGAACGGTTCTTCGCGAGGGCGGACCTCACTTCCCGGAGACGGGAAGCGGGTCCGCCTTTCGCGCGTTACAGGTAAGACAATTCCGTATGTACTGGAGGCAATCCCCATGACCACCTTCGTGGACCGCGTCGAGCTGCACGTCGCCGCGGGTAACGGAGGCCACGGCTGCGCCTCCGTACACCGTGAGAAGTTCAAGCCGCTCGGCGGCCCCGACGGCGGCAACGGCGGCCGGGGCGGCGATGTCGTCCTCGTCGTCGACCAGTCGGTGACGACGCTGCTCGACTACCACCACTCGCCGCACCGCAAGGCCACCAACGGCAAGCCCGGCGAGGGCGGCAACCGCTCCGGCAAGGACGGCCAGGACCTGGTGCTGCCGGTGCCCGACGGCACCGTCGTGCTCGACAAGCGGGGCAACGTCCTCGCCGACCTCGTCGGTGAGGGCACCACCTTCGTCGCCGCCGACGGCGGCCGCGGCGGCCTCGGCAACGCGGCGCTGGCCTCGGCCCGCCGCAAGGCCCCCGGCTTCGCGCTGCTCGGCGAGCCCGGCCGCGGCGGCGACATCGTCCTGGAGCTGAAGACGGTCGCGGACGTGGCGCTCGTCGGCTACCCGAGCGCGGGCAAGTCCTCGCTGATCTCGGTGCTCTCCGCCGCCAAGCCGAAGATCGCGGACTACCCGTTCACGACGCTCGTCCCCAACCTGGGCGTGGTCACCGCCGGTTCGACCGTCTACACCATCGCGGACGTCCCCGGGCTGATCCCGGGAGCCAGCCAGGGCCGGGGTCTCGGCCTGGAGTTCCTGCGCCACGTCGAGCGCTGCTCCGTACTCGTCCATGTCCTGGACACGGCGACGCTGGAGTCGGACCGCGACCCGGTCACCGACCTCGATGTCATCGAGGCGGAACTCGCGCAGTACGGCGGCCTCGGCGACCGGCCGCGCGTCGTCGTCCTCAACAAGGTCGACATCCCGGACGGCAAGGACCTCGCCGAGATGATCAGGCCCGATCTCGAAGCGCGCGGCTACCGCGTCTTCGAGGTGTCGGCCGTGGCGCACCTGGGGCTCAAGGAGCTGTCCTTCGCGCTCGCGGAGATCATCGCCACGGCGCGCGCCGAGAAGCCGAAGGAGGAGGCGACCCGGATCGTCATCCGTCCGAGGGCCGTCGACGACGCCGGTTTCACCGTCATCCTGGAGGAGGACGGCATCTACCGGGTGCGCGGCGACAAGCCCGAACGCTGGGTCCGCCAGACCGACTTCAGCAACGACGAGGCCGTGGGCTACCTCGCGGACCGGCTGAACCGGCTCGGTGTCGAGGACGAGCTGATGAAGGCCGGCGCGCGGGCGGGCGACGGGGTCGCCATCGGCGACGAGGACGACGCGGTCGTCTTCGACTGGGAGCCCACGATGATGGCCGGCGCCGAGATGCTGGGCCGCCGCGGCGAGGACCACCGCCTGGAGGAGCCGCGTCCGGCGGCGCAGCGGCGCCGGGACCGCGAGGCCGAGCGCGACGAGGCGCAGCGGGAGTACGAGGAGTTCAAGCCCTTCTGACCCTCCCGGTCCTTCTGGTCGGCTTTCCCGGCCTCCCGGACCTTCCGAGGGGCGGCCGTCTCCGCCGGAGGCGGCCGCCCGCGGTGATCGGCGGCGATCGGCGCCCCCGCTCCGTACCCCTCTCATCTGTGAGCCCCCGTGCTCCGACGTGAATCTTTTGTGGTCTCCTTCACGTACACCTGTCGGCCACGCACCGCGGACGCACCTGTCCTCCCAGGTGAATCAGGGGTTGCGGGCCGGTGGCGGGCGCCTGTGCTCCACCTTGCACGACGATTGCCGCGGGTGGGACCATCGCTACATCCTCTGAGCCCGCAAGGTAGGTCTGTCCTGTGTCTGCAACTTCCGCGTCGCCCGCGAAGCCCCGCACCACCGCTGTCGTCCTGGCGGGCGGTACCGGTCAGCGTGTGGGCCTGTCGATCCCGAAGCAGTTGCTGAAGATCGCGGGGAAGGCGGTCATCGAGCACACCCTGTGGATCTTCGAGCAGAGCGACTCGATCGACGACGTGATCGTGCTGATGGCCCCCGGCTATGTGCCCGACGTGGAGAAGATCGTCGCGAAGGCCGGGCTGACCAAGGTCACCCGGGTCATCGAGGGCGGCACGACGCGCAACGAGACCACCGAGCGCGCCATCGCCGCGCTGGGCGAGGGGCTGGCGCCGGGCGAGGACCGTAACGTGCTCTTCCACGACGCGGTGCGGCCGCTGCTCTCGCAGCGCGTGATCAAGGACTGCGTGGACGCGCTGGAGCGTTACCAGGCGGTGGACGTGGCCATCCCGTCCGCGGACACGATCATCGTGACCCGTACGCACGGCGGCGACGGCGAGTTCATCACGGACGTCCCCGACCGGTCCCGGCTGCGCCGCGGCCAGACCCCGCAAGCGTTCAAGCTCTCCACGATCCGCACGGCGTACGAGGTCGCGGCGAGCGACCCCAACTTCCAGGCCACCGACGACTGTTCCGTCGTGCTCAAGTACCTGCCGGACGTGCCGATCTACGTCGTGGCGGGCGACGAGTACAACATGAAGGTGACGCAGCCGGTCGACGTCTTCATCGCCGACAAGCTCTTCCAGCTCGCCTCCGCGAGCGCGCCCGAGCAGCCGTCCGAGGACTCCTACCGTGAGCTGCTCACCGGCAAGACGCTCGTCGTCTTCGGCGGTTCGTACGGCATCGGCGCCGACATCGCCCAGCTCGCCGAGTCGTACGGCGCCACGGTGTACGCGCTGGGCCGCTCCACCACCGGTACGCACGTGGAGAACCCGGAGCACGTGGACGACGCGCTCTCCCGGGCCTACGGCGAGACCGGCCGGATCGACTACGTGATCAACACCGCGGGTGTGCTGCGCATCGGCAAGCTGGCCGAGACGGACAACACCACGATCCAGGAGGCGCTGAACGTCAACTACCTGGCGCCGGTGCAGATCGCGCGCGCCTCGTACAAGTACCTGGCGGAGACCAAGGGCCAGCTGATGCTCTACACCTCCAGCAGCTACACCCGGGGCCGAGCCGAGTACAGCCTGTACTCGTCCACGAAGGCCGCCATGGTCAATCTGACCCAGGCGCTCTCCGACGAGTGGGCGGGCGAGGGGATCCGGGTCAACTGCGTGAACCCGGAGCGGACCGCCACCCCCATGCGCACCAAGGCGTTCGGCCAGGAGCCGGAGGGCTCGCTGCTCTCCTCCGAGGCGGTCGCGAAGACCTCCCTCGACGTGCTGCTCTCCGAGCTGACCGGCCATGTGATCGACGTACGCCAGCAGGACCCGACGCGCGGCGCCTCGGAGACATCCGACTTCGAGCAGGCGCTCGCCGCCGTACTGGACCGTCAGGAAGATGTGTAATACTTCTTGACAATCTTTGACAGGGCCTCTGTGGGTCGCCTCCGCGCGAACCGCGGAGGCCCGAGTTCGTGAAGTCGTGAGTCGTGAGTCGCGAAATCGCGAAATCGCGAATCCGTCACGACGTGATGTCGTGAAGTCGCTTGTTCACGCATCCCTTGCAAGGTCATCAGCCGGCACGGTCTGGAGCAGGTTTTCCGTGATTTCCACAGCTATCCGCCTGGCCCGCGTGGGCAGCGGATCAGAGCTGGCAGCCGCACTTCTTCTGGGTATCAGTTTCCCGTGCGTCATGCTCGCCGCGATAATCCCCAACCTCTGGTTCTTCGCGGCGGCCGCAGCCGTGACCTATCTCGCGGACACCTACCTGCACCAGCGCGGCAGCTATCTGGTGAACCGGCTCGCCAAGGTGCGTGCCGGCCTCTCGATCCGGTTCCTGATCCGGCAGATGCTGCTGGTGCTGCTGGTCGCCAGGTCGGGCCTCGGTGAGGACCGGATCTTCTACGTGACCGTGGTCATGGTCCTGATGTTCTACGGGCTCCAGGCGCCGCACGGCGCGATCGTCACCCTGCTCCGGCTGCGCCGCAGGCTGCCCGTCGTCACCCGCAACATCGACCTGACCGGCATCCGGATCCCGGACGCGCCGCCGCGCGGGCTGCTCAACCGCTCCGCCGAGAAGATGCTCCATCTCGACGTCTTCGCCATGGTGGGCGTGATCATCACCCTCCAGACGCGTGACAACATCTACGGCTTCGTGGGCCTCGGCCTCAGCCTGCTCCTCGCCGTCGGCTACATCGCCGCGCTCCTGCCCTACCTGCGGCCGAGCCGGCTCGTACCCAACGCCGAGAAGGTGCTCACGGCGGTCGACGGCTGGCTGGCCGAGTACCGGCCGACCGTGATGCTGTACTTCTCGGGCTCCAAGGAGTCCGCGTACCAGGTCAACATGTGGCTGGACACGATGGACCGGCTGGAGGGCCGGCCGCTGATCGTGCTGCGGGAGCGGGCCATCGCCCAGCAGCTCGGGACGACGGACGTGCCGGTGCTCTGCGTCCCCGGCGGGGTGCACCTGATGAACCTGGACCTGTCGACCGTCCGGGTGGCGCTCTACGCGGCCAATGTCGGCAAGAACATCCACATGCTGCGCGTGCCCACCATGAAGCACGTCTTCATCGGCCACGGCGACAGCGACAAGCTGGCCAGCGTCAACCCGTACAGCAAGGCGTACGACGAGGTGTGGACCGCGGGCCGGGCCGGGCGCGACCGGTACGCGCTCGCCGACGTCGGGGTGCGCGACGAGGACATCGTGGAGGTCGGCCGCCCGCAGCTCGCCCCGATCCAGCCGTACGGCGGCGCCCAGCGTCACCCCGTGCCCACCGTGCTGTACGCCCCGACCTGGGAGGGCTGGGACGACAACCCCGGGAACACCTCGCTGCTGCTGGCCGGCGAGAACATCGTCAAGCGGCTCCTGAAGGCCGACAGCCCGGTCCGGGTGCTCTACAAGCCGCACCCCTTCACCGGGACCCGCAGCGCCAAGGCGAAGGCCGTGCACGAGCGGATCATCGCGCTGGTGGAGAAGGCCGCCGCCGAGCGGGCCACCGACGCCCGCTGGGCGAAGGAGAGCGCCGGACTGAGCGCGGACCGGACCGCGGCCAAGGCCGAGCTGGCCCGGATCTCCGCGCGCCTCGGCGAGCTGATGGGCGCCGCGGACACGGGGCGTGACGAGGCGGAACAGTCGCGTGACTCCCAGGCGGACCCGGCCCGTCAGGAGGAGCTGACGCGGCTGCGGCGCGAGTGGAACGGCGCGTACTGGCGTTCCTTCGGCTGGTGGGAGCACCGGGTCATCAGCGGCTCCGAGCCCGCGCTGTACGACTGCTTCAACGAGTCGGACGCCATGGTCTCCGACATCTCCAGCGTGGTGTCCGACTTCATCGCGAGCGGCAAGCCGTACGCCGTCACGGACTCGGCGGAGCTGGGCGCGGAGGAGTTCAAGCGGCAGAACACCGCCGTACGGGCCGCCGTGATCCTCACCAACAGCGCGCGGGAGCTGGACGAACTGCTCGCCGCGGTCGCCGACCCGGCCGCCGACCGTCTCGCGGACGAGCGCCGGGAGCTGAAGCGGTATCTGCTGGGCCCCGACGAGCCGACGTCGATGGAGCAGTTCGAGGCGGCGACGCAGGCGCTGTCCGCGAAGTCGCTGGCGCGGAACGCGGGCGTCGAGCAGCGGCTCGGGGAGCCGGAGGCGGCGGCCGCGCCGGACGACTCGGCACCGAGCGCGGAGAACGCGAGGAACGCCGGGGACGCCGGGGACGCCGGGGACGCTGAGATCAACGACCTGGACTCGCCCGTACGCGGCTGACCGGGGAGAACACGGCGGAAGGCCCGGTGGGGCGCTCTCCAGGGAGCGCCCCACCGGGCCTTTCCGTGTCCGCGTGACGGTCCATCGGGCCGACTCGCGCGTGTGACGGGCATCACGCACACTGGCGTTCGGGGTCACACAACCAACGTTCGATGCAGCTTGTCTTGAATTCTGATGAACAATATGACTGTTCCTGTTGTGAGCGTGATCGTCGGGGCTTACGAAGCCATGCCCTACTTAGTCCGCTGCCTGGAATCGGTGGAGGCCCAGACGCTGGGCGCCCACCGGATCGAGCTCGTCGCCGTCGACGACGGCTCGACCGACGGCACGGGTGACTACCTGGAAGAGTTCGCGGCCCGGACGGCCATCCCGACCAGGGTGGTGCGCCAGGCCAACTCGGGTGGCCCCAGCGGCCCGCGCAACGTCGGCCTCGGCCTGGCCCGGGGGCGGTACGTGTTCTTCCTCGACGCGGACGACTACTTGGGGGACGAAGCACTGGAGCGCATGGTCACCGTGGCCGACCGCGCCGGCACGGACGTGGTGCTCGGCAAGGTGGTAGGGGTCAACCGGGGCGCTCCGAGCTCGATGTGGCGGCGTACGGCCGACCGCGTCGATGTCCACAACTCGCAGGTCATCTACACCCTGAGCGCGCAGAAGCTCTTCCGGCGCGACATGGTCGAGCGGCTGGGGCTGCGCTTCGACGAGCGGCTCAGGACCGGCGAGGACGCCCTCTTCACCATGGCGGCCTACCTCCGGGGCGGCGGTGTCTCGGTGATCTCCGACTACACCTGCTACTACCTGGTCGGCAGGGACGACGGCAAGCATGTGACCAAGGCCGGTGACTACACGCACCGGTTCGCCGCCGTGACGGCTCTGATGACGCTCATCGCCGAACTGGAGCCGGCGGGTCCCCGGCGCGACAGACTGATGGTCAGACCCTTCACGGTCGGGCTGATGCAGCAGTTCGCGCACGGCATCGTCAAGGAGGCCGAGGAGGTACGACGCCACAAGCTGGAGCTGGTCGCCCCGCTGATGGCGCGGTACTGGAACCCGGGTGTGGCGCGCCACATCAAGGTCAACGAGCGGCTGCGGCTGGAGTGCGTGGCGCTCGGACGGCTCGATCTGCTCGCCGACATGCTGGCGTTCATCAAGGCGGAGACGGTGCCCGAAGTGGTCCACCGGGGCCGCGCCCGGACGCCGTACCTCGCCTTCCCGCACTTCGGAGACCGCCGTTCGGGGCTCACCGACGCGGCGTTCGAGGTGACCATCCGGGACTGGGTGGGCAAGCCGGGGCTGCGCCCCATCGAGCCGCCCCGGGCGGTCCGCCGGCGGAGGTCGCTGGCGCGCCGGGTGGCACGTCGGCTGCGTACCCGCGTACGGGCCCTCGCGCCGATGAAGAACCGTGTGGCGTAAGGGAGTTGCGCAGAATTCGAGCGCCCGGCGTGAGGGCGTACGGCGCCGGGGCGGAGGCCGGGAGGGGCGTGGCCGGTGGTATCGGGCCGCGCCCGTGCGCGTACGGGCTCCGGAACGCACTCTTTCGCGCCCCCGGAGCGGGCCGGATCACCCTTCCGTGGTGACCGGCAGCAGACGACACCGCGAAGCGTAGGTAAAATCGGACTGTCGGGCGACCCCCGGACAGCATCGCAATCACAGCAGGGGAAAACAAGAACAGTGAAGGCTCTCGTACTGTCCGGTGGGGCAGGCACCCGACTGCGGCCCATTACGCACACATCGGCGAAGCAGCTCGTCCCCGTGGCGAACAAGCCGGTGCTCTTCTACGGCCTCGAAGCCATCGCGGAGGCGGGCATCACCGAGGTCGGCGTGATCGTCGGTGACACCGCGGACGAGATCCGCGCCGCCGTGGGCGACGGCTCGCAGTTCGGCATCAAGGTGACGTACCTCCAGCAGGACGCCCCGCTCGGCCTGGCGCACGCCGTCCTCATCGCCCGTGAGTTCCTCGGTGACGACGACTTCGTGATGTACCTCGGCGACAACTTCATCGTCGGCGGCATCAGCGGCCTGGTGGACGGCTTCCGCGAGGAGCGCCCCGCCGCGCAGATCCTGCTCACGAAGGTCCCCAACCCGACCTCCTTCGGCGTCGCCGAACTGGACGGCGAGGGACGCGTGGTGGCCCTGGAGGAGAAGCCGAAGAAGCCCAAGAGCGACCTCGCGCTCGTCGGTGTCTACCTCTTCACCCCGGCCGTCCATGAGGCCGTGCGCTCCATCGAGCCGTCCTGGCGCGGCGAGCTGGAGATCACCCACGCCATCCAGTGGCTGATCGACCAGCAGCGCGATGTCCGCTCCACGACCATCTCCGGGTACTGGAAGGACACCGGCAACGTCACCGACATGCTGGAGGTCAACCGCTCGGTGCTGGAGACCGTCGAGCCGCACTGCGAGGGCACCGTGGACGAGGGCAGCGAGATCATAGGGCGGGTGAGGATCGAGAAGGGCGCGAAGGTCACCGGCAGCCGCATCCTCGGCCCCGTGATCATCGGCGCGGACACCGTGATCAGTGACGCGTACATCGGTCCCTTCACCTCGGTCTCCGAGGGATGCACCATCCAGGACAGCGAGATCGAGTACTCCATCGTCCTGCGCGGGTCCTCGCTCACCGGCGTCCGCCGCGTGGAGGCGTCGCTGATCGGCCGTGACGTCGAGATCACCCCCGCCCCCCGTAACCCGTCCGCCCACCGACTCGTCCTCGGTGACCACAGCAAGGTGCAGATCTCCTCATGACGCACAGGATTCTCGTGACCGGCGGTGCCGGCTTCATCGGCTCGCACTACGTCCGTACGGTGCTCGGCCCGCAGGGCCCCGGCGACGTCGAGATCACCGTCCTCGACAAGCTCACCTACGCGGGGAACCCGGCCAACCTCGACCCGGTCCGCGAGCACCCCGGATTCCGCTTCGTCCAGGGCGACATCTGCGACCCCGAGCTGGTCGGCAAGCTGATGGCCGAGCACGACCAGGTGGTGCACTTCGCCGCCGAGTCGCACGTGGACCGCTCCATCGACGGCGGCGCCGAGTTCGTCCGTACGAACGTGGTCGGCACGCACACGCTGATCGACGCCGCCCACCGCGCGGGCGTCAAGACCTTCGTGCACATCTCCACGGACGAGGTCTACGGCTCGATCGACGAGGGCTCCTGGCCCGAGACGCACCCGCTGGAGCCCAACTCGCCCTACTCCTCGGCGAAGGCGTCCAGCGACCTGATCGCGCTCTCGTACCACCGCACCCACGGCCTCGACGTGCGGGTGACCCGCTGCTCCAACAACTACGGGCACCACCACTTCCCCGAGAAGGTCATCCCGCTGTTCATCACGAACCTGCTGGACGGCAAGAAGGTGCCCCTGTACGGCGACGGCGGCAACATCCGCGACTGGCTGCACATCGACGACCACGTCCAGGGCATCGAGCTGGTCCGTACGAAGGGCCGCGCGGGCGAGGTCTACAACATCGGCGGCGGCACGGAGCTCTCCAACAAGGAGCTGACCGGCCTCCTCCTGGAGGCGTGCGGGGCGGACTGGGAGACCAGCGTCGAGTACGTCACCGACCGCAAGGGACACGACCGCCGCTACTCCGTCGACTGCTCCAAGATCCGCGAGGAGCTGGGGTACGAGCCCCGCAAGGACTTCGCGGCGGGCCTCGCGGAGACCGTGGAGTGGTACCGCGAGAACCGCGCCTGGTGGGAGCCGCTGAAGGAGCGTGCGGCCCTGTGAGCACCGGCTCCGTGAACACCGGCTCCGTGACCGGCGGCGCGGCGGGCGGCGGCGCGGCGGGCGGCGGCGCGGCGGGCACCTGGCTCGTCACCGGCGCCGGCGGCATGCTCGGCCGGGACCTGCTGGCCCGGCTCGCCGCCGCCGGGCGGCCCGCGGCCGGCCTGGACCGCGCCGCGCTGGACATCACCGACCCCGTCGCGGTGCGCGCCGCCTTCGCGGAGCACGCGCCGGCGGTCGTGGTCAACTGCGCGGCCTGGACGGCTGTGGACGACGCCGAGTCCAAGGAGGACGACGCGCTCGCGGTCAACGGCACGGGCCCCCGGGTCCTCGCCGAGGCCTGCCGGGAGTCGGGCGCGATCCTGCTCCAGGTCTCCACGGACTACGTCTTCGCCGGGGACGGGGAGACGCCGTACGCGGAGGACGCCCCGACCGCGCCGCGCAGCGCCTACGGGCGGACGAAGCTGGCGGGGGAGCGGGCGGTGCTCGACACCCTCCCCGAGCGGGGTTACGTGGTCCGTACGGCGTGGCTGTACGGCGCGGGCGGGCCCAACTTCGTCCGCACGATGATCAAGCTGGAGGCCGTCAAGGACACCCTGGACGTGGTGGACGACCAGCGCGGACAGCCCACCTGGACCGGCGATCTCGCCGACCGGCTGGTCCGGCTCGGCGCGGCGGCGCTGGACGGAACGGCGCCCGCGGGCGTTTACCACGGCACCAGCGGCGGCGGGACGACCTGGTTCGGCTTCACCCAGGAGATCTTCCGGCTGCTCGGCGCGGATCCGGCGCGGGTCCGTCCGACGACCAGCGAGGCGTTCGTCCGGCCGGCCCCCCGGCCCGCGTACAGCATCCTCGGTCACGACCGATGGAAATCAGCCGAAATCGAACCCATCCGTGACTGGCGGGCGGCGCTTGCCGAAGCCTTCCCGGCAGTGCTGGCGGCCGAGCGCCAAACGGGTGTTACCGGCCAGTAGATGTTTACGTGCAACCTGTGGGCCCACTAAGTTCACTGAGAATCAAACCTATGGATTGTTGATTCTCAGTGAAGGGCCCCTTACGTGGATCGCCACGGCTTCCTGCGCCAGCTGCACCGTGTGTACAAGCCCCGCACCTATCTGGAGATCGGGGTCAACGACGGGCGAAGCCTGGCGCTCTCCCGGGTTCCGTCCGTCGCCGTCGACCCGGCCTTCCGGGTGATCACGGACATCAGCTGCGACGTCCACCTGGTCCGGGCGACCAGTGACGACTTCTTCGCACGCAAGGACCCGCTGATCCATCTGCGCAACGGCCGCAACCCGTTCCGCGCGCTCGCCCGCCGCGACCCGGTCAACCTGCTCGGCGGGGACCCGAAGCTGGAGCTGTCGTTCATCGACGGCATGCACCTCTTCGAGTTCGCGCTGCGCGACTTCATGAACGTCGAGAAGCACTCGCGCTGGTCCAGCGTGATCGTCCTGGACGACATGCTGCCCCGGGACGTCGACGAGGCGGCGCGCGACCGCCACACGAAGTTCTGGGCGGGCGACGTCTACAAGGTGGCCCAGGTGCTCCGGCGCTACCGCCCCGACCTGCTCGTCGTCGACATCGACACCGAGCCGACCGGGGTGGTGGCGATCTTCGGCGCCAACCCCGAGTCGACGGTGCTGAAGAACGCGTACGACAAGATCATCGAGGAGTACGTCGTACCGGACCCGCAGGACGTGCCGGACGAGATCCTCGTCCGCAAGAACGCCGTGCGGCCCGAGGCGCTGCTCGGGGCGGGCTTCTGGCCCGCGCTGAACCGCGCCCGTAACCTGCGCCGTCCGCGCTCGGCGTTCACGCCGCTGCGCCGGCAGATCGAGGCCGTCACCGGCTGACCGTCACCGGCTGGCCTTCACGGGTCACGAGCACATGAGGAAGGGCCGGAGCACACGCTCCGGCCCTTCCCTCGTGCACCGCCCGGCGGGACGCCGTCAGGCGCGCGCGGCCAGCTCCGCGTAATACGCCCGGCACTCCTCGTACGACGGCAGCAGGCCCTGGGCCTCGGCCTCCGCGAGGGTCGGGGCCGCCGCGTCCTTCTCGGAGAGCAGCGGCGTGATCGACTCGGGCCACTCGATGCCGAGCTCCGGGTCCAGCGGGTTCAGACCGTGCTCACGGCCGGGGGAGTATCCCTCGGAGCAGAGGTAGACGACCGTGGCGTCGTCGGTCAGCGCCATGAAGGCGTGCCCGAGCCCCTCCGCGAGATAGACCGAGTGGTGGTCCGTGTCGTCGAGGCGCACGGCCTCCCACTTCCGGTACGTCGGCGAGCCCACCCGGATGTCCACGATCACGTCGAGCACCGCGCCGCGCACGCACTTCACGTACTTGGCCTGGCCGGGCGGCACATCGGCGAAGTGGACGCCCCGCAGCGTGCCCCGGCTGGAGACCGAGCAGTTGGCCTGCGCGAGGTTCAGCGGGTGGCCGGCCGCCTCGGCGAAGTCGGGGGCCTTGAACCACTCGTGGAAGCTGCCACGGCTGTCCGGGAAGACCTTCGGCTCATGGACCCAGGCGCCTTCGACGGAGAGCTGCCGCATGTGATCACGTCCTTGTTGTTCTGTTCGGAGTTCAGGGTGGGGGCGAATGCGCCGCGGGGCAGCGGGCACCGTCGGAGGTCAGATGCGGGCCGCGAGGCGGCGCACCCTCTTCCGCGCCGAGGCGGGCAGCCTGCGGACGATCGGGCCGCCGGCCGAGCGGAGCACCTTGCGCAGCGTGGCCCTGCGGCGCTTCACCGTCACCACCCGCACCAGCAGGGGGTCGACCTCCCCGAGCCCGCTCTGGTCGAGCCGGAGCCGCCCGCCCGCGGCCACCGGCAGCTCGCAGATGTCCAGCTCGGGCCCCTTCGGGCCGTCCAACTTGACCGAAAGACGCGCCTGGCCCTCCGGCAGCCCGGCCACCCGGCCCGGCACCTCCAGGTGCGCCCTGCCGTGGTCGGGGCGGAGCGTCGCCGGGTGCGTGAGCTTCGTACCGTCCGAGCCGGTCAGCACCAGCTCGACGGCGAGGGAGGCGGACTTCGTGCCGGTGAAGATCTCGAACCGCAGCTCGGAGCGGGAGCCGGGCATCCGCAGCGCGGGGCTCTCCGCGAGATACGTCGCCATCTTCTTGGCGCGGCCCGCCACATCGAGCGTGAGGTTGGCGCCCGGGTCGGTGAAGTACGGGATGACCGGGCGGGCCGGCGAACCGAGCACCGCCGGGAGGCACTTGGCGTCCACCCCGGGCGCGCGGTCGGCGCCGAGCCGGGCCTTGCGGACGATCCCGAGGCCGCGCATCGGGACCCAGATGTCCCAGAAGCCCCGGGAGACCCGGCCGCGTCCCTTGACCGCCTCGCTGGTCACCGTGCCGGTGCCGTGGAGCACGACCTCGTACGTCTCCTCGGCGTCCGCCGGGGCGCCGGCCGGCGGCGCGGCCTTCTCGACCTTCGCGGTGAAGTCGGCGGGGCACGGCCACTCGACGGCGGTCTCCCGGTTGCGCAGGGAGAGTTCACCCTTGTAGGTGTCCATGTCGTCGGTGACGTCGAGGAGTTCACCCTCGGGCAGCAGCCCCTCGGTGATCTCCGGATGCACGAAGTACCGCTTGTCCCGGCGGACCAGGCGCAGCGGCTGCTGGTCCTCGCCGTGCACCAGGCGGCCGGTCACGGAGAGCGCGATCCTGCCGTCCGGCTGCCAGTCGAACTCCTCCAGGCGCGCCGTGGCCTTCACCGACTTGGCGAACCGGGCGAGCTTCACCAGTCCCTGGCGGTCGTCGGTGCGCAGCAGCGTGGAGCGGAGCCGGACCAGCGCGCCGAGCCCGTCGTGCACGCCGTCGGTGATGAAGTCCTTCACGAGCGGCTGGATCGCGTCGACCATGTCGTTCAGGTGCTCGGGCTCGTACTTGAGGACCGAGGGCTCGCTCAGCCGGCCCAGCATCTCGACCCGGTAGAAGCGGCGCAGCAGCCGGTCCCGGAACTCGCCAGGCTCGGTGTTGTCCACGACGACGTCGAGCACCTCGCGGAGGTTGCCGTAGTAGCCGGACGGTACGAGCTTCGCGGAGCCGGCGTTCTGGCCGTCGTCCCGCTTCGAGTAGTAGTAGCAGGTGTACGTCCCCAGGATCGACACGACCTTCGCGGGGAAATACGTCTGCATCATGTAGAGCTGGTCCTCAAGGCGCCGCTTGCCCTCGGGGTACGCGATGTTGTTCTCGCGCAGGAACTCCGTGCGGAACATCTTGTGCGGGGTGAGGCTGTCGTACAGCGGAGCGTTGCTGAGGTCGCACTTCTCGCGGTTCGTCTTGAACACGCCGTGCGGGACGCCGCGGAAGTTGGAGGCGACCTTTCCGATCACGATGTCGGAGCCGTTGCGGTGGCCCATCTCGTAGAGCCGCCGCAGCGCGTCGGAGGCCATGTGGTCGTCCTGGTCGACGAATTGGACGTACTCGCCCTTCGCCTCCGCCACGCCGATGTTTCTGGGCTTCCCCGGCCACCCCGAGTTGGGGATGTGGATCACCCGGAAGTGGGGGTGCTCGGTGGCCAGCTTGTCCAGCCGCGCGGGGGTGTCGTCGGTCGAGCCGTCGTTGACGAAGAGCACCTCGAAGTCCGCGGCCGGCAGCGTCTGGGCCAGCAGTGAATCGATGCACGGATCGATGTACTTCCCCGGGTTGTACACCGGAATGACGACGCTCACTTTTACTGGCATTACTTGAAGGCCCATCTCGTGTTGTCGGTGCGCGGGGGGTGGCTGACCAGGGTGCGGAGCAAGCAGGTGATCGCTGCCGTCGGCGGTGGGTACGGCGCCGGGCTGCCAGCTTATCTCCGAGGGGCCCGCGGCTGTTTCCCGCCCGTTCCTCCCCCTGACAGACTGCTGTCACGGGTCTCTGGTTGCACGGGCGAGCCGTCCGGGTGTTCCAGCCACTGAAATGATCCACCGTCGCGGGCCGCCCCCGCGTAGGCTGGCCGGCCGGGACGCACCGCGCGCGGACTTGCGGACGTGCGGACTTTTCACGTTCGGTGGCGGGAGCGGCGGGAGCGGCGGGATCACGGGATCACGGGAACACGCCCCGGTGGCGAGAGCAGAGGCAGAGCACGTGGCAGCGGCAGGGCGGCAAGCGGCGGCACGGCAGCAGGCGGCGGCACGGGAGCAGGCGGCAGGACGGGAGCAGGCGACGGCACTGCAGGACGCGACGGCACGGCAGGACGTGGTCGGGCAGGCCCGCAGAATCGTCGTCAAGGTCGGCTCCTCCTCGCTCACCACCGCCGCGGGCGGCCTCGACGCCGACCGGGTCGACGCCCTGGTCGACGTGCTCGCCGCCGTACGCGCGACCGGCGGCCGGGAGATCGTGCTGGTGTCCAGCGGCGCCATCGCCGCCGGGCTCGCGCCGCTCGGCCTCGACCGCCGCCCCCGGGACCTGGCCCGGCAACAGGCCGCCGCCAGTGTGGGCCAGGGGCTGCTCGTCGCCCGTTACACCGCCTCCTTCGCCCGGTACGGCGTACGCGTCGGCCAGGTCCTCCTCACCACGGACGACACCAGCAGGCGCGCCTCCTACCGCAACGCCTACCGCACCCTCGACCAGCTCCTCGGCATGGGCGCCCTCCCCGTCGTCAACGAGAACGACACCGTCGCCACCGACGAGATCCGCTTCGGCGACAACGACCGGCTGGCGGCGCTCGTCGCCCATCTCGTACGGGCCGACCTGCTCGTCCTGCTCTCCGACGTCGACGGGCTGTACGACGGCGACCCGAGCAGGGCGGACACCTCCCGGATCGCCGAGGTGCGCGGCCCCGCCGATCTGGCGGGCGTCACCATCGGCAGCGCCGGCCGGGCCGGGGTCGGCACCGGCGGCATGGTCACCAAGGTGGAGGCCGCCAGGATCGCCGCCGCGGCCGGCATCCCCGTCGTCCTGACCTCCGCCAGCCGCGCCGCCGACGCGCTCGCGGGGCGCGACACCGGCACGTACTTCCACCGCACCGGACGCCGCTCCGCCGACCGGCTCCTGTGGCTCGCGCACGCCTCCACGCCCCGGGGCGCCCTCACCCTCGACGACGGTGCCGTACGGGCCGTGGTCGAGCGCCGTACGTCGCTCCTGCCGGCCGGGATCGCCGCCGTCGAGGGCGAGTTCAGCGCGGGCGACCCCGTGGAGCTGCGGGACACGGAGGGGCGCGCGGTCGCCCGCGGTCTGGTCAACTTCGACGCCAAGGAGATCCCCCAGCTCCTCGGCCGCTCCACCCGCGAACTGGCCCGCGCGCTGGGGCCCGCCTATGAGCGGGAAGTCGTACACCGGGACGATTTGGTCATCCTGCACCCCTGACCCGCTCCTGAAACGGCTGAAACTCCGGCCTTTGAACAGGGACCTTTACCAAAACCGCCCCATCTTCCGCCCGGGACTGGTCAACTTTGTCAGGGGGACGACGGGGTTATGACGGGGAACAGCACGACGACGCAGCAAACAGGAGGCCGCTGGTGAGACGAGCGGGCCCGGGGGCGGTGCCCCGAGGGGCCGGGGGAAGCGCCCAGGCCCGGCGGGCCACCGGCGGGCAACGAGCCCTGACCAGCGTCGGCGCGGGGGACCCCGCCGACACCCCGGACGGCGCCGGTACCGACGGTACCGACGGCGCGGCCGGTGACCGGCGGCAGGGGGACACCGCGGCGACGGCGACCGCGCGCCAGGTGTCCAAGCTCTGGCACATCACCCTCAGCGTCTCGGGCCCGGAGACCCCGCTGACCGAGGTCAGGCGCGGCCTGGAACAGCTCGCCCACGACCACCCCTTCCTGCTGACGAGCCGGTACGCCACCGACCACGCGGAGATCCGCTACTGGGAGGAGGCCAGGGACCTGCACGACGCCGCCGCGGTGGCGCTGCGGCTGTGGGGCGAGCACCGGTCGAGCGCCCAGCTCCCGCCGTGGCTGATCGTCGGGCTGGAGGTCATCGACCGGGAGACGTACCACCAGCGCATCGCGGAGGGGTACGGTCCGCCGCCGGCGGCTCCGGTGGGCGTCCACCCGTTCTGAGGCGGTTCCGCGGGCGTCGTGCGGGCGCTCAGTGGCAGGTCCATGGCGGTCCGTGGCCGTTCCGTGGGTGCTCCGAGGGCGTTCCCCGACGCGGTGCCGGGGGCATTGCGGGGCCTCGTGCGGGCCCGGCCGTCCGGCCCGGGGGCGTCTCGGAGTGCGGAATACGTGCGGAATGCCCCCAGGGGGCGCATTACCCTGCGGGCATGACCTCGCTTTCGCCGTACGACAATCTCTCCCCGGTCGTCAGGGCCGCCTACCGGGCCCGCTCCGCCGCCGCCGACATCGCGCCACTGCCGCGCGCGGCCAAGGACGACGCGCTGCTGGCGATCGCGGACGCGCTGGAGGTCCGTACGCACGAGATCGTGACGGCCAACGCCGAGGACGTCGCGCGCGCCAGGGAGGCCGGCACCGCCGAGTCCGTCATCGACCGGCTGACGCTGACCCCGGAGCGGATGCGGGCCATCGCCGCCGACGTACGGGACGTGGCCGCGCTGCCCGACCCGGTCGGCGAGGTCGTCCGCGGTTCGACCCTCCCCAACGGCATCGACCTGCGCCAGGTGCGCGTCCCGCTCGGCGTCGTCGGGATCATCTACGAAGCGCGCCCCAACGTCACCGTGGACGCCGCCGCGCTCTGTCTGAAGTCGGGCAACGCCGTACTGCTGCGCGGCTCCTCCTCGGCGCTCTCCTCCAACACCGCGCTGGTGCGGGTGGTGCGCGACGCCGTGGGCGGCGCCGGGCTGCCCGCCGACGCCGTACAGCTCGTGCCCGGCGAGGGCCGCGACGCCGTACAGGAGCTGATGCGGGCGCGCGGCCTGGTCGACGTGCTGATCCCGCGCGGCGGCGCCTCCCTCATCCGTACGGTCGTCGAGGGCTCCACCGTCCCCGTCATCGAGACCGGCACCGGCAACTGCCATGTGTACGTGGACGCCGACACCGACCTCGACATGGCCGTCGACATCCTCATCAACTCCAAGGCGCAGCGCCCGAGCGTCTGCAACGCCGCCGAGACGCTCCTCGTCCACCAGGACGTCGCCGCCGCGTTCCTGCCGCGCGCGCTGGACGCGCTGGCGGAGTCCGGTGTCACCGTCCACGCCGACGAGCGGGTACAGGCGTACGCGGCCGGAACCAAGGCCACGGTCGTGGCGGCCACCGAGGACGACTGGGAGACCGAGTACCTCTCGTACGACATCGCCGCCGCGGTGGTGGACTCGCTGGACGCGGCCGTCGCCCACATCCGGCTCTGGTCGTCGGGGCACACGGAGGCGATCGTCACCACCTCGCAGGCCGCCGCCCGCAGGTTCACCCAGTTGGTCGATTCGACGACCGTCGCCGTGAACGCGTCCACCCGGTTCACTGACGGGGGCCAGTTCGGCTTCGGCGCCGAGATCGGGATCTCCACGCAGAAGCTGCACGCGCGCGGGCCGATGGGGCTGCCGGAGTTGACCTCCACGAAGTACATCGTGACCGGGGACGGGCACACCCGCTGAGGACCGGGACGGCGGCGCGGCTGCGCGCGGCTGGGTAGGGCCGGGTAAATACGAAGCGGGATAGTTCGGACTCCGCCTGCCCAAAACCATGTCCCAGGTCTACCCTGAAGAGGTGCCGGACGACGTGGGGGGCAAGCCGTTCCCGGACGGCTGGGAGCCCGACGACGACCGCGGAGGCGCGGATCAGGACTTCGCCTCCGTGGTGTTCGACGAGGACTTCGTCAAGGCCGCCACCATCCACGAACCCTCCGCCGTGGAGCGGCTGCTGTCGGCGGCCCAGGCCCGCGCCGAGGCCGAGGCGGCCCGCGCCCGCTCCGGTGGCGGAGCGCCCGAGGACGAGCTCTACGAGGAGCTGTACGGCCGGGACGGCGCGTACGGCCCGGACCCCGGCTACGGGGAGTACGACCCGGACGACCCCGACGCGTACACCGGCCCGTACGGACGTCACGGCGGCAGCCTCCGGCCCTACCGGAGCACCGCGCGCTGGCACCGGCCCGTCGCCTGGCTGCTCGCCGTGCTGATGGGTGTCGGGATGGTGGCGCTCGCCTTCGCGGCCGTCTACCGGGGTGCTTCCGACAGCCGCGAGGACCAGGTGCCGCAGCCTGCCACGACCGGGATCGACAAGCCGGGCGCGATCGGGCCCTCGGCCTCCGCGACGTCCGCGACCTCCGTGACAGGGACCGTCCCGGCGGTCTCGGCCGTGCCACGCACCCCTTGACGCACAGGCGCCCTGGTACGTGAGAACTCCCGAGAGTTGGTCACGTACCAGGGCGCCGACCTTGAGGAAAAGACCTACCCTCAACATGTGACCCCTCCCCCCGGAGGGGGCTTCTCACTCGGCCGCGTACGCGACCTCATGACGGACAGGCCCTGCCCGGCGCCTCGCGGTGCACGGCTGAGCGTAGCGCACTGGCTACGGTCGGTGTCGCGGAGATCGGGGAAACCATGGCAGGGCGTGGAGACCCACCCGAAGGAGAGCATCCTGAGGGGCTCCCCGGAGGCGAGGACGACGAGTACCGCTCGGTCGTCTTCGACGAGTCGTTCATCCGGGCGGCCCGACTCCAGGAGTACTCCGCGCGGGAGCGCATGGGCGATCACGCCCACGCCGTCCGCAGGATCCCGCCCGTCCCGCCGCCCGCCCCCGGACGCCGACGGGGGTTCAGGAACGGCCCCCGGCAGTTTCTGCTCCTCCTCATGATCCTCGTGGTCGCCTTCGGCACCGCTATCTATCTGGGGCTGCGCAACCCGTACCGCCCGCCCGCGATCAGGGCCGTCGAACCCGCCCGGATATCGGTGGTCCCGCTCGCCCCGCAGGGCCCCGTGCCGGGCGGCGCGCCCGCCGATCTCCTCGCCCGCAGCCCCGCCGCGCCGTTCCGGTCGGGGGCGGCGGGTATCACCCTGCCCGCCGCCCGGGACGCCGGGGACTTCGCGGAGGGACAGGTGATGGCCGCGCTGGGCATCGTCAAGGACTACCTCGTGGCGTCCTCGCTCGACCCCGACGTCCTCGCGGGGCGCACCCTGCGCCCCGTACGGGTCCTCCTCGACCCCGAACAGCTCACGCAGTTCGACCGCAGCTTCACCGATCCGGCCGACGACGGGCACCATGACCCGATCGGCTGGCTGGTCCGCTTCGACCCGGCGAAGGTGGCGCGCGCCGACGACCAGGTACGTGTCCACGGCACGCTGCGGTACGAGGAGACCGGGCCCGGGACGCTGGAGGTCAGCTCGGACCATGTCTTCGTCTATCCGCTGCGGCCCGCCGCCTCGGACGGCCACCCCGTACGGGACGCCTCGCTGTTCACCGTCCGGCGCGAGATGCGCTTCCGGTTCGGCGTGGAGGACCTGCCCAGGCATCAGACGCAGGTGGTGAGCAGCGAGGTCCAGGCCGGACCCCAGTCCTGCTCGGCCGAGCCGCCGAGCACGCTGCGCCCGCTGCTCGCGGGCGAGCGCGCCCGGCCGCACGAACCGGCCGCGACCGATCCGTACGCGAGGGGCTCGGTGCACCCGGCGCTCTGCGGTGCGCTCTCCCGCACGGCCGAGCCGAGCCCGTCACCCTGACGGCCGGAGCGGTCGGTCCCGGGACGGACGTCGGTCAGTCCTGGGCCGGTCCCTTGCCGCTGCCGCTGCCGCCGTCACCGTCGGTGCCGCCGTCGCGCTCCGTGGCCGTACCGCTGCCGCCGTCCTTGCCGCTGCCGCCGCCCTTGCCGTTCCCACCGCTGTTGCCGCCGCCCGTGAACCGGTCGCGCAGCTTGCCGCCCAGGTCGCCCGCACCGCCCGCGATGTCGCCGACCAGCTTCATCAGCGGGTCCTTGCTGTTGCGGACCGTGTCCGCGTAGTGCGTGGCGGAGTCGCGGAACGAGTCCGTGACCGAGGTGTCCTTGTCCTCGTCGCGGCGCGGGTAGTGGCCGTCCATGATCCGCTGGTAGTCCCGGCTCTCGGACCACTTCTTCAGCTCGGCGGCCCGGACCGTCGTGAACGGATGCGTGCGCGGGAGCACATTGAGGATCTTGAGGACGGAGTCGCGCAGATCACCGCCCTCCTCGTACTCCTTGGCCTGCTCCAGGAACGCGTCCACGTTCATCTCGTGCAGGTGGTTGCCACCGGCGATCTTCATCAGACCGCGCATCGACGCCCGCGTGTCCTGGCCGACGAGGAGTCCGGCCCGGTCGGCCGACAGCTCCGACTTGCGGAACCACTCCCGCAGCGCCGTCACTATCGCCATGATCGCCACATTGCCCAGCGGGATCCACGCGACCTTGACCGCGAGGTTCGTGAGGAAGAGCAGTATCGTGCGGTAGACCGCGTGCCCGGAGAGCGCGTGGCCCACCTCGTGGCCCACGACGGCCCGCATCTCCTCCTCGTCCAGCAGCTCCACCAGTCCCGTGGTGACCACGATGATCGGCTCGTCCAGGCCGATGCACATCGCGTTGGGCCGCGGGTCCTGCGCCACGTACATCGCGGGGACCTTCTCCAGGTCCAGGATGTAGCAGGCGTCCCGCAGCATCGCGTGCAGATGCGCGAACTGGGCGTCGCTCACCCGCACCGAGTCGGAGAGGAAGAGCAGTCTCAGACTGCGCTCGGGCAGCAGCGCGCTGAGCGCCTTGAACACGGTGTCGAAACCGCTGAGCTTGCGCAGGGCGACCAGCGCCGAGCGGTCCGCGGGGTGTTCGTACGCCCGGGAGGAAATCCCCGGGAAGCGTGTGCGCTGCCGGCTCGGCACATTCTCGCCGCCCGTCGCCTCGTTGCGGTCATCGGTCATGGATATCCCCTGTTCGTACGAGTCCAAGGTCCAAGGCTCGTCCCCCCTGACGGACCCCAGCGTAGGCGCTGGGGCTACCGTGTGGCGGGGGCCTGTGGATGAGGTTCCGGGGCGAAGCGTCCCGAACTCAGCCGGAAAGAGACCGAGGAGCACAGCCGACATGCCGGAAACCGCCACCCTGCTCGCCGCCGCCTCCGATCAGCAGGGGCCGGGCAACACGTTGCGGATCGTGCTGGTCGTCTCGCTCGTCGGAGCCGCTCTGCTCGCCTGGTTCCTGCTGCGCGGATACCGCGACAACGACCACAACGACTGAGTCGGCGTGAGCGTGCCCGAGGGCCCCGCATACGATGTGCCCGAAGTCTCCGCAGACCTCAGGAGAATCCAGTTCTCCGGAGGACCCAGACCCCCGAGGAAAAGGGCCCGTAGAAGATGAGCCTCACCGGCACCGCCGCCCACCTGGTCATGCTCGCCGAGGGCGCCGAGAACGGCGGCAACCACGAAAGCCTGAGCCCGGAGCTCATCGGCGGCGGCGCCCTCTTCGCGCTGCTTCTGCTGCTGTGGATCACCACGCGCTTCAACCGCGACCGCTGACACCTGGCCGTACGCGTGTGCCAGTAGGCTCTGGGCGTATGGGAGACCAGCAAGCGGCCAGCGGTCACGGACCGGCCGGTCCGGGCAGACCGGAGCAGGGGCCAGGCCCCGGATCCGAGCACGGCAGACGCCGACTCGGGGTCATGGGCGGCACCTTCGACCCGATTCACCACGGACACCTCGTGGCGGCCAGTGAGGTCGCCGCGCTGTTCCATCTCGACGAGGTGGTGTTCGTACCGACCGGTGAGCCGTGGCAGAAGAGCCAGCGCGCGGTGTCACCGGCCGAGGACCGGTATCTGATGACGGTCATCGCGACGGCGTCCAACCCGCAGTTCTCGGTCAGCCGGATCGACATCGACCGCGGCGGCGCCACGTACACGATCGACACGCTGCGGGATCTGCGGTCCCTCAACGACGACGCCGACCTCTTCTTCATCACGGGGGCCGACGCGCTCTCGCAGATTCTGAGCTGGCGGGACCACGAGGAGCTGTTCTCCCTCGCCCATTTCATCGGGGTGACCCGGCCGGGCCATGATCTGACGGACGACGGACTGCCCAAGGGCGGGGTCTCCCTGGTGGAGGTTCCCGCGCTCGCCATCTCCTCGACCGACTGCCGTGAGAGGGTCGCGAAGGGCGATCCCGTCTGGTATTTGGTGCCGGACGGCGTGGTGCGCTACATCGACAAGCGGCAGTTGTACCGAGGCGCCTGAGCCACGGAGAGGGGCACCGGTGAACGACCAGCAGCAGCCGTACGACCCGTACGGCCCCTACTACCCGCAGCCCCAGATCGTCGGGTACGACGAGTACGGGCAGCCGGTGTACCAGCAGCCCCAGCAGTCGGCACAGCAATCGCAGCAGCAGCCACAGCAGCAGTCCCCGCCGCAGTACGACGCCTACGGGCAGCCGGTGCGGCAGCAACAGGGGTACGGCTACGACCCGTACGCCCAACAGCAACAGATTCCGCAGCAGTACGACCCGTACGCGCAGAACCAGGGTCAACAACACGGGCAGCAGGGACAGCAGGGACAGCAACAGGCGTACGGCTACGACCCGTACGGGTACGACACGGGCGGACAGCCGCCGGTGCAGCAGTCGCCGATTCCGCAGCAGGAGCAACGGCAGGAGCCCGTGCCCGGGGCACCCGTCGCCGTCGAACAGCCTTCGGCCGCGCGGACACCGGCTCCCGGACCGGCCCCGACTCCGGGACCGGCCCCGGACGCGAAGCCGGCCGCCGAGCCCGAGCAGCCCGCCGTACCGGGACAGCGGCGCCCCGAGGGCGAGGAACGCGACTACAAGACCGAGCAGTTCTCGTTCATAGAGGAGCCCAGCGAGGACTCCGAGGACGTCATCGACTGGCTCAAGTTCACCGAGAGCCGCTCCGAACGGCGTGAGGAGGCCAAGCGCCGCGGCCGCAGCCGCGTCGTGGCCCTCGTCGTCGCGCTCGCCCTGGTGGTCACCGGCGGCGTCGGCTACCTCTGGTTCGCGGGGCTGCTGCCCGGGATGTCCTCGACGGACACGCCGCAGACCACCTCCTCGGGCCCGCAGAAGCGTGACGTGATCGTCGTGCACCTGCACAACACCAAGCAGAAGGACACCTCCACCGCGCTGCTGGTCAACAACGCCACGACCGGCAAGGGCACCACCGTCCTGCTGCCCAACATCCTCTCCATCGCGGGCGACGAGGGCATCTCGACCACGCTCGGCAAGTCCGTCGACGACGACGGCTCCGACGGCACCCGCGAGGGTATCGGCACCCTGCTCGGCACCAAGATCTCCGGCACGTGGCGGCTCGACACGCCTTACCTGGAGAACCTCGTCGAGTTGGTCGGCGGCATCGAAGTGACAACGGACGTCGAGGTGCCCGCGGCGAAGGAGGGCGACGATCCGCTCGTCCCCAAGGGCGAGAAGGAGACCCTCAACGGACGGGCGGCCGTCGGCTACGCCACGTACCGCGCTCCCGGCGAGGAGGAGGCCAAGCAGCTCACGCGCTTCGGCCAGGTGCTCCAGGGCGTCCTGCGGAAGATCTCGGACGACCCGAAGGCCGCGACGGTCACCGTCGAGACCCTGGCGCAGATCCTGGACCCGTCGCTGACCGAGAAGGACCTGGGCGCGGCCCTGGCCAAGCTCGCCGAGCACGCCAAGGTGGGCGACTACCGGTCGATGCTCCTGCCCGTCCAGACCGACGGCCGGCTCAGCGAGGAGTCCGCCGACAGTGTGGTGAAGGACATCCTGGGCGGCTCCGTGTCCGCTCCCGAGCAGGGCGCGGCCGTACGGGTCGGTGTGAAGAACGCGAGCGGGAACCAGGACGCGGCGGAGTCCGCCAGGATCGCGCTGGTCAACGGCGGCTACGGCTTCGTGGACGCCGGTACGGCCGACGCCCTGACGGCCTCGCGGGTCACCTACGGGGACGACGCCAAGAAGGAGCAGGCGGAAGAGGTCGCCAAGACGCTCAAACTGCCGGCCGGAGCGGTCGAGAAGGGCAAGACGGCGGCCAACGCCGATGTCTCCGTCGTCCTGGGGCAGGACTACAAGGCCGACTAGGGTCTTTCGTCACGAGCGGCCCTGGGCCGCCGACCAGGCCCTGGCCGGCCGGTCACGCGGCGCCGACGGTCGGCCCGCACAGCCGTTCTTCCGCCGCCCGACCGGCGAGGCGGTGTCTTCCGGGCGCAGGACCGCGCGGCGGAAGAACGGCTGTGCGGGCTGTCGGTGGTCCGTGAGATCCTGGGCATCTCCACCACCGCCGACGAAAGCCTGCCAGTGACCGCTACTGATCGTTCCATCGAGCTCGTCAAGACCGCCGCCCAGGCGGCCGCGGACCGGCTCGCGCACGACATCATCGCGTATGACGTGAGCGATGTGCTGTCCATCACCGACGCCTTCCTGCTCGCCTCGGCGCCCAACGACCGCCAGGTGAAGTCGATCGTCGACGAGATCGAGGAGCGCCTCCAGAAGGAGCTGGGCGCCAAGCCGGTGCGCCGCGAGGGCGACCGTGACGCGCGCTGGATCCTCCTCGACTACGTCGACATCGTCATCCACGTCCAGCACAGCGAGGAGCGGGTCTTCTACGCGCTGGAGCGGCTCTGGAAGGACTGCCCCGAACTGGAGCTGCCCGAGGACGCCGTCAAGACGCGCGGCAAGGGCCAGGAGCACGCCGCGACGGTGGGCGAGCACGCCGGAATCGCCGGTGACCCGGACGGTGAGCTGAGCTGAACGGCTCCAAGGGCGGCAGGGGCCGCCGTATCGTCCTGTGGCGGCACGGCCAGACGGCCTGGAACCTGGAGCGCCGCTTCCAGGGCTCCACGGACATCGAGCTGACCGAGGAGGGCGCCGGACAGGCCCGCAGGGCCGCCCGGCTGCTCGCCTCCCTCAAGCCGGCCGCGATCATAGCCTCCGACCTGCGGCGGGCCGCCGCCACGGCCCGCGAGCTGACCGCGCTGACCGGCCTCGGCATCACACACGAGGCGGCGCTCCGCGAGACGTACGCGGGCGCCTGGCAGGGCCTGACCCACGAGGAGATCGTCGAGCGGTACGGCGACCAGTACGCGGCCTGGAAGCGCGGCGAGCCCGTGCGGCGCGGCGGCGGCGAGCTGGAGACCGAGGTCGCGGACCGCGCCGCGCCCGTGGTGCTCCGCCACGCCGAGAAGCTGCCCGACGGCGGCACCCTGGTCGTGGTCAGCCACGGCGGGACGATCCGCACCACCATCGGCCGGCTGCTGGGCCTGGAGGCGCACCACTGGGAAGGGCTCGGCGGGCTCACCAACTGCTGCTGGTCCGTCCTGGGCGAGGGGGCGCGCGGCTGGCGGCTCCTGGAGCACAACGCGGGCACCCTCCCCGAGCCGGTCCTCGGTGACGACGACTGAGGCCCCTGTGGCGCGGCGTCCCGGGGCCCGGCGACCGGACGTCCGGCGGCGGGGCCGCCGGACGGGGAGCCACCGGATTTCGCTTTCCGGCAGGTCGCAGGCTAAAGTTCTTCTTGTTCGCAGCGCGAAGCGCGGGGAACACGAGGGGCTATAGCTCAGTTGGTAGAGCGCCTGCATGGCATGCAGGAGGTCAGGAGTTCAATTCTCCTTAGCTCCACAATCAGCATCACGAACCCGATCCCGTCCCCCCTTGGGGGGCGGGATTTCTGCTGTACGGACGCCATTTCAGGCTGACCAGCACTCTCCGGCGTGGCAGAATCGGACGACCGGATGGGGGTCAGGGGCCGGACCGGGAGGGAGAGCGCGATGTCCGCCAGTAGTGTCGGCTGTCCCTCGTACCATCTGTCCCCGGCTGACCACGTGGCCGGTGACAATTCCGGACTTTCCTACGTGTGCACGGCCTGCTGCGGCCACATCTGGAGCTGATCGATGGGTGCGCACAGGCGTAAATGCGACTGGTGCGGCAGCGGTACGCCGATTGTGCGGGACATGGACCCGCTCAACCCCGAGTACCAGTACTGGTGCGAGGAGTGCGCGCGGGCGCTGATCATAAAAGGCGACCCCATCGAGACCTACCGGGAGTTGGAGGGCGAGCCGATCTACGGCCGGCTCCTGGAGGAGCACTGCACGCTCAAGCGCTTCTACTCCTTCGCGACCGCTTGAAGGGCGCCCGTCGGCCCCCGGTCGGCCGCCACCAGGGCCCCGAGCGGCCCCCGGGCGGAATCGATTTGGCGGAGGGGCACAGGGACCGTTAATGTTGGCGATGCCGCCGAGGGGGAGACCCCGGGGCGGCGGACCGCAAGGGGCTATAGCTCAGTTGGTAGAGCGCCTGCATGGCATGCAGGAGGTCAGGAGTTCAATTCTCCTTAGCTCCACAAGCTCTCAGAAGATCACAAGAAGGTCGCAAGAAGCGGGGGGGGGGGGGGGGGGGGCCCCCCGAAAGGAAGTGTTGCGCATTAAGCGGAAAGTGAGGGTGGGGGGCCCG
>NZ_JBFBJB010000027.1:0-137939 GCF_040685895.1 Streptomyces sp. NPDC088124 | reverse complement strand
GGGTGCTGGGGGCGTGCGCTCACCGCCGGCCCCCCCCCCCCCCGCCCGGCCGCGCATGCGATCGCATGCGCGGCGCCGTCACCTCAGCGTGGGAAAGCGGCGCAAGGCAGGGCTGAGGGTGGTGCCCACGGCGACGACGACCAGGCAGGCGGACCAGATCAGCAGGCTGCCACGACTGTCTCCGTCCGCCATCAGCAGCCCGCCCACCAGTGGCCCGATCGCACCGGCACCACCTGCGAAGAGCCCGACGATGCCGCTCAGCCTGCCGCGCAACCGGGCCGGAGCGACCGCGAGTTGGTAGGTCATGACCGTCGTGAACGCGGTGGGGATCAGGAACGCGATCCCGCCGAGCACGACGCCGGTCAGCATCCCGGTCGGCACCAGCGCCAGTACCAGCGTCAACGCCGCCCCGCACCAGGGAAATCCCAGGATGATCGCGGGCGCCGGCAATGCGGCGTGCAGCCGGCCCGCGACCGCGGCGCCCAGCAGACCACCGATACCGAACCCCGTCATCATCATGCCCAACGCGCCGGGGGCCATGGCGTCCTCGCCGGACAGCGCCAGCACGATGGTGATCAGGGCGGAGATGAACAGCTCGCAGCACATCAGCCAGACGAGCGTCGACCTGATCACCTGGTGCCCCAGCACCCACCGGAACCCGTCGACGAGCATGCCCGCCCTTTCGGGCTCGCCCCCGGGCTTTCCCTCGGGCTTTCCCCCGCGCTTTCCCTCGGGCTCGGGCCTGGGAAGGCGCAGGAAGGACAGCACGACGCAGGACGCCACGAGCAGAACGACGGCGACCGCGAACGGGGCCATCGGGTCGACGGCGAACAGGAAGCCCGCACCGGCCGGGCCCAGCAGCGTAGCGATGTAACGGCGTGTGGTGTTGCGTGCCACCGCCGTCGACAGCTGCGACTCGGGGACGACCTGCGGCAGCGCCGCGTGCTCGGCCGGGTCGAAGGCCGCACCCAGCAGTCCCTCCACCACCGCGACCACGAACACGTGCGACATGGAGCCGTGGTCCGTGAACAGAGCGATCGCGAGGCTCGCCATCGCCACCGCGCGGACGCACTGGCACACCAGCATGACCCATTTGCGGTCGAAGCGGTCCACCAGTACGCCCGCCGGGACGTTGGCCGCCATACCCGCCGCCGCGATGACGGCGCTGACGGCTCCCATCTGGGGCGCGGAGCCGGTCGTCGCCATCACCATCAGCGGGAACGCGATGAGGCACAGCTGGCCGACCAGTTCGGACACCAGCTGGCTGCCCCACAGCATGTGGTAATCGCGGTTGCGCGACAGGGGCGGCGCAACCGCGTCGTGGGCGTCGGTGGTCATCCAGCCGTCGCTCCGGTACGCCGGAGCAGTCGCCCGGCGAGCTGCACCGTCTCGACCCGGCCCGTGTCCGGGTCACGGACGAACCGGCCCGTGCCCGGCACCGCGCTGCCCTCGGCGGTGAACCGCAGGTCCGCGTAGCAGGTCAGCGGGGAGCGCGGCCCGTCCCCGAGAGACAGGGTGAGTCCTTCGGGGCGCTCCTCGACCACGCACTCCCAGTCGCCGTTGACGTAGTGCCCCGCGCAGTCGGCCGGGCCCGCGACGGGCACTCCCGGATCGGACAGCGCCCGCATGGAGTGGTTGGCCACGTCGAGTCCCACCGCACGGAGTTCGGCGAGGAGGTCCTCCCACAGTGCGGAGCCGGTGTTCGCGTTCGTGACGAGCGCCACCGCCGTTCCGGCGGCCGGGTCGAAGCGCAGGTGGGACCAGGTGCCGTCGCCACTGCCGTCGTGCCCGTTCCACTCGCCGTCCGCGCCGCGGTACACGGCCCAGCCGAGCCCCCAGCCGTCGGCGAGGCCGAACGGTCCGACCGCGAGGTCACCGGTCCGGTCGTCAAGCATCGCGTCGGCGGCCGCGGGATCGAGCACAGTCCCGGACGCGGTCCGGTCGTGCACACCGGCCAGCCGCACCAGGTCGGCCGCGTTGGCCGCCAGCGCCGCGGCCGGCTCCTCGGGCGGGGTGAAGGACTGCTCGGGCACGGGGAGCACCCGGTCGCGTACCACATGGCCGTGTGCCATGGGCCGCTTGCCCGGCTGCCCGTTGTACGCCGCCGTGATCCCGAGCGGGTGCAGCAGCGTCGATTCCACGGCGGTCCGCCAGTCCTTGCCGGTCAGCACTTCGACAAGCCGCCCCGCGAGCACGTAGCCGACATCGGAGTACGAGAAGGCGGTGCCCGGCCGGTGCATCACGGCGGCCTCGCCACAGTGCCGTTCGACCCACCGGCGCCGGTCCGTGCTCGGCACCCGCTCGTCGATCGCGGCGACCAGCCCCCCGATGTGGGCGAGGACCTGCCGCGCGGTCAGCCGGCCCACCGGACTCACGGCGGAGAGCTCGGGCAGGTACGCGCCGACCGGGGCATCGAGGTCGAGGCGGCCGTCGGCTGCCAGCAGTTGTACGGCCAGCGCCGTCACCGGCTTGGTCAAGGAGGCGATGGGGAACGCGGTGTCCGCGGTGACCGGCAGGCCGCTCCCGGCCACCCGCTCCCCCGTCTCGACGACGGTCAACCGCCCCGAATGGCGCACGGCGAGCTGCGCGCCCGGCACCCGGTGGGTACGCGCCAGCTCGGCGAGGCGGGCGCTCAGGAACTCGTGGCCGATGGTCGGGCCCGGGGTGCCGGTCCCCACCGCCTGCCCAGGGGCGTCCGCCTCGGGCGCACGCTGCTCGGGTACGGTCGGCTCGGCCACCGGCGGCTGCCCGGACGCGGGGGCGTACGGGGTGGCCGCCGCGCGCACGGCCACCGCCGCCAGGCGTTCGACGGTCGGGTGTGAGAACAGGTCCCTCGGTGCGATGGACCACCCGGCCCGCCGGGCCCGGTAGGCCACTTGGACACAGAGCACCGAGTCCCCGCCCAGCTCGAAGAAGTCGCCGGTCACATCGATCTCGTCGACCGGGCGGCCGAGGACGTCCGCCCAGACCGCGGCGAGCGCGGACTCCGCCGCATCGCGCGGCGCGATCCGCGGAGCGCCGGTGCCGGCCACCGCCTCCGGAGCCGGCAGCCGCCCCCGGTCGACCTTTCCGCTGGGCGTCAGCGGGAAGGTGTCCATCGCCACGAAGACGACGGGCACCATGTACTGCGGCAAGGACCGCTTGACGTACTCCTTCAGGTCCGCGGCCGTGGGTGGTGCGTCCCCGGTCGGTACGACGTACCCCACCAACTGCTTGCCGACCGGCCCGTCCTCGCGCGCCACCACGACGGCCGAACCCACCCGCGGGTGGGTGTCCAGCACCGTCTCGATCTCGCCGAGCTCGATCCGGAATCCCCTGATCTTGACCTGGTCGTCGGCCCGGCCGACGAACTCCAGGTCCCCGCCGGCCCGCCGTCTGGCGATGTCGCCGGTGCGGTACATCCGCTCGGCGGGCGGCCCGAACGGGTCGGCCACGAACCGGCTCGCGGTCAGCGCCGCGCGGTTCGCGTAGCCCCGCGCCACCCCTTCACCGGCGATGTACAGCTCACCCGGTACGCCGGGAGGGACCGGCCGGAGACCGGCGTCGAGCACGTAGATCCGGGTGTTGGCGATCGGTCCCCCGATCGGCGGCGCACCCGTCGCGCCGCGCGCCAGCTTCGCCGCGGTCGACCAGATGGTGGTCTCGGTCGGCCCGTACACGTTCGTCACCGAGGAGGACCCGGCGGTCAGGGCATCGGCCAGCTCCGCGGGCAGCGTTTCGCCGCCGACGAGCACCCGGATCCGGGCGAGCACGTCCGCGGCGCCCTCGACCACTCCGTGCCACAGGCTCGGCGTCGCCTGCACCACCGTCACGTCGTTGTCGTGGATCACCCGGCGCAGTTCCCGCGGATCGTGGACCAGCTCCTTGTCCGCGAGGAGTACGGTCGCACCGCTGATCAGCGGCACGAACAGCTCCAGGTGTGCGATGTCGAAGCCGACGGTGGTCACGGCCAGCAGCCGGTCGTCGGGGGTCATCGCGGTCCGGTCCCGCATGTCCCGCACGAAGTTGCGCAGGTTGCCCCGGGTGACCACCACGCCTTTGGGCCGACCCGTGGAGCCGGACGTGTAGAGCACGTAGGCGGCGTTGTCCGGGCTCGGCGGCACGGGCAGGTCCGGCTTGGTCGCCGGGTACCCGGCCAGTGCGGCCGTCACGTCGGGGTCGGTGAGCGAGAGGGACGGCGTGCCCTCCGGCAGGTCGAGTACGGCCGCGCCGCCGGTCAGTGCCAGGGCCGGAGCCGCGTCGTGCAGCATGAACGAGAGGCGTTCGCGCGGGTGGTCCAGGTCCAGTGGCAGATAGGCCGCGCCCGTCTTCAGCACCGCCAGCATGGCCACCAGCATGTCGGGCGTCCGCGGGCAGGCCAGGGCGACGATTTCCTCGGGGCCGAGCCCCCGCGCCACCAGGTGGTGGGCGAGCCGGTTCGCGCGAGCGTCCAGTTCGGCGTAGCTCAGCGCGGTGTCCCCGTGCACCAGTGCGGTGCCCGCCGGGGTGGTCATGGCCTGCTGCTCGAACAGCTCGACGGTGGTGGCCTGCCCGGTCGGCCGGGAGGTGGCGTTCCACTCGTCGAGCAGGAGGCACCGCTCGGCGTCCGGCAGCATGGGGAGCCGGGCGATCGGCTGGTCGGCGTGGTCGGCGAAGGCGTCCAGCACGGCCGCCAGGCGTTCGGCCATCCGCTCCACGGTGTCCTGGTCGAACAGCCGCGGGTCGTAACCGACGCGCAGGTGAAGCTCGTCGGTGGTGTAGGCGGTGAGTGTGAGCGCGTAGTTGGTGTCCTCCGCGCCGTTGCTCTCGCGGACCACGAGCCCGTGCCGGGAGGCCGCGTCCCGGTCGTAGGGGAAGCTCTCGAAGATGACGATGCTGTCGAACAGACTCGACTCCCGGGGCACCTCGCTCCAGGTCCGCACCTGCCCCAGCGACACGTGCTCGAACTGCCGGGTCGCGACCTGCTCGTCCTGCATCCGGCGCAGCCACGACACGAGGTCGAGGCCGCTGTCCACGCCGGTCCGTACGGGCAGCGTGTTGATGAACAGGCCGACGATCTCGTCCGCGCCCACCAGGTCCGCGGGCCGGCCGGACACCGTCGCACCGAAGCACACGTCGCGCTCCCCGCTGTGCTGCGCGAGCAGCAGGGCCCACGCGCCCTGTACGACGGTGTTCACCGTGAGCCGGGCGCTCCTGGCGAACTCGTAGAGCCGGTGTGAGCGCTCGCGAGGCAGCCTCAGGCTCACCTCGCGCGAGGACCGGGAAGCGTGCGCGACCAGCGGCGCCCGGTCGAACGGCAGCGGCGTGGCCGCTGTGAAGCCCGCCATCGTGCGGCGCCAGTGCGCCTCGGCGGCGGCGTTGTCCTGCTCGGCCAGCCACTGTACGTAGTCCCGGAACGGACGGCGCGACGTCGGCGCGGGGACGGCCGCGCCGCCCAGCACGGCGTGCTCCTCGAAGACCTGCGCCAAGACGTCGGCGAAGCTCCAGCCGTCCAGCAGCAGGTGGTGCGAGGACCAGAACACCTGGACGCTCGTCTCCGACAACCGGGCCAGGTTCAACCGCATGAGCGGTGCCTCGGCCAGGTCGAGTTCCAGCGTGCGCAGGCTCTCCCACAGCGACCGCGAACACACGTCGCGTACCTCCTCGGAGAGGCCGCTCCAGTCCAGGTGTGTCACGGGCAGCTGTACGCCGCGGCGGACGATCTGCAGCGGAACGTCCGCACCGGATCCGAGCACGGCGGTGCGCAGGATCGGGGTACGGTCCACCACGCGCTGGAACGCTTCGGCGAGCCGGCGCGGGTCGTCGACCCCGTCCAGCACCGCGGCGAAGTGGGTGAGGTACACGTCGCTGCCGTCGCCGTCGAGCGAGTGGAACAGCATGCCGCTCTGCATCGGGGTGAGCGGGTAGAGGTCCTCCACCGCACGGCCGTCACCGGCGATCCGGTCCACCGCCCTCTGGTCGAGGCCCGCCAACGGAAAGTCCGACGGAGTGCGGCCGCCGGCGCCGGGCAGGGCGCAGTGCTCGACGATCTGCTCCAGCGCCGCGAGGAACGCCTCGGCCAGCTGTGCGACCGTCTCCTCACGATGGACGTTGCCGGAGTACTCCCAGCCGAACTCCAGCCGGCCGTCCCGGACCATGCCGGTGACCTCGATCAGGCACTGCCGGAGCTGCTCGGGGCTCCGGTCGGGCACCGGGTTCTCGCACCAGCCGCGGAAGAGCCCGGCGCCGCCGGCGTCGGCGTCGAAGCGGCCGTGGTAGTTGAACCCGACCTGGCACCGGCGTCCCTGGCCCAGTGGGCCCGCCTCGCCGAGGTACCGCAGGGCGCCGTAGCCCAGACCTCGGGACGGTACGGCGCGCAGCTGTTCCTTGACCACCTTCAGGGTGGTGCCCCAGTCCTCGCCCTCGGGCAGCTCCAGCGCCACCGGGAACACCGTGGTGAACCAGCCGACGGTACGCGAGAGGTCAAGGTCGTCGAACAGGTCCTCGCGCCCGTGGCCCTCCAGTTCGACGGGAACGGTGCCGCCGGCCCAGTCGCGCAGCACCCTGGCGAGGGCGCTGAGCAGTACGTCGTTGACCTGTGTCCGGTACGCCTCGGGCACCTTGCGCAGCAGCGCGTCGGTGAGGCCGGCGCTCAGCCGCCGGGTCAGGGTGCGTGCGGAGCCGACGGTGTCGCGTCCCTGAAGGTCCACCGGCAGGGTGGCCGCGTCCGCGGTGGCCTTCTCGACCGTGGACCAGTACTCCGTTTCCGTGTCGAACCCGCCGTCGGCCACCAGGCCGGTGAGGCGGTGCGCCCACACCCGTAGCGATGTGGACTTCGCTCCCAGGTCCACCGTCCGCCCGTTCACCGCCTGCCGGTGTCCGGTGTCGAGATCGGCCAGGATGACCCGCCAGGAGACCGCGTCCACGACATAGTGGTGCGCGCAGAGGAACAGCCGGGGAGCCAGGTCGCCGCCGAGGGTGAACATCACCCCCTTGAGCAGCGGACCGCCGGATCGGATGTCGAACCCGGTCTGTGCCTCGGTGATCGCCGCGCGGATCGCCTCGTCCCGCGCGGCGTCGTCGAGCGCGGACAGGTCGAAGGCCTCGAACACGGTGCCGTCGACCGCGGCCGCGTTGTGCTGCCGCCACACACCGTCGACCTGTTCGACCCGGAGGCGCAGACCGTCGTGGTGGTCGAGCACGGCCGCGAACGCCGCGCCCAGCGCGTCGGCGTCGGTCTCGGCGTCCAGTTGGAGGTACAGGGACTGGTTGAAGTGGCCCGGTGTGTCGGGGAACTCCTCGAAATACCAGTGCTGTACGGGCGTCAGAGGCACCGAGCCGGTGACCGGGACCTGCTCGACGTCGGACGAGGTCACCGCGGCCACCTCGCTCGCCAGCTCGGCGATGGTCTGGCGCAGGAATATCTGCTTGGTGGTCAGCCGGAGGTTCGACCGCCGGGCGAGCGACACCACCTGGAGGCTGAGGATCGAGTCGCCGCCGAGGTTGAAGAAGTTGTCCTCGACGCCGATCCGGTCGGGCGCCACGCCCAACGCCTTCGCCCAGACATCGACGAGCACGGCCTCCACCGGAGTACGCGGCGCGACCCTGCGGGACGCGTCACCCTCGGGTTCGTCCACCGCGGGCAGGGCACGCCGGTCCAGGGTCCCGTTCGCGGTCATCGGCAACGCGTCGAGCGCCACGATCGCCGAGGGCACCGCCTGGCCCGGGAGGTGGTCGGCGAGGAACGCCCGCAGCTCGGCGAAGTCGGGTGCCCGTGTGCCCGCCGGCACCACGTAGCCGATCAGCCTGTTGCGGCCGGAGTCGTCCCGCCGCGCGACCGCCGCCGCGGTGGCCACGTCCGGGTGGCGGGCCAGCGCGGTCTCCACCTCACCGAGCTCCACCCGGAAGCCGCGGATCTTGACCTGGTCGTCCACCCGGCCGAGATACTCCAGGTTGCCGTCGGCACGCCGGCGCACCACGTCCCCGGTGCGGTAGAACCTGCCGGTGCCCGGCCCGAAGACGTCGTGGGGGAACCGTTCGGCGGTCAGCTCGGGCTGTCGCCAGTACCCCTGAGCCACACCGTCGCCGCCGATGTAGAGCTCGCCGGCCACGCCGATCGGCACCATGCGGCGCGACTCGTCCACGACGTACGTGGTGGTGTTCACCATCGGCTTGCCGATCGGAACGAACACCGAGGGCTCGACCGGATCACCGCGCAGCGCGAACACGGTGGAGTCGATCGTCGTCTCGGTGGCGCCGTACGCGTTGACCACCAGCGTGTCGGGGCCGACGTGCTCGACAAGGGCGGCGGCGTCACCCGCCGGCCACCCCTCGGCGCCCAGGGAGAGCAGCCGGACCGACTCCAGGCCACCGCCACCCCGCCAGGCCAGCTCGGTGGTGATCGCCCTGGCCAGGGATGGAGTGGTGGCCAGGATCTGCGGCTGGACCCGCGTGATCAGGTCCACGAGAGAGGGTGGGTCGGTGACCACTTCTGCCGGGCACACCACGCATTCGCCGCCGAAGAGGGCGGAGAACAGGAAGTCGCCGAGGAACAGGTCGACGCCGAAGCTGGCCACGCACAGGGCCCGGCCGCGGATCTCGTCCAGGCCGTAGCGGGCGTTCCAGGCCCGCAGGACATGGTGCACGTTGCGGTGGCTGATGCGCACGCCCTTGGGCCTGCCGGTCGTGCCCGACGTGTAGATCACGTAGACGAGGTCGTCCACGGTGCCCCCGGTCCGCGGCGGTCCGTCCGGCAGGGCGTCGAAGACCGGCCGGTCGCGGTCGAGGCACACCACGGTCGCATCGTGCCCGGCGACGCGATCGAGCACGGAGGTCTCGGTGACCACCACCGGCGTGCCGGCGTCGGCCAGCATCATGCTCAGCCGCTGCGCCGGGTAGTCCGGGTCGAGCGGCACGAACGCCGCCCCCGACTTCATCACGCCGAGCAGCGCGACCATCGCGCCCACGCCGCGCTCGACGCACACGCCGACCAGCGTGCCCGGGCCCACGCCCAGATTCCTCAAGTGGTGCGCCAGCTGGTTGGCCCGGGCCGCCAGCCCGGCGAAGGTCAGTCTCTCGTCGGCGCAGCTCACCGCCACGGCGTCGGGGGTGAGCGCGGCCTGCTCGTCGAACAGCTCATGCACGCACCGGGAGGGGCCGAACTCCACGGTGGGGCCGTTCCCTTCGGTGGCCAGCTCGTGCAGCTCGGGCTGGGTGACCATGGGGAGCGCCCGCATCGGACCGTCCGGCCGTGCGGCGATGCCGTCGAGCAGGGTCAGCAGGTGCCCGCTCATCCGCTCGATCGTCGCCGGGTCGAACAGGTCGGTGCTGTATTCGATGATGCCGCTGAGCGCACCGTCGTGCTCGAAGAAGTCGAGGGACACGTCCAGTTTGGCCACGTGCAGGGGCGGGGTGATCTCCGTGACCCGCAGGCCCGGTAGCTCGGCCTCGGCCTTCTGCGCGTCCTGGAGGGTGACCATCACCTGTACCAGAGGGGGGCGGCTCGCGTCGCGCTCGGGCCGCAGGATGTCGACCAGCCGCTGGAACGGGACCTCGTCGTGGGCGAACGCGTCGAGCACGGTGGAGCGGACGTCGCCGAGGAAGTCGGTGAAGGACCGCGATTCGTCCACCTGGGACCGCAGCACGACGGTGTTGCTGAAATATCCGATGAGATGTTCGAGTTCGACCTGGCCGCGGCCCGCGGTCACCGAGGCCACCGCGATGTCACGCTGCCCCGAGTACCGGGCGAACAGCAACTGGCACGCGGCCACGAGGGTCATGTACAGCGTGGCGCCGTGGCGCGCGCCGAGCTCCGTCAGCCGCCGCGCCAGCTGATCGGGCACGGTGATCTCGTGTACCGCGCCCGCGGTGCCGATCACCGGGGGCCGCGGGCGGTCCGTCGGCAGTTCCACCGGGGGCAGCCCGGCCAGCTGCCGCTTCCAGTAGTCGATCTGCCCGGCCACCTCCGGCCCGGCCAGCCGTTCCCGCTGCCAGACGGCATAGTCGGCGTACTGCACCGGCAGGTCCGGCAGTACATCGCTCTCGCCGCGCACGTGCGCCGCGTACCGGACGTTGAGCTCGTCGACCAGGAGGCCTATGGACCAGCCGTCACCGACGATGTGGTGCAGTCCGAGCACCAGCACATGCTCGGCCGCGGCGAGCCGTACCAAAGTCACCCGCAGGAGCGGGCCGCGGCGCAGGTCGAACGGGGTGGCTCCCTCGCGCTCCAGGCAGCGGTCGAGTTGGGCGGAGCGCTCGGGCTCCGGCACGCCGGACAGGTCCACGGCCTCGACCGGCACGCGGCCGGGCTCGTGCACCACCTGGATGCCACGGCCCTCGACCTCGCCGATGGTGGTGCGCAGCGCCTCGTGCCGCGCGACCACGCCGTCGAGGGCCGCGCGCAGCGCCTCGACGCGCAGTTCTCCGGTCAGCCTCAGCATCCGTGGCGCGTTGTACTCGACACTGCCGGGGTTCAGTTCGGCCAGGAACCACAGCCCCTGTTGGGCGGCCGACAACGGCAGCGCGTCGTCCCGGGGTGCCGGGGTGATCGAGAGCTCCTCGGCGGCGGAATCGGCCTCGCCGGCGAGTTGCCGCATGACGAGCTCCCGCACGTGGTCGGGAAGCTCCGACAACCGGTCCTTCGCGGCGGATGGCACGGCGGATGACAGTTCCATGCTGTTCTCTCCCCTTCAGAAGCGCGGGTCCGACGCGTTCAGGACTGAACTGCGGCCGTCTCCAGCACCCGGGCCAGGATTCGGTCGTGGATGGTGGTGGCCAGGGCGGCGATCGTCGGCTCCTCGAAGACGTCCCGGGGGGTGACGTCGACGCCGAACGCGGTACGCATCCTGGCGACGGTGCGGATGCTGTTGATCGAGTCGCCGCCGAGCGCGAAGAAGTTGTCCGCCACGCCGACCCGCTCGATGCCCAGCACGTCCGACCAGATCCGGGCCAGCGCCTCCTCGGTCGGGTCCCTCGGGGCGACGTACTCGGCACTCGCGCCGTCCTCGCGGGTCGGCGCGGGCAACGCCGATCTGTCGAGCTTGCCGTTGTGGTTGAGCGGCATGTGCTCCAGCAGGGCGATGACGGACGGGATCATGTAGTCGGGCAGCGAGGCGCCGAGGTGGCCGCGCAGCTCCTCCGAGGTCGGCGCCTGCGCCCCGGGCCCGACCACGACGTAGGCGGCGAGTCGCTTGTTGCCCTTGTCGTCCGGCCACACCGACACCGCGGCCTCGGCCACCCCGTCATGGCGCAGCAGTACGTTCTCGATCTCGCCGGGCTCCACCCGGAACCCGCGGATCTTGACCTGGTCGTCGGCGCGCCCGACGAAGTCCAGCATGCCGTCCGCACGCCATCGCACCACGTCGCCGGTCCGGTACAGCCGCTCTCCGGGTGGGCCGAACGGGTCGGCAACGAACCGTTCGGCCGTCCTGGCCCGGTTGTCGACGTAACCCCGCGCGATGCCCACACCGCCGACGTACAGCTCGCCGGGCACCCCGATCGGCACCGGGGACAGGCGGTCGTCGAGGACGTAGGCGCGGGTGTTGGCGAGCGGCTTGCCGAGCGGCACGCTGTGGTGGCCCGCGCCGGGCTCGACCTCCAGGAGGCTCACCGTCACGCCCGCCTCGGTCGGCCCGTAGTTGTTGATCACTCGGTGGTTACGTGCCCACGCCTCGGCCAGCTCCGGCACGACGACATCGCCGCCGACCCGGATGGTGTCCATCCCGGGCAGGGAATCCACGTCGAGCGACGACAGGACGCTGATCGGGATGGACGCCGTGGTGACCTCGCCCGCGAGCATGTGCTCGACCAGATAGGCGCCGTTGCGCGCGACGTCCGGGCGCGGCACGACCATCGTGCCGCCGGCGGCCCAGGTGGTGAAGAGGTCCTGTACGCCGGTGTCGAAGCTCATGGAGCACAGCTGGAACACCCGGCTGTCCGGCGTGAGCCCGTAGGGTCCGACCACCGCGGTCACGGTGTTGTAGAGCGAGCGGTGCTCGACCATCACCCCCTTGGGCCGACCGGTCGAGCCCGAGGTGTAGACGACGTAGGCGAGGTCGCGGGCGGTGCCTCCGGCCTCGGGGTCGGTGTCCGGGTACGTGGCGATGACCGGCCGGTTCCGGTCCAGGAACACCAGCTCCGCATCGGTCCGGGGGAACCGGCCGATGCCGCTCTCATGGGCCAGTACCACGGGCGGGCGGGTCTCGGCCAGTGTGACAGCGAGCCGATCCGCCGGATAGTCCGGATCCAGCGGCACGTACGCGCCGCCCGCCTTGAGGATGCCGAGGATGGCGACGAACAGGTCAAGGCTCCGCTCGATCGCGATGCCCACCAGCACGTCGCTGCCGACGCCCCGCTCGATGAGGTGGTGGGCCAGCTGGTTGGCCCGCGCGTTCAGTTGTGCGTAGGTCAGTCGCCGGTCGTCGAGTTCGACCGCGACCGCGTCCGGGCGGAGCCGCACCTGCTCGGTGAACAACTCGTGTATCCGGTGCTCGATGGAGTGGCCGGCGGCTGTGTCGGCCATCTCGCCCATGACGAGCTGGTACTCGGCGGGCGAGAGGGCGGGCAGTTCGCCGGCGGTCCGCCCGGGGTTGTCGGCGAACGCCTCCAGCAGCGTCCGCAGGTACTGCGCCATACGGCGCACGCTGTCCGCCTCGAACAGCTCCGGGTCGTACTGCAGCCGCAGGGTGAGCCGGTCGCCGGGGAGTACGACGACACCGAGCGCGGCGCCCGCGCCGACCTCGGTGTCGAAGTGGCCGAGTTCCAGGCCGTTCTCGGTGAACACCCGCTCGTCGAACGGATAGTTCTCGAAGACGATGATGCTGTCGAAGAGGTTGTCCCCGGTGGAGAGGCCGCTCCACGACTGCGCCTGCGTCAGCGACACAGCCTCGAAGTCCCGGGCGCGGGCCTGCTCCTCCTGGAGCCCGGCCAGCCAGGACACCAGGTCCTGATCGCTGTCCACCCGCGCGAGGACCGGCAGCGTGTTGACCAGCATGCCGATGACCGAGTCGATACCCGCGAGGTCGGGTGTCCGGCCGGACACCGTGCCACCGAAGCAGACGTCCTGGCCGCCGCTGTAGCGCGACAGCAGCAGGGCCCACGCGCCCTGCAGGAGCGTGCTCATGGTCAGCTTCGTCCGCTTGGCCACCTCGCCGAGCCGGGCGGACAGCTCGGCGGCGATCTCCACTTCCACCCGCTCGGTCGCGCGCGGCCGGTAGCCCGGCGCGGCCGGGCGGTCGTAGGGCAGCCGGGTCGGCACGGTGAAGTCGCCGAGCACGCCGCGCCAGTATGTCTCCACCGCGGCCCGGTCCTGCTCGCACTGCCACCGCACGTAGTCCCGGAACGGCACACGGGGCCGCGGTGCCGCCTCCTCGCCGTCGCGCAGCCGCGCGTAGTCGGCGGCCACCTCGGCGAGCAGTTCGGCGCCGCTCCACCCGTCCATCACGAGATGGTGAACGGACCACAGCACGCGGACGCTGGTGTCGGTGAGCCGGATGATCGCGACCCTGGCCGGTGGTGCGGCGGCGAGGTCCGTCCCCGCCGCCCGGTCCGCGGCGCACAGGGTCTGCCACCGCTCTCGCCGGTCGGACTCCGGCAGCTCGCGCCAGTCGTGCCGGCTCACGGGCAGGGTGGCCGCGGCGCGCACCACCTGCACCGGGTTGCTGACGTCCTCCCAGACAACGGCGGTGCGCAGAACGGGAATCCGTTCCGCCACCCGCTGCCAGGCCCGGCCGAGCAGCTCCGGTTCGTCGACATGGTCGAGCACCAGGTCGAACTGGATCAGGTGCAGACCGGTGTCCCCGGTCATCAGCGCGTCGAAGAGCATGCCGCTCTGCATCGGGGTCAGCGGGTAGACGTCCTCGACGGCCCCGCCCTCGGCGAGTCGCCGGGTCTCGGCGTCGGTGAGATGGACGAGCGGGCCCTGCGCCGGAGTGTCGGCGGGGCGGCCCTCCACGCGGGTGGCGACCTCGGCCAGCTCCTCGATGGTGGGGGTGACGAAGAAGTCCTTGGCGGTCAGCCGGATCCCGCGGGACCGTGCCCGGGAGACGACCTTGATGGCCAGGATGGAGTCGCCGCCGACGGCGAAGAAGTTCTCGGTCACGCCCACCCGCTCGATGTCGAACACCTCGGCCCACACCTGGGCCAGCAGTCGCTCGGTGTCCGTACGCGGCTCGACGTGATCCGCCGCGGACAGCGGGTCGGCCCGCGGCGCGGGCAGCGCGCGGCGGTCGACCTTGCCGCTGTTGGACAGGGGCAGTGCGTCCATGGGGACCAGCCAGGTCGGCACCTCGTAGCTCGGCAGCCGCGCGGACAGGGCGTCGCGCCATGCCTCGACGTCGGCCTCGTGGCCGTGTTCCGGCACCACGTAGCCGACCAGGTGCCGGGCGCCACGTATCTCCTGTACGACGACCGCGGCGTCGGCGACGCCGGTGAGCGCGGTGAGCGCGGTCTCGATCTCGCCGATCTCGATCCGGAAGCCGCGGATCTTGACCTGGTTGTCGGCCCGGCGCAGGTAGTCCATCGTCCCGTCGGCGCGCCACCGGACGATGTCGCCGGTGCGGTACAGCCGTTCGCCGGCCCGGAAGGGGTCGGACACGAACCGCTCGGCGGTCAGTGCCGCCCGGCCGAAGTAGCCGCGGGCCAGGCCGTCGCCCGCGATGTACAGCTCGCCCGGGGCGCCGACCGGCACCGGGCGCAGCCACGCGTCGAGCACATACAGCCGGGTGTTGTCGCTGGGCCGTCCGATCGGCACCACACCGGAGCGCACCTGCTCCGGGGAGAGTTGCTGGAGCAGTGCGTAGGTGGTGGCCTCGGTCGGTCCGTAGGCGTGGACGACCGCCGTGCCGGGGCAGTGCGTCATCACCCGCTCCAGCGCCTCCGCCGAGGGCGTCTCGCCGCCGGTGATCACCGTGGCCGCGCCGGTGAAACAGTCGGGCGCCTCCTCGGCGAACAGGCGCAGCAGTGCGGAGGTCAGGAATATCGCCGTCACCCCGTGCTCGGCGATCACCTCGCGTATGAGGGCGGGCGTCGGCTCCCGCAGCGCGACGGCCATCTCACCACCGGTCAGCAGCGGTACCCACAGCTCGTACGTCGACGCGTCGAAGGCATGCGGGGAGTGGAACAGGACGCACCGGTGCGCCGCGTCCCGCCAGCGGTGGTCCCACGCCAGGGCGACCACGTCAGCATGGGTGACCGCGACGCCCTTCGGGGTTCCGGTGGAGCCCGAAGTGAACATGATGTACGCCAGTTGCCGGGCGTCCGGGGTCCCCTCGGGGTCGTGGGCGGGCCGGCCCGCGGTCGTGGCCGCGTCGTCCACCACCAGCACCGGGACGTCGGTCGCGGCGGCCCTGGCTGCCATGGCCCGGTCCGTGAGCACCAGCACGGCGCCGACATCGGCCAGCACGAAGCGGACGCGGTCCGCGGGGTAGGCGGCGTGCAGCGGGACATAGACACCGCCGGCCTTCAGTACGGCCAGGATGGACACGACCGCGTGCACGGACCGGTCCAGCAGGAGAGCGACCCGTGACTCGGTGGTGACACCCTCGGCGAGGAGGCGGTGGGCGAGCCGGTTGGCCCGCTCGTTCAGCTCGGCGTAGGTGAGCCGCTCATCGCCGTACAGCACGGCCGTTCTGTCCGGGAGGAGCCGCACCTGCTCGGCGAAGAGGTCCGGCAGGCTGCGGTGGGCCGGGAACTCGTGCCAGGTGTCGTTCCAGTCGAGGAGCATGCGGCGCAGTTCGTCGCCGGGCACCAACCGCAGCTCGGACAGCGGCCGCCCCGGGCTGTCGACCACGTCCTCCACCAGGGTGTGGAACGCCTCGGCCATCCGCTCGACGGTCGCGGTGTCGAGCACGGCGGGGTCGTGGTCGACGCGTACCTCAAGGCCGGTGTCCACTTCGGCGAACCGCAGCACGATGTCGGCGACGGCGAACTCACCCGGCAGGGTCGTGGCGCCCATCGCGCCACGGGCCTCGCCGAGGAGGCTGTCGATGGGGAGCCCGCTGTCGACGGTCGCGTGCAGTGCGACCGGCGCGCCGTCGTCCTCGGTGGACCGCCCGCGGACCGTCGCGGTCACCTGGTCCTGACCCGCGTAGACCGCGGACAGCACCTGACCCACGGCGACCAGCGCCCCGAACAGCGTGCCGCCGGCCGATTCCGCGAGCTGCCGCAGGCCCGACGTGAGCGCGCTGTCGAGCGTGAACCGGTGCGTCGCCGTGGCCTCGGCGAGCGCCGCCGGCCGTGGACGGTCCACGGGAAAACGGGTCACTGCCTGGTCGACGGCCAGGTCCGATGCCTGTTCTGCCCCCGGAAACCCCTCGTGGGTCACGTGCGGCCTCCCTTTACGGTCCGGGCATCACTTCCACAGCGGAAGCGGTGCCGGCCGCCAAGTCTTCCCAACGGGGGCACGCCTCAGCTACGCACTTGACCGAAGGGCGAAACAGGGCGGTCAGCAGGCGATGTGACGCCGGGGGCCGCCGGCGCGCCGAGGAGCGCCGATCATGCCGGGACCAGCCCTGGCGCCCGGTCACGGGCCGGTTCGGGCAAGCCGATGGCGCCGCCGGAGGCCCGGCGGCGCCATCGCACGCTCCTCGGTGTCAGCGTCCCGCCGGGCGGCTCACTCGCGGCCGCCGATCGCGTCGACCGGAGCGGGCCGCAGGGCGTACTTGGTGGCCATCGTGATCGAGCCCCAGGAGAGCGCGACGGTGAGCGCCACGATCGCGATGAGGCCGAGCGGGGAAACGCTGGGAACGGGCGACTTCGTCAGCGAGACGCTCATGCCGACGAGCGGCGGGATCGTCGCCAGCAGACCGAACAGCAGCGCCGAGAAGACCACGACCCTCGCCTCACCGTTCATCATCGCGCGGACCTGATCCCGGCTGGCGCCGACGAGTCGCAGCATGGCGAACTCGCGAACCCGCGCCGCCGTCGCCATCACCAAGGTGTTCACCACGGCGATGGCGATGTAGCCGAGGAGCAGGGTCTGGAACAGGAGGTTGAGCGCCCAGTCGCCCGAGCTGCCGGACCCGGGCGCGTTCTGGAACGCCTCCCGGTCGCCCACCTCGACCGTGGGGTAGGGCTCGACGGCGTCACGCAGCGCGCCCCGGAGCGTCTTCGCATCGGTCCCGTCCTTGGACTTGATCAGCACTGCGGCGTTGACCTGCGATGTGGTGTGCTCGGTGACGAGGTCGTTGGGGAGGGTGACGTCCCCGAAGCCCAAGCCCCTCTCGTAGATCGCCACCACCCGTGGCTTGATCACCGTGCCGTCGCCGAGTCGCAGGTCGACCGTTTCGTCGCGGTGCGCCCGGACGGTCTCCGCGACGACCCGGCTCAGCGCCACCGTCCCGTCCTTCAGCTTCGCGATGTCGCCCTCGATCACGTCAAGTTCCATGGTCCGGGAGAGCCGTTCGGGCGTGACGCCCTGGGCGGCGAAGACCTTGGTCGCGGTGCTGTCCTCGGACGGAAAGGTCAGCAGCACCCGCATCCGCGCCACCGGTGTCACCACGTCGACCCCGGGCACGTCGCGTACGGCGTCCACGACCCGCGGGGACACCCCGGCGCCCGACGACGCGGTCAGCACGTGGTCGGCCCGCATACCCTCCTCGAACTGTTCCTGCGAGGCCGCGACCGTCGTGGAGGCGCCGAACACCTGCACGGCGGCCAACGTCACGCCCATGGCCAGCGGTGTGGTGGCTGCGCTGAGCCGCCGGACATTGGCCCGCACGTTGGCATGGGCGAGGAAACCGTGGGCCTTGGACCGCCAGTTCAGGCTTGAGCCGAACAGCGTGATGGCGCCTCTGAGCAGCAGGGGTCCGACACACCCGACCGCCACGACGAACAACAGGACCGCGGCGGCCGCGGTGTCGGCCACCGAGTCACCTGAGACCGCGACATTGCTCAAGGTCAACAGCAGGCCGAGCGGGATGAGCAGGAAACCGATGGTCAGCCGGATCCAGCTGAGCTTCTTGGGCTCGATGGCGGCGTCCCCGAGCGCCTCGACCGGGCTGGGCCTGGCCACCCCGCGCGCGACCAGCCAGCCGCCGAGCCGGGCGCTGACCACGCAGAGCACCAGCGTGGCGAGGAAGGGAAGCCATCCCACTTCCATCCGGAAGTCCGAGGGCATCGCGTCGGCGAGGATGAACACGCCGCGCATCACAAAGGCGAGCACGATGCCGGGGATCGCGCCGACCAGGGCACCCGCCAACGACACGAGGGTCATCTCGGCGCCGATCATCGAGTGGATCTGCCTGGGCGTCGCGCCGATGGCGCGCAGCAGAGCCAGTTCGCGCCTGCGCTGCCGCACCGACAGCGCGAGGGTGCTCGCCACCACGAACACCACGATCAGCACCATGGTGCCGCCGAACGACGCCGACGACTCGACCACCAGGCTGCGGGCATCGCCCACGTCCAGGAACTCCACATCGCCGCGTTCCGCGCCGGTGCGTGCCACCACATGCGGCACGGCGGCCGTGATCCGCTTGGCCAGCGCCTCCGGAGAGACGCCGGGTTCGGCGCGCACACCTATGGCGTCCACCCGGCCCGGACGGCCCGACAGTCCGGCCGCCCGGTCGTCGGTGAAGAACACCGCGGACTGACGGTCCAACCCGCCCTTCGGCGGCCCCACGATGCCCACCACGCGGTAGGCCGACGGGATCGAGCCGGCGACGATCCGTACCTTCGAGCCGACCGACAGGTCCGCGCGCCCGGCCAGGTCCCCGTCGAGTACGACCTCGTCGGACGCGGCGGGCGCACGGCCCTCGCGTACCGGGAACGGACCGAGCGAAGTGCCGGACCAGCCGTGCCCGAACACCGGGAAACCGTCCGGACCGCCCACCTCTTCGCCGTCCGCGGCCAACACACTGACGGCGACGTCGATGTCGCCTACGGCGGACTTGACACCCGGCACGGCGGCGACGGCGTCGACCTTGTCGGCGGGCAGCGTGACGCGCTCGCTGTAGCGGACCTCGGAGCTCTCGTCCAACCAGTACGACTGCTCACCGCCGATGACCACCGCCGCGCCCGAGTACCGCTCGGGCGTCACACCGGTGTTGAGCCCGGACATCAGCAGAATCCCGCAGGCGGTGATCACCGCCGAGCCCGCGGCGATCGCGACGAAGGAGCCGATGAACCCCCCTTTGCGCCCCTTGATCGTGCTCCATGCCAGCGACAGGTCCTTGCGACGCGGCACTACGAGGCGGACCAGTCGTCCAATGCGGCGGATCACCAGTCGCCCAGGTGCGTCATGCGCGACGCGACCTGCTCCGAGGTGGGTCGGTGCAACTCGCCCGCGAGCCTGCCGTCGGCCAGGAACACGACCGAGTCGGCGTACGAGGCGGCGACCGGATCGTGGGTGACCATCAGCACGGTCTGCCCCATGGTGTCCACGACGTGTCGCAGCAGCTCCAGAACCTGCTTGCTGGACCGGGAGTCCAGTGCTCCGGTCGGCTCGTCCGCGACCACCGCGTCGGGCCGGGTGATCAGTGCGCGGGCGACCGCGACGCGCTGCTGCTGCCCGCCGGAGAGCTCGCTCGGCCGCCGCTTGAGGTGCTCGCCGAGGCCGACCGCGGTCAGTATTTCGCGCAGGAACGCGCGGTCGGTCTTCCGGTCGGCGAGTCTCAGCGGCAGTGAGACGTTCTCCTCCACGGTCAGCGAGCCCAGCAGGTTGTAGGCCTGGAAGATGAAGCCGATCCGCTCCCGTCGCACCTCGGTGAGCTGGATCTCGTCGAGGTTCGACAGCTCGACGTCGCCCAGCCAGACCGAACCCGAGGTCGGCCGGTCCAAGCCGGCCGCGCAGTTGAGAAATGTACTCTTACCGGAACCGGAAGGTCCCATTACGGCGGTGAAGGTGCCGCGCCGCAGTTCAACGCTCACGGCATCCAGGGCCTGCACTTGGCTCTTTGTCGAACCATACACTTTGGACACCGAATCTAAGCGGATCGACCAGTCAATTGGCGTGGTGCTCGGAGTAGTCTGAAACATGCGGAGAGCCTACCGAGGCCGTGCTGTCATCTCGTCACCCTCCCCTATCAAGAGGGAGTCGAAACGCTCCGAACAGGCCATTGGCAATTCAGGGACACGAGGATCCGGGAGACAACCCGGAACAGCTCGCCCCGGTTCGGTTTCGAAATGTGAGCGACGGGAGGACCGGCCGGACTTTTCCCCTTCCGGCGACACGGAATCACGAGGCCGCTTCGAAACGCACACGGCAACGTTGCCCACGAGGGAGAGATCGCCTGCCCGCCGGCGCCCGGCACACCCTCATGGAGAGTTCGACGAACACTCCGGAGCCAGGCCGCACCGGCACCCGCACCCACACCGGCGAGGCCCTTCATCGACGCCGCCGGCGGCATGCCGGCGGTTTTCGCCCTCCTGTGCCGCACACAGCCGGAGGGCGGCCCGCACATCCCGGGGCGATCCGCGTCCGCGATCGCCACGCGATGAATCCTTACCCACGAAGCACAGCTCAGCGCCCTCTTTCACGGCCGGATCGCGATCCCCCGGGCATTCCCCCGCCTTCCGGAAAGAAACTGCTGCAGCGCATTTCCCACAGACGGTTCGCAGCGCCACCGAGGAAAGAGATCCGGGATTCGAATAGTTCTTCTCCCGCTATCGAGCGAGATGTCTTGAGTCTCTGTGACTCAAACCGGGATCCAGCGTTTTCCGACACGCTCTCGGAGCGCGAGCAGACCCGAAACCCCAGAGGAGGGAAATCATTGCTCACCCCCAGCAGATCGCGCAGGCCCCGCCCATCACTCTTCCCTCTTCCCGCCGACCGCGAGGCCGCGGCCCTTACCCCTCCACCCCACACCGCAGGACATTCTCGGCCGAAACAGGTCCGAGGAAATCACCACCTGCAATCGCGCCGCTCACAGCTCGCCCCAGGGCGACTTCCAGCCATCCTTCACACGTGATCACACACCGGATCACAAACCAACCGTAAGGAGCGAAGCGGACGGATCCATCAGCGGAACGCGAACCCCAGCAGATCGAGCCCGGGGGCGGTGGTGATGGGCTCAGGGGTCAGGTTGTCCTTGTGGACGAACCGCTTCAGGTAACCGGCGCCTTCGGTTCCGCCGGATCCCTTGACCCCGGGCAGGTAGCGACGACCGAATCCGTAGTGTCTGCCGCGCCAGGTCAGCAGCGTGCGTTCCACCTCGGCGAGGGCCTCGGCCAGCTCCGAATCCCCCGACCCGAGCACCGTGTCGCGCAACGGACGCACCGAGCGCAGCGGGGGCATGGTCAGTTCGTGCAGGTGATCGAACTTCGAGTACGCCTCGATCTTGCGCGCGTCATAGCCGTACATCGCCAGTTCCATCATGTGGTAGTTCAGCGACTGGACGGCGCTGGCCTCACCGGTGGCGTCACGGAACGTGAGGAACAGGTCGGGAGTGAGCGTCTGCAGCATGTGGAATATGTGATTGGGCAATTCCACGTAGCGGACCAGCTGGGCCATCAGCGCACGCGCCTGGCCGTCGCCGCGGACGATCGACGTCCGCGTCCTCACGGTGAAGTAGCGGATCAAGTAGAAGGCCAGCTCGCACGCCTGCACCGAGCGCAGGAAGACGTTCTCGTGATGGTCGCCCGAGGTGAGGAAACCGGAGCAGCGCGTCAGCACGAGCGCCTGCCGGCGCGCCAGCCCGTTGTCACGCGCCCGGTCGATCACCTCGGCTGCCGTCGTGTCGCCGCCGGTCTCCACACGCAGCTGCCCGATCTGTTCACGCAGCACCGCCAGCCTGCGTAACCGCTCCTCGGTGTGGTCGGCCGCCGTCAGCCCGGGAGCCGCACGCCGCTCGACCGTGTCCAGGTCGGCCAACGTCGCCTCCAGGGCCAGCACGGCGCCGGCCACGGGCTCGGTCGGATGCAGGTCGAGGAACCACGAGTAGACGTGCAGGTTGGAGTAGCGGTAGTACTCGGGTATGGGCTCCCGGCTGAACGGCCGGGTCAGCAGCCGCATCACCTCGCTCCCGGCTCTGTGGTCCGCGTACGTCTCTTCGTAGAGCCTGGCCAGAAGGTCGCGCTCATCCGCGGTCAGCGCCTGCCGGCCCGCCCTCTGCTGAAGCTGTGTGACCTCTTCGCACCGTCCGGGTAGTCGCAAGGACGCCAGTGCGGTTTTCATCTGTCCTCCAGGGCTGCGTTCAGGGCCACGGGGCGTCACCGGCCCGTGGCAGGACGTTTCATCTCTTGAGACCGATGACCAACTGCTTGTCCTGCGAGGTCCGATGCACCTCGCAGTCGACGAACCCGGCGCTCTCCAACAGACCGATGTACTCCGCCGCGGTCCTGTGCCGGCCCTTCGCCTCGACGTGCATCGACAGATTCATCACCGCGGTGGGCAGCGGCCCGCGGCGGTCGTTGTCGAACAGGCGGTCCATGATCAGGACTCGGCCGCCGTCGGCGCATGCGCGATACGCCTTGCGCAACAGCTCCAGGCCGATCTCGTCGGTCCAGCCGGAGAGGATGTAGCCGAAGGCGACACATTCGGTCGGCGGGAACTCGTCCCGGTGGAAGTCGCCGGCGACGAAGTCCAGCCTGCCCCTCAGGCCGTACCGCTCGACGGTGTCAGCCACGTAAGGACCGACCTCGGGCAGCTCGAACACCGTGGCACGCAGGCCGGGGGTCGCCTCCAGCGCGGCCACGCAGAACGGTCCGCTCGCACCGCCGATGTCCACCATGTGCCGGACCCCGGTCAGCCCGGCCATGGGCACCAGTTCGCGGGAGACGTCATAGGTGAGCTGCCACATGGCCGCCAGGAACTCCTCGGTGAGCTTCGGAGTCCCGTACATGACGTCGAACGGGTCGGGCAGGGCGGCGTCCACGGCCGACTTCCCGGCTTTCAGGTAGCCGTCCAGCTGCGGCAGCCGACCGAGCGTGCTGTTCATCACGTGGCTGAGGAAGCCGCCGACCGAGCGTGAACTCTTGGGGTCGAGGAAGGGCACCATCTCCGCGGAGAGGCGGTACGCACCCTGCTCGCTCTGCTCGATGACACCGAAGGAGTCGAGGAGGACCAGGAGCCGGTCGAGGGTCTCCTCGTCGAGCCCGAGCTCACTGGCGATCTTGCCGGTGGGAGCCTCGCATCGGGCGAGGAAACCGAAGACACCGTGCTTGTCCGCCAAATGAACCGCGGTTGTCGCATATACGCCATATACCGCTTTTTCCAACGCACTGGGCAGCATGACTCACTCTCCACATCGTTTCCGGGCGGCGATCACGCAGTCGCGACTCAAGCCGGTCCGCACCCCTGTCCGAGTCGCAAGAGAGAGCGACGCGAAGACGGCGGAAGCACGCGACCGCGACGGGGAGGTACGACCTCCTTGACTTCCGCGAGTGAAAGCTACGTGTGGGCCGTGAGCCCCTCAAGGAAGTTGCTTTGTGGTTCAAGGGCCGACGCGGAGCCCTCGCGGACGGCATCGACGCGAGTTCCCCTGCATGAAACATCCGCTCCGCGGAAGGAGTTTTACTCCTGAGGAAAACAAGCAAGACTGTGAGGGCCCACCCCGGGCCACCGGCCGGCCGACGCAAACCGAGTACTGTATGAATTTACAGAAAATGTCTAATCTTACACTTCTCGGCGATCACTTTTCAACACAGGGGATCGTGACATTTGTCACTCAGTTCGAACTGGTTTGCCCGCCTTAGTCTTGCTGATCAGTGAAGGTCAACTGACAGCTCGGTGAGGGTCTACTCGGACCAGCTTGAGACATGATCACGATGTGTGATAAACGCAGGCGATCCCCATGTAATTCGGCAGTCGGGCACGTGCCGTAGCCCGACGGATCGCGGCGGCGTGCCGAGGTGCCATTCACGAGCATTGACACGTGCGGGGGCATGGGGACTTGAGAATTCACTTCACGGTTGACGATGTCGCGCAATTAAGCATGATCTCCTCGTTAGGACCTGTCGTCGAAAGTGCATTTGCGCTGAAGCAGCTGGGCCGGCAAGGCAGTCCCGCCTTCCGCAGCTGGCGCAAAGGAGTCCGGGAACAGCTCGGCACCCGCATCGCCGCGATCGACCGGATCGCCGAGCGATGCAGCCTCGAAGAGTTGCTGCCGCTGCTCAAGCTGCACTCGGGCGGAAATTCCACCACGGGGGTCGGCGAACGGGCCCGTCAGCAGGTGCGAGCGGCATTGTTCGAGTTCTGCCAGGTCGCCGTGTTGCCGCACTGGCGGGAAATGCACGGTCACATGGAATCGGTGCGGGACGCCTGCGGCCGGATCGGCATCGCCAACGGTATGCACGCCCTGCTGGACAACCTCCATCCGAAGCTGAACTGGAAACCCCCGGTCCTGGAGATGGCGGGGGAACCGGACCGCGATGTGTACCTCAACGGGCGTGGGATCGTGCTGTGCCCGTCGCTGTTCATGGCCGACAAGGCCTGCATGATTCTGGAAGACGTCCTGGAGATCGGGGTACCTGTCCTGGTCTTCTCCGTGCCGGTGGACAGCGTGGTCGAGACCGAGTTCTGGGGTCACAACAGGGGCGGCGAGCAGGCGTTGGGGGCCCTGGTCGGGCACACGCGCGCCGCGGCGCTCCAAATGCTCTCGGAGAGTTGCACGACGGGTGAGCTCTCACAACGGCTGAACATCTCGCTGGCCGGCGCCAGCAAACACGCCACGGTGCTGCGTAAGGCGGGACTGGTCACCACGGCCCGCAAGCGCAACACGGCGCTCCACTCCCTGACACCGCTCGGTGTGGCGCTGCTGCGGCAGCGGCATGCGTCCCGGGTGTCGTGAGCCCGGCGAAAGCCTGAGAACTCAGGTCGATCCGCCGTTCCGCAACGGGCTCCAGGGCCCGCTTTCACACCCCGCCCGCGCCTCGCCATCACGCACGCAGAGGTGAAGGCGGGCCCGACCACAACCTACGGAGGGGAAGCACGCCATGAGCACCAACCCGTTCGAGAACCCGGACGGCACCTACCTCGTGCTCGTCAACGACGAGGACCAGCACTCCCTTTGGCCGTCCTTCGCCGAGGTGCCCGCGGGCTGGACGGTCGTCCTGCCCGAGACCGACCGGCAGTCGGCGCTCGACTACGTCGAGACACACTGGACCGACATGCGGCCCAGGAGCCTCGCGGCGGTGACGGCCCCGCGCTGAGCGGGCCGCCGCGCTCACGCCCGGCCCAACCGCGTCACAGCGGCGGTCGTTCGAGAGCCTTCCTCCCCGGCAGAGGCTGGGGAGGAAGGCTCTCTCCATTACCCGGTGTCACCCGGTATAGCTAGCGATACCGGCCTTTTACAACCAGGACTACAGCGCGGCCGGAGATACGGTGCTTCACTTGAGGCACGGCACAGCCCACAAGAATCTCCGGTGGTCGGGTTGTCCCCCGTACCGATCGACCGGTCGCGTGTTCCCCAACGGCACGGGGCACACGCAAAAGGCGGTCCGCGCGGAGTCACAGACCTTCAGTGACCCGCACGGACCGCCCCTCCCGCAGAACCGATTCAGCGAACGGACCAGGACGAGTACTCCCTCAGGCCGTACAACAGCGGCGACCGGTTGTCCGCCACATCGGCGGCCGGGTGTTCCACGCGGAACACCTCGCCGAACACCACCGTGTGATCGCCGATGCGGACCGTCCGGCTGATCCGGCAGTCGGCGATGGCGTGGGCGTCGTCGGACAGGTGCGGACCGGCCGCCTCCGAGTCGACCGACCAGCGCACCAGGTCGAACCGATGAGGGGTTCCGGAGGCGAACAGGTCCGCCGTCGACCTGGCACGGGCGTGCAGCAGGTTCACCGCGAAGGTGGAGCGACGCACCATCGCCGCCAGGGTGGGACTCCCCTCGCGGAGGCACACGAGCAACGTCGGCGGCTCCACCGCGACGCTGCACACCGACGAGCACGTCATGCCCCACGGCTGCCCGTCGAGGTCCGACGTGGTCACGATGGACACACCGCTGGGGAACGTCGACATCAGAGAACGGAACTGCGTGGGAGCGACCGCCGTCATCGTGGTGGAACGCCCCATGGCCCCACCCTCCAGCCCGGAATCCGCCATGGTCACCTGCTGCCTTCCTCTACCAGGGCCGCCACTTTCCAGCGGCGCGCCGCACGTCGTTCGAGCAGGCCGTAGCACGGTCCGGTCATCGCCGTGGTCACCAGCGCCATCACGACCAGCGCGAGAAACACCGGCGCGGTCAGGACCCCCGCGCTGTAACCCGCCTGAAGTACCACCAGTTCGGTCAGGCCCCGCGTATTGACCAGCACCCCGACACGCACCGCGTCCGACGCCGGCGCACCGCCGAGCCTGGCCCCCAGATACCCGCCGCCCACCTTGCCGACGATGCCCAGCGCGGTGGCGAGCACAATGGCGAACCACGGCGTCGCGCCGAACTGCCCGCCGAACACGGTGATCCCGGTGACCACGAAGAAGACCGGCACCAGCAGGCGTCCGGCCCGCGTCACCCGGTGCACCACTGCGTGCCACCCGTCAGCGGGGATGGCGAGCCCGACCAGCAGGGCGCCGAAGATCTCGGTCACCCCCTGTTCCTGGAACGCCCAGGAACTCACCAGTCCGGCCGACCCGATCAGGACGGCCGTGACCCGGCTGAAGCGGGCCCGGAACGCCGTCACGGCACCCGTACGCAGCAGCCGCCCGAGGCAGAGCATGACCAGCAGCCCGGCGGCGACCACCGTGGCGAGCCGCGGCAGACCCCCCGACCCGCCCGCGGCCAGTCCGAGCGCGAGCGCGAGCAGCAGCCAGGCGACGACATCGATGATCACGGCCACGGTCATCGAGAGTTTGCCGACCGGGGTGTCGAACAGCTCCCGCTCTTCGAGGATGCGCGCGAGCACCGGCACGGCGGTCACCGACAACGAGACCGCGAGCAGAAGCACCAGCGCCGCGGTGGGAGCGGTGCCGCGCAGCTCGGGATCGGCCAGCACCGCCAAGGCGAACGCGCAGCCCGCCAGGAGCGGGACGACCAAGGCGCCCGCGGTGGTCCAGCCGATCAGTTGGCCGCCGGCCGGTGCACTCGTGCGGCGGAGCTCGTGCGCGACCCCGACCAGGAACAGCACCAGCCCGACGTGCCCGATGCTGCGCAGCGAGCCGATCGTCTCCTCGGGCAACAGCCTCTGCCCACCTCCGAAGGAGAGCAGAATCGGACCGATCGCGAGTCCGAAGGCGATCTCCGTGACAACGGTGGGCTGCCGCACCAGGCGGCCCACCGCGCGGCCGACGAACGCGACCAGGAGCACGGCCGGCAGCGCGAGCACCACAGGGCCGGTCCTGGCCACGAACTCGGCGGCGTTCATCGCGCCGAGCCCGCCTTCCGCTGCGCCGCCGGAAGGCCGTGCAGGTGGGCGAAGTACTCGTACTGGCTGGGCAGTTTCCCGACCAGTGCGGCCGCCTGGGCGGCCACCAGCTGGAACTCCCGGTCCGCCGCGGTGCCGTCGAGCTTGCCCAGTACGGGCAGCGGCTGCACCGGCAGCCCGCCCAGACCGAGGATGATCGCGCGGTAGGAGTACGACTCGAAGCCGTGGTAGTGCGGGTAGATCGAGTCCTGGTCGGGCAGCTTGGCCTTCCACTGCTCCAAGCGTTCGGCCAGGCCGTCGGGGATCTCCCGGGTCTTGGTGTCCTTCCAGTACTGGTTGTCGGCGCGGCCCGAGGCGTACCAGTGCAGCACCATGAACTCCCGCAGCCCGTCCATCACGTGCGCGGCCTGCCGGTTGTAGGCCGTGCGGAGCTGGTCGTCGGTCGTCTCGTGGCCGACAGGGAAGTTCTTGACCAGCTGCTCGATGCCGTTCTGGATGATGAAGATGCCGGTGGACTCCAGCGGCTCGACGAACCCGTTGGACAGGCCGATCGCCACGCAGTTCTTCACCCAGGCGCGCTCGCTGCGGCCGATGCGCATGCGGATGTGGTTGGCGGCGGCGTTCTCCGCCGCCGGGCCGACGAACTCACGCAGGGTGCGCTCGGCCTCGTCCGGGGTGGCGTACTCACTGGCGTACACGTAGCCGGTGCCGAGCCGCTCGAACAGCGGGATCGTCCAGACCCAGCCCGCGTCCTTCGCGGTCGCGGTGGTGGCCGGGCGGATGCCGTGCTCGGCCATGTCCACCGGCACGCGCAGCGCCACCGCGCTGTCGTTGGGCAGGTGTTTCTGGAACGAGATGAACGGCTCGTCGAGCGCCTTGTTCACCAGCAGGCCGCGGAAGCCCGTGCAGTCGACGAAGAGGTCACCGTGGATGTCACCCTGCTCGCGGGTGCGGACGTGGTCGATCGCGCCCCGGTCGTCCAGCACGACGTCCACCACGTCGTCGAGGACGTGCCGTACCCCGCGCTCCACGCCGAAGCGGGTCAGGAACTTCGACAGCAGCGTGGCATCGAAGTGGTAGGCGTAGGGGAACTGGGTGTTCTGCTCGCTCAGTGTGGTGCGGTAGTCCTCGCCACGCTCGAAGGTGCTGTCGAAGAGCGCGTTGTCCAGGTAGCGCGGCGAGCTCTGCGCGTCGCACATCGAGGCGATGAGGAAGGAGTCCGTGTCGAACCGCTCGGTCGGCTTCTTCTGCACCCACCAGTCGGTGAGCGGAAAGCCGTCCACGACGCGGTTGCGCTCGAAGGGGTGGTAGAAGGTGTGGCCCGGCTCCCGCCAGTCCTCGAACCGGACGGCCAGTTTGTAGGTGGCATGGCACTCCGGCATCCATTCATGCTCTTCCACGCCCAGGTAGTTGAAGAAGTGCCGGATGGTGCTGAAGGTGGCCTCGCCCACGCCGATCGCGGGCACGTTCTTCGATTCGACCAGGGTGACCGATATCCGGTCGCCGAATGCCGCTCTGAGATAGGAAGCCGTCATCCAGCCCGCTGTACCGCCACCGACAATCACCACACTGCTGGCCATGTAGGCCCCCTTGTCCATTGCTGACGAACGTCTCCGGTCGAGCCTCTCGGAACCGTCGACGCGCAGCCATGTCTTTGACCTACGGGGAAACCGGGCAGTCAGGAGCGCAGGTACGTCAGGACGGCCAGGACGCGACGGTGGCCGTCACCCTCGGACAGGCCGAGTTTCAGGAAGATGCCGCCGATGTTCTTGGCGACCGTGGGCTGGCTGACGTTCAACGCCGCCGCGATGTCGGCGTTCGTCTTCCCTTCGGCCATCAGGGCCAGCACGTCCCGCTCCCGCGAGGTGAGCCGGCTCAGCGGCTCGCTCATCCGCCGGTGCCGCAGCAACTGCCGGACGACCTCCGGATCGAGGACCGTGCCGCCCGTGGCGACGCATTCGATCGCCGACATGAACTCGGCCACCCCGCCGATACGGTCCTTGAGCAGGTAGCCGAGGCCGCCCTCGGAGTGCTCGCCGGACTCCAGCAGTTCGTACGCGTAGGCCGTCGCCGAGTACTGGGTGAGCACCAGGACGGCGAGATCCCGGTAGCGGTCGCGCAGTTCCATCGCCGCACGCAAGCCGTCGTCGTTGAAGTCCGGCGGCATCCGCACATCGGTCACCACGATGTCGGGCCGGTGCGTCTCCACCGCCTCGGCCAGGTCACGGCTGTCGCCGACCGCGGCCACGACCTCGTGATCGAACCTCTCCAGCAGTTCGACGAGTCCTTCTCGCAACAGGGCGGCGTCCTCGGCGAGCACTATGCGGAATCGGGCGTTCGCCACGGAAGCTCCACGACTAGTTCGGTTGGCCCGCCGGGCGGGCTGAACAGCTTGATCCCACCGCCCACCACGGCGACGCGATCGGCAAGGCCCTGCAGCCCGTGTCCGCCCTTCGGCAGGGCGCCGCCCACGCCGTCGTCGCCGACGCGCAGCACCAGGTGGTTGCCCTCCCGGCGGCCGGTCACCTGCGCGACGCGGGCGCGGCTGTGCTTCACCACATTGGTGAGCGCCTCCTGCACCGCGAAGTACGCCACCGTTTCCACGGCGGACACGAGGCGCTGCGGAAGGATGATGTCCACGTGTACCGGTACCGGGCTCCGGTCGGCAACCTCTGTCACCGCCACCGCGATACCGCGGTCCGTCAGCAGCTGGGGGTGTATGCCGCGGATCAGCTCCCGTAATTCGGCCAGGACGCCTTCCGCCTCTTTACGGGCCTTGCCCACCAGCCGCGCGCGGTCCGACTGCTCCTCCTGGAGCCCGTGTTCGAGGAGGCCCAGCGTCATGATCAGCCCGACCACCCGCTGCTGCGCGCCGTCGTGCAGGTCGCGCTCGATCCGCTTGCGCTCGGCCTCGAACGCGTCCGTAAGGCGGATGCGCGACCGGGTCAGCTCCTGGACGCGGGCGGCGCTCTCGGACTCCCGCGGCGCCAGCAGCAGGCGCACGAACGACATCCGGACCGCGGCCAGCGCGGTGACCATGTAGGCCGCCGGCGGAAGCAGAGCGAGGCCGAGAAGCACCAGCAGCACCCGGTCGAGCGAGGTGGCGACTTCCCAGTAGCCGAAGACGATCAGTGGGCCGAGATCGACAAGGGGCTCCAGGAACGGGGCGGCGATGAGGATGACCACGCTCCCCACCAGCAGGACACCGCCGAAGTCGATCAGGGGCAGCACGGCCGTCAGGGCGATCGTGTAGCTGAACTCACGCCACGTCGCCGCCTCGCCGATGCGCAGCCGCAGCCACGCCTTGAGGCCGGGCTCGTCCAAGGCCATGTGCGGATTGCCGATGGGATCGCCGTCCACTATCCGCAGGCGCAGGCGTTCCGCCGCACCGATCGGCATGCCGAGCACGGCGGACAGGAGGACCCACACCACCAGTTGGGCGTAGCCGGGCAGCTTCTCGGTGAACAGCATCCCGTTCATCGCCGCGCCCATGATCAGGAACACGACGAGTGCGCCGGAGGACAGATAGCCGAGCGCCCGCCACGGCCAGCTGGACATCAGCAACCGACGGGGACCGAGAGCCAGAGCCTGCCGGCAGCTCAACGGGGCCGCGTCCCGCGGGCGTGCGTTCAGGGACGCCCGCCGGCCGACACTCGGATTCGAGGTCAGCAAAGCGCGGCGTCGATGCAGGGATCCACGGGCCACAGACAACACCGGCGGGCGTGACCCCGCAAGGCTGGTGCCGTCAACTTTCCTTACGATTCAATATGGTTGACCTCTCAGAAAACGCCTGAGAGGTCACCTTCTCCCGCCCGAACCGCCGGCAGTGGTCACACGACGATGCGCGACCGGGACTCGGTCGCCATGAACACCCGGCGGAGGTCCCGGATCAGGTTGACCCGCTTCAGCCACCGGTCCGTTCCGTCGTACCTCGGCCGGAACGGATCCCGGCCGTGCACGACGCGGTAGTTGTCGAGGAAGATCGCGTCGCCAGGCTCCAGGACCACCTTCTCCCGCGCGGCACATGCGTACTTGTACAGCTCGGCGATGGCCTCCGTCGCGGCGTGGTCGTCCTCGTCCGCGGCGCAGGTGTCGTCGAAGTCGACGCGCAGGTAACGCGCCTCGGGCGGGCCGAACAGGATTGCGTCCACCTCCGCCGCCCCGCTGGAATGCCCGTGCGGCCCGACGTGTGACTGGTCGGGGCGGTGATGGAACCGCTTTTCCGACAGAATCCCGGACAGCCGCTCCGGCAGGTCGAGCCGATCGGCACGCACGACGGTGGTGCCGATCCGGTCCGGGTTGCGCAGGCAGTAGAGCGCTACATAGTCACAGCGGCACTGGTGGAAGGCATCCTCGGTATGCAGCGACAGTGGGACCGTGCTGCTGCCGCTGGTCTCCGAGCGCTCCTTGCCGGGCGCCGGGCACACATCGTGCATGAGGCGACCGTTCTGCTGGTTGCCCCAGGCGAACGGCTCGCCGAGGGCGGCGCCGCACAGCATGAGCACGATCTCCTCCCGATGGCCGGCGTTGTTCTTCTGTGCCATGTCCCAGCCGGTCGGGGTCGGTTCGAGTCCGTCACTCAGGGGCAGCCCCGACAGCACCGCCAGGTCGGTCTCATCGGTCTGGATCCGCCGGAAGAACTGGCGGACCCGGATGGGCAGCGACTCCGCCACCGCTTTGGCATGCGTGACGAAATGGCCCGGATCCCACTGGTCGTACTCCCCGAGCACGTCGTCGACCAGCCATTCGATCTGCCTGACCTCGTCGGGTTCGATGACAAGTCTTTTCACTCGAACCATCCCTTCCGTTCCGCCGGTCGACGGAATTATCGATATCGGATGCGCCAGGGCACAGGAGGATTCACATCCATGTCTGATGAATTCGGCCTGTCGATCCTTTCGAAATCGCCGGCGCACAGCCATGTCTTTGACCGACGGGTGAAACTGGGCGGTCAGGCAGCAGGTCGGAGGACACGCGCCCAGGGCCCGGTGCACCTCCACGGACCCGCGGACCACCGAAAGGGTCGGTGCGGCGCCCCGTGAGCCGGCCCACAGCCATGGACACGCCCCGGACCCCAGACTGGCCGCCGCCTGGTCGCCGCCTGGCCGCCGTCCGGTCGCGCGGCGCGGACAGCGGGACGCGCGCTCGGCACCCCGCCGGGCCGTCGCGCGCTCAACACCCCGAGCCCAGCAGGGGCCAACGGGCGTCAGCGGGGGAATACGGGACTTCACGCGTTCACGGAAATGCTTCGGAAAACGCCCTCGCGGGGCCACCAGCTTGACTCGTCAGCGAAACATGGGGCCGAGTGCGGCCGCTTCGCCGGAAGCTCGATGTCCGGTAAGAGTCACCCTTCTCGGGAGGAAATATGGCCGCAAGCGCATCCCCCTCGGAGTCCCGACCGAAACCCCTTGCCACCCGTTCGGAAAATGCCGTGGCCGCGGCCGCCGACCGTGGGGTCACCGTCGTGATACCGACATTCAACGAAGCCGCGAACATACCCGAGCTGTTGAGCCGTATATCCGCTTCCGTTCCACCCGGTCAGGAGACCTCGGTGCTCTTCGTCGATGATTCGACGGACGACACCCCCGAGGTCATCGAGAAGGAGGCCGTGCGGCTGCCGCTCAAGGTCTCCGTGCACCACCGGGCCGAACCGGCAGGCGGCCTGGGAGGCGCCGTCATGGAAGGCATCGCCCTCAGCGGCTCCCGGTGGATCGTCGTGATGGACGCGGACCTCCAGCACCCGCCCGCACTGCTGCCCGAGCTGATCGCCAAGGGCGAGGAGGCAGAGGCGGAACTCGTGGTCGCCAGCCGCTACGCCGGCGGTGGGGATCACAGTGGCCTCGGCACCCGATACCGCGTCCTGGTCTCGGGGGTTTCGACGTCGGTGACCAAGGCACTCTTCCCCAGAGCACTGCGGGACGTCACCGATCCCATGAGCGGCTACTTCGCCATTCGCCGCGACCTGGTCGGCCGGGCGCAAGGCACCGGCGCCGTAAGACCCTTGGGATACAAGATCCTTCTGGAGCTGATCGTCCGCGGCCGCCCCCGCTCCGTCGCCGAAGTGGCGTACAACTTCGGCGTACGCCACGCGGGCGAGTCCAAGTCGACCGTCCGCGAGGGGGTACGGTTCCTGCGTCACCTGCTGCGACTGCGCTCCAGCGGTACGCCCACCCGCGCGCTCGCCTTCGGAGCGATCGGGCTGTCCGGGTTCCTGCCCAACCTCGCGGTTCTATGGGCGCTGACCCACAGAACCGGCCTTCACTACACGGCCGCCGAGGTCATCGCCAACCAGGTCGGTCTGCTCTGGAACTTCGTACTCATCGAGAGGCTGCTCTACCGCGGACACAAGCACATGGGACCTCGCACAAGGCTGCTGAGCTTCGTCGCGCTCGCCAACGCCGATCTCGTAGCCCGCATCCCACTCATGATGTTGTTCGTGTCCGGCTTCGGCCTCACGCCCATACCGGCCACGGCGTTGGCCATGGCCCTCGTCTTCACGTTGCGCTTCCTCTGCGTCGACCGCTTCCTCTACCGGTAGCCGGCCGGCCGGGCGAGAAAGGCCAGGTCGGAGGCTATCCGACCTGGCCTTCGACGGAGCCCCCTGTCGGATTCGAACCGACGACCTACGCATTACAAGACCGTGAGCGTTCGTGCTGCGTGGTGCCTAACAGTGCCGCTGAATGACGTTCTTCCTGATCAGAGCGCGTGCGGCTGGTTGGACTATGCCATCGCGTAATGCGTCATCCAAAGGCGTCCGGCCACCGGCTGGCCACCGGAGGCGTCACTGCCGACGACAAGAAGCGAGGCTACCCGGGTTGTGGGCTTCCTACAGCGCCTTCTGCGGCCAATCCCACTCTCAACAATTCGCCCCCAAGGGAACGCTTCCAACGCGCATGGCCGGTCGGCCTCGTCCTGCTCCGGGCGAGTGGTTCACCGCCCCCGCCGGTTGGCCGGATCGAGGGCCAGGTTGGCGGCGTGAGCATCGCCGAGCTCAAGCGTACGGCCAGCGGCGACGATGACATCGATGCGGTCGAGGACCTCGGAGGACAGCACCTGGTCGCCACAGGCCAAGGCGCGCGGGTTCAAGGAATCCTGAGCGTCAGGCCATGGAAACCCATACGCGATTCCCCGAATCATAGGCCCTCGCGTGCGGGTTGACGGCTGCGGATCGGGACGTCACCGGGTGCGTCCAGGTGGACGGGACACAGTCCGAAGCCTGCGCCCTGGCCGGCCGGGTGAACGTGTCGACGGCCGGAGAGGGAGCAAGCCGTCTTCGGGTCCTCGTCACAGAACTCCACGCAGGTGCAGTCCTGGATCTCATCCAGGGAGCCGCCGGCGTTGGTGGCCCGAGGTGAGCACCGGTGGCGGTCGGCCATGAGATCGAGGCGGGCCAGCGTCCATCCCCGCCCGTCGTTTCCGGCCTGGGTAGTGATGGCGGCGCGTTTCACGCACCGAAGCGCTTCAGGCTCATCCGTGCCCAGTCCGTCAAGGGCGGGTTCGGAAGCGTCCCCGGTCGTCCCGACCGTTACAGAGGCGACGGCCTTACCGGCGGATTCACGGTGCTGGACGGCTTCCACGGCCGCAGATGTGAGCTCGCTGATTTCCATGCTCAGTTCTCCTGAAACTTGCCTCGCGCTCCTGGGGCGCGACGGCGGAGCGGCAGCCGCTGCTGTGTCGTGCGGTCGCAGAGGGGTGAACCGATGTCGGTGCCTCCAAGGGGTTGCCTGCCGTTCCGGACCAGACCGCGGCCACGGCCCTCGCCACGTTTCCCGACGGCAACCGGCCGATCTCTCTTCGATTAGGGCATCGCCGGCCGACGGGCTTTGAGGAGGACAGGGATTAGCACTGCGGTACTAACGGGCTCCGGCTGATTCGGTTCCGCGGTACGGGATGGTCGCCACGTACCGCTCCTAGGTTGAGATCGCGGGTCAGTCAGGCCCAGCTCACCCAATGATCTCTTCTCCTGGTGGGAGTAATCCGTGGCCACCTTCCTCTATCGGCTCGGCCGACTGTCGTTCCGGCGACGACGCATCGTCGTGATGCTGTGGGTCGCCGTCCTGGCCGCCATCGGCATCGGCGCCATGAGTGCGCCCGGCACCTCCTCGGGAAGCTTGAGCGTTCCGGGCACGCAGTCGCAGCAGGCGATCGACCTGCTGCGGAAGGAGTTCCCGCAGGCGTCCGCCGACGGCGCCACCGCGCGGGTGGTATTCGAGGCGCCCAGCGGGCAGAAGCTCACCTCCGGCGTCAACAAGGCCGAGGTCGAGTCCCTGGTGGCGAAGCTGGGGAAGTCGCCGCAGGTGTCGGGTGTCACCGACCCCTTCGCCGGCGGCCTGGTCAGCAGGTCCGGCACCATCGCCTACGCCCAGGTGTCCTACAAGGCCGCCCAGGCCGACGTCAGCGGCGCGGCCCACACCGTCCAGACCGACGTCGTCGCGCAGGGCGAGAAGGCCGGTCTGAAGGTGAGCCTGGGCGGCAATGCCGTCAAGGGCGAGTCGGCGAGCAAGGCGGCCGAGCTGATCGGCGTCGGGGTCGCCGCCGTCGTGCTGGTGATCACCTTCGGTTCGCTGATCGCGGCCGGACTGCCCCTGCTCACCGCGATCCTCGGGGTGGCCGCGGCCGTCCTGTCGGTCACGCTCGCCACGCATTTCTTCGACCTGGCCTCGGCCTCCACGACCCTGGCGCTGATGCTGGGCCTGGCCGTCGCCATCGACTACGCCCTGTTCATCGTCTCCCGCTACCGCAACGAGATCCGTGACGGCCAGGAACCCGAGGAAGCCTGTGGACGGGCCCTGGGCACCGCCGGCTCGGCGGTCGTCTTCGCCGGCCTGACCGTGATCGTCGCGTTGAGCGGCCTGAGCGTCATCGGCATCGGCATGCTCACCTCGATGGGGCTGGCCTCGGCCTTCGCCGTCGCCGTCGCCGTGATCATCGCACTGACCCTGCTGCCCGCCGTCCTCGGCTTCGCCGGGATGCGGATCATGAAGAGCAAGATGCTGACCCGCCGTATGAAGGCGCTGGAGCGCGGCGAGGGCGAGTCGATGGGCGTGCGCTGGGCAAGGTTCGTCACCCGCAACCCGGTCAAGGTACTCGCGGTCTCGGTGGCCGGCCTGGCCCTGCTGGCCATCCCCGCGATGTCCCTGCAGATGGCCCTGAACGACGACTCCGGAAAGCCCCCCGGAAGCACCCAGCGCATCGCCTACGACACCCTCAGTGAGGGGTTCGGGCCGGGCTTCAACGGCCCGCTCACCGTGGTCGTCGACGCCCGGGGCAGCGACAGTCCCAAGGCCGCTGCCCAGGACGCGTACGCCATGCTGGGCAAGCTGGATGACGCGGCCACCGTTCGTCCCCCTTCCTTCAACGAGGCGGGCGATGTGGCCCTGCTCGGTGTCGTCCCCAAGAGCGCCCCCACCAGTGAGGCCACCAAGGACCTCGTGGGCGAGATCCGCGACCGCAGCGCCGCCCTGCACCAGGACACCGGCGCCGACCTGATGGTCACCGGCCTGACCGCCGTCAACATCGACGTCAGCACCAAGCTCTCCCAGGCCCTTGTGCCCTACCTGGCCATCGTCGTGGGCCTGGCCCTGGTCCTGCTCCTGCTGGTCTTCCGGTCGATCGTGATCCCGCTCAAGGCCGCCCTCGGCTTCCTGCTCAGCGTGGCCTCCACCCTCGGAGTCGTGGTCGCTGTCTTCCAGTGGGGCTGGCTGAAGGACCTCTTCGGCGTCGACCAGACCGGCCCCATCGTGAGCCTGCTGCCCATCGTGCTGATCGGCGTGGTGTTCGGACTCGCCATGGACTACGAGGTCTTCCTCGTCTCCCGCATGCGGGAGGAGTACGTCCACGGCGCCGATCCCACGCAGGCCATCGTGGAGGGCTTCCGGCACAGCGGCCGGGTGGTCACCGCGGCCGCGGTCATCATGGTCTCCGTCTTCTCCGGATTCCTCCTCGACAACGAGGTGCTGATCAAGTCCATCGGCCTGGGACTCGCCGCCGCCGTGTTCATCGACGCCTTCGTCGTCCGGATGACGATCGTCCCCGCAGTGATGGCCCTGCTCGGCCACCGCTCCTGGGCCTTGCCGAAGTGGCTGGACCGAATCCTGCCCGACGTGGATGTCGAAGGCGAGAAACTGCGCCACGCCCTCGAAGCCGAGCAGACGGTCTCCGCGCCCGAACCCGTACTCGCCGGTGTCGCCGCAGGGGTCCACACGGGCTCGGACGACCACGGCACCCCCCGCACCTTCACCGGCGTCCACGCTGCTGGCGACACGGACATACCGGCGCCTGCCCAGCAGGCGCGCGGGAAGGCACGAGGGCTGTCCAGGCTCAAGCAGCGCCTCGCACGGGGCAGCGACGCCCCCGTCCTCGCCGACACTCCGGCACCGAAGGCACCGAAGGCACCGAAGGCACCGACACGCAGGAAGCTGCTGAAGAACCCGATCCGCAGGCGTTGACGAGAGCGAGCCGCAGCACCGGCCTCCGCACAGCTCCTGACATGGCGGCCGACTCTCACCCGCCGTCTCTCCTGCCCCGCCCGCCGGCCCGATCCCCCCGGGCCGGCGGGCGGTCTCGACACCGCGAAGGGCCTACCCGTGACCGCACCGAGCGCCCCCATCCCCGCCCCACACACGGACGAGCGCCAGTTCTTTCAGGCCCTGACGAACGATCCCGAGCAGCGCGTGATCGTCTCGGTCATGTCCCGGCTCGCTTCGTGGCGACGGGCCGACCAGGCCCGTCCCTGGATCCGGCGGTGGGGTGTCCCGGCCTTGTGCTTCGCGGGCGGCAGCGACGCCTACCTCAACCCTTACAACGTCAGCGACCCCCAGCTGCCGATCATCCTCGCCTTCTGCGTCCCGCTGCTGTGGCGGGAACGACGCCCCATGCTGGTCTTCGCCCTCACCACGGCCGTTTCCATCGTCTCTCTCCCCCTGGGTGTGCTGACCGGCGCCGAATTCGCCCGGATGGTCGCCCTGTTCAATGTCGGCCGCCACTGCCCCCCACGCCTGCTGGCCGCCGCCACCGGCGTTACCCTCGTCCAACTCGTCGCATGGGCCTACTTCTTCTGGCTCGGACATCAGTTGGAGTACGTCACGCGTCCGGAGCCCGTGACGTTGCTGGCGATGATCGCCGTGGCGGCAGTCGCGGCACTCGGCCTGCTCCTGCGACTGGCCTACGCCTACATCGATGCCCTGAAGAAACAACGCGACCAGCAGGCCCGTCTTGCTACGGCGCAGGAACGCGCCCGTGTCTCCCGCGAGATGCATGACATCCTCGGCCACACCCTCGCCGTCATCGTCGGCCTCGCCGACGGCGCCGCCGGGCTCGCCGAGACCAAGCCCGAACGCGGCGCCCAGGCCCTCCGCATCATCGGCGCCAGCGGACGCGACGCCCTGGCCGAACTGCGTCGCCTGCTCGCCGTCATCGGCAACGACAACGACCGGCCGCACCATGCCCCGCTCACCCCGCAGCCCGGCCTCGCCGACCTCGACGCCCTGCTCGACCGGGTCCGCGCCGCCGGCCCCGCCGTCGCCCTGCACGCGCGCGGTGACCTCACCAGCCTGGCCCCTGGGCTCCAGCTGTCCGCCTACCGCATCGTCCAGGAGGCCCTGACCAACACCGTCAAGTACGCCGCCTCCGACACCTCGGTCCACGTCTCCGTCGCCGCCGACCCCGACACCGTACGCATCACCGTGGAGGACACCGGCCCGCCCCGCACCCACGCACACCGTGGCGGGACGGGCAGCGGCAGGGGCCTGGTCGGTATGCGCGAGCGCGCCGCCCTGTACCGGGGCGAGGTCACCGCCGGCCGCAACCCTCACGGCGGCTGGACCGTCCACGCCCTCCTCGTTCCCAACGCGCCTGCCAACTCCTGCGGAAAACGCCCCGTTTGACACGGTCACCCGCCTCCACTCCTGGACCGCTCGTCGCGGCCGCGAGGAGGACGGGCTCTGGTACCCCGGTACTAGTCGACGCCGCGGCATTCCCTCCCGCGGTGCCGTGGCACCGGTCGATTCCGCTTCTAGGTTGAAGCCCGGGACCGGTCAGGCCCGTCCAGGCAATGACGTCTTTTCCCGGCGGGAGCAACTTCGTGGCCATCGTTCTGCACCGGCTCGGGCCGGTCGGCGTTTCACCCACCACCACTGGTCGTCCACTTGCGGATCGTCCTCCTGGCATCCACGTTCGTGGGATCGGCGCCGACACCCCGGCCGGCCGGGGTGGGCGTCCTGAGACTCGCCGTGACATCCGGCTCCGCCTCGCCTCCGACGTGTTCGAGGGCCGGAAACCGCGCCACGCGGTCGAAGCCCGGCAGGCCGCCCGCCCCACGGCCGCCCTCTCCCGAGGTTCGGCTCCCGGCGCGGGCAGGGGCGGGTGCGGGTGCGGGTGCGGTGACCAGGTCGGGACGGCCGCCGCCCCCGAACCGTTGTCAGCCGTACGATTGCGGAAGAGCAGCCGGCCCCGGTCGGCGCTCTCCCTCAGTCGCTGCCCGTCCGTCCGTCCCCCGGGACCGGCGGGCGGCTCGCCTGCATCGCGAAGGGCCCCGACCTTGCCCCCCACGCCCCCACAGGATTCCCGGCCCGGTCGACACGTTTCCGACCGGCCCGAGCTGCCCGATGCGCTGACGAGCGACGCTGAGCAGCGTGTGATTGTGTCGATCATCGCCCGGCTGTCTTCCTGGCGGTGGGCGGACCGGGCCCACCCCCGGGTCCGGCGGTGGGGCGTACCGCTGTTCTGCGCCGCTCTGGGGCTACCGTCCCTGCTCAACCCCGCCGACAAGTCCAGCATCGCCGAAGAGCTGGTCCTCACCGTCGCCCTGGCCGTCCCCCTGCTGTGGCGGGAGCGCAGGCCCATGCTGGTCTTCGTACTCACCAGTGCCACCGCCGCGCTGACGGCCTACACGGGGTCCCTCCACGGTGCCAACGCCAGCGCCGACGTCGCACGCCTCGTAGCCCTGTTCAACGTGGGCCGCTTCGCCACCCCCGGCCAGCTGCTCATCGCCCTGGCCATCTCCCTGACGCAGCTCGTGGGCTGGGCCGCCGGGCTGTGGGGCGACGGTCAGCCGGAGTACGCCGCACGCTCGGAACCCGTCATTCTGCTGGGGATGGTGACGGTGATGGCCATCGCCGGCCTCGGCCTCGCGACCCGCCTGGTGAACGTCGTCATCGCCGCCCTGCAGAAGGAGAAGGACCAACAGGCCCGCCTCGCCGTCGCCCAGGAACGCGCCCGCGTCTCGAAGGAGATGCACGACATCCTGGGGCACACCCTCGCCGTCATCGTCGGCCTCGCCGACGGCGCCGCCGGCCTGACCGAGACCAAGCCCCAGCGCGGTGCCGAGACCCTACGGATCATCGCCGACAGCGGCCGCGGCGCCCTCGCCGAACTGCGCCGGCTCCTCGCCGTCATCGGCGACGGCAACGACCGTCCGCACGATGCCCCGCTCGCCCCGCAGCCCGGCCTGGCCGACCTCGATCCGCTGATCGAACGCGTCCGCGCCGCCGGCCCGAGCGTCACCCTCGGCACCGACGGCGACCTCACCGCGCTGGCCCCCGGCCTCCAGCTCACCGTCTACCGCATCGTCCAGGAAGCCCTCACCAACTCCCTCAAGTACTCCGCCGCCGACACCTCCATCAGCGTCCGGGTGATCGTCGGGCCCGGCGCGGTCAACGTCGACATCGAGGACACCGCCCCCCTCCGCGCACCCCGCTCCCGAAGGCGGAGCACCGGAAACGGCCGCGGCCTGATCGGCATGCGCGAACGCGCGGCCATCTACCAGGGCCAGGTCACCGCCGGACCCAACCGTGAGGGCGGCTGGAGCGTCCATGCCCGGCTCCTCACCACCCCGCCCGTCACCACGACCAGAACGGAGAATCCCCGCGCATGACCACCGTGCTCATCGTCGACGACCAGGCCCTGCAACGCCTTGGCTTCAGCATGCTCCTGGAACAGCATGCCGACCTCACCCTCATCGGTGAAGCCACGCACGGCGCCGAAGCCGTCCGCATGGCCGCCGAGCTGAAGCCCGATGTCGTCCTGATGGACGTGCGCATGCCCGGCATGGACGGCATCGAGGCCACCCGACGCATCATCGCGTCCGGCGGACGCTCGCGCATCCTGGTCCTGACCACGTTCGACCTCGACGAATACGCCTATGACGCCCTGCGCGCCGGAGCCTCCGGGTTCCTGCTGAAAGACGCCCTGCCCGAGGAACTCGTCTCCGGCATCCGCGCGGTGGCCGCCGGAGACGCCGTCATCTCGCCTGGTCTGACCCGCAAGCTCATCGATGCCTTCGGCAGCCGTCTGCCGGGCCACACGCCCGAACAGGAACGGCAGCTGGCGCGCCTCACCAACCGCGAACGCGAAGTGCTCACCGCCATGGCGACCGGCTGGAGCAACACCGAGATCGCCGAACACTTCTCCCTCGCCGAGTCCACCGTCAAGTCACACGTGAGCAGCATCCTCACCAAGGTCGGGGTCCGGGACCGGGTCCAGGCCGTGATCTTCGCCTACGACACCGGCCTCGTCAGACCTGCCTGAACACGACCGGAGGACTCCGTACCGGGCTCGGGCGCCTGTCCCTCGGCTTCAGGCGGGCAACGCCTTCTTCGCCACAGCAGCACGCCCCCCGCCGCCATCAGAGCGACCACGGCGAGGACGGGGCCGCCCAGGGTGAGGACGCGCTGGAGAGAGGTCGCGGCGGCGTATCCGACACCGGCCTCGGCCGTGGCCCACACACAAGCGGCGACGACGCTGTACGGCGCGATGCGCCGGTAGGGCAGGCGGGTGGCGCCCGCGGAGTGCGGGGCAAGGGTGCGCACCACCGGCAGGAAGCGGGCCAGAAGGACCGCTCGGCCGCCGTGGCGCGTCATCAGCGCCTCGGCCCGGCCCCACGCGGCATCCGGAACGCGACGGCCCAGGTGGCCGCCGCGCAGCCGGTCACCGAGATACCTGCCGGTGCGGTGGGCGAGGAAGTCACCCGCCACCACGGCGCCGGCTGCGACTGCGATGACGAGGAGAATGTCGACGTGGCCGGTACGGGCCAGCGCGCCCGCGGTCAGGAGCAGGGACAGTGTCGGGACGAAAGCACCGACCAGAAGGACCGACTCGGCCAGGACCGCAGCGGCCACCACCGTGTACGCCGCGGTCGGCGGGAGGTGGCCGAGGATGTCGGAGAGCACGTTCACCGCCTCGTCCCGTCGAGCTGCGGCGCGGGCTGGTCCGCGGAGACGAGGGGGCGCCGCAGATGCCAGACGCAGGCGGGAGGAAGATTGGCCCATACCGTCCAGCGGCCCGTGGCGTAGGTGCGTTGGTAGGCGGCCATGATCTCGTCCACGGCTGCGTGGCGGCGGGCTTCGGCCCGCGATGCCGTCAGGGCGCGGGCTTTGCGGGTGCCGAGGTAGGCGAAATAGGTCAGCGTGCCGCCGGGGTGGAGGAGTTCCATGTAGCGGGCCATGATCCGCTCGACCTGCACGGGCGTGAAGTTGGTCAGCGGCAGCCCCGAGACAATGACGTCGTACCGCTGGTCGGTGTCGAGCTGCTCGACGTAGGTCTGGTGCACGTTCACCTGCGCGGACGTGGCTGTCAGGTGCGGGTGCGTGGTGACGAGGTGGCGCAGTCGGGCGGCGAAGCGCGGGTTGGCCTCGACGATGTCCAGGCGGCTGCCCCGGGACAGCTGCGGTATCAGGGCCCGGGTGACCGGGCCGGTGCCGGCGCCGGCTTCCAGGACTGCCAGCGGGTGGGGCGCCTGAGTCCGTACGGGGTCGGTGAGCGCGCGGGCCAGGGCCTTTCCGCTGGGGGCTATGGCACCCGTGGTGCGCAGATCACGGGCCGCTTCGATCAGGAACATCCAGCCTTCGGCATTGCGCTGCGCCAGGACACGGTCGTGGGAGGTGGTCCAGTCGTTCATGGAATTGACGCTAGAAAGCCGCGCCCGGCATGAGATCCGTCGTTCGGTGACGGTGTCCCCCGACGAAAGTAGGGGGTGGACATCATCGATCGTCGGACGGAACAGCGCACCGGTCTGCCTAGGATTGCCGAGGTGAGCAGAAGCAGGGCCCCGAAGTGGGCAGCGGCCTTCGGGCGCGTAGGACTCGTGGCGTTTCTCGCACTGGCCGCTGCGGTGAACGGAGCATCGATCAGCGGCGGTCAGCTCCTGGCCCCGGTCATCGCCTCCGTGGTGGTGTGCGCGGTGGCCCTGCTCGTGCCGCGGCTGCCATGGCCTTTCGCCCCGTTTCTGGTCACCGCGGTCACAGTGTGGTGGGGATGGCTCACGGTGCCGCTGCTGGGAATCGTCATGTTCGACCTGTTCGTGGCCCGCCGGATGCGGGTGGCGGTGGGATGCGCCGTCGTGGCGCTGGGCGCCAATCTGCTCGGCTACCCGGCAACCCGGCTGTGGGCCGAACAGCGGTATGTGTCCGCGCTGGTCGTGCTGCTCTTCGCCGTCGTCGTCGGACTGTGGCTCGGTAACCGCCGGCGTCTGCTCCAGGCACTGGCCGCTGAAATGGAGCATCTGCGCGTCGAGGCGCAGCTGCGCGAAGAGGCCGCACGGGTCGCGGAACGGTCCCGTATCGCCGCCGAGATGCACGACGTCCTGGCCCACCGCCTGAGCCTGATCGCCCTGCACACCGGTGTCCTGGCCACCAAGAACGACACACTGCCCGCATCCGTCGTCGAACGCCTCGGACTGCTGCGCACGACGTCCGTCGAGGCCCTCACCGATCTGCGTGACGTTCTCGGCGTGCTGCGCGATCCCGACGCCACGCCGACCAGCGCCGCCCTCACGCCGATGATGAGGGAAGCAGGGGAGCTGGCCGACGAGGCCCGCGCCGCCGGCCAGCACATCGAGCTGACCACCGACGGCCTTCCCGAGCGGGCTCCGACCACCCACCGTCTGGCCGTGTACCGCATCGTCCAGGAAGCACTGACCAATGCCCGCAAGCACGCCGACGGTGCTCCGGTGACCGTACGCATCGACTACGGGCCGCCCGCCACACTCGTCGAGGTCACCAACTCAGCCGGCACTCCCCGCACCGACACCGTCGGCTCCGGCTACGGACTCGTCGGCCTGCGCGAACGCGTCACCGCCCTCGGCGGGCACCTGAACTCCGGACCGGCCGGCGCGGGCGCCTGGCGGCTCGCCGCCCGCATTCCCCACCCCGTCGGCATCGAACAGAACGGCACCCGCACATGATCCGCACCATGATCGTCGACGACGACGCCCTGGTCCGCCTCGGCCTGACCGACCTCCTCGACGGCGACCCGGGCATCGAGGTCGTCGCCCAGGCCGCCGACGGCCTGAAGGCCATCGAACAGGCCACCGCCCACCGCATCGACGTCGCCCTGATCGACGTACGCATGCCCCGCATGGACGGCATCACCGCCACCGCCCGCCTGCGAACCCTCCCCCACCCGCCGAAGGTGATCACCCTGACCACCTTCGACCTCGACGAGTACGTCTACAACGCCCTCGCCGCCGGAGCCGACGGATTCCTCCTCAAGGACACCGACCCGGCCGAAATCCTGCGCGCCGTCCACCTGGTGGCCGCCGGCTCGGCCATGCTCCACCCCACCGCGGCCCGCCGTCTCATCGACCGCTACCACGCGACCAACCAGCCCGAAGCAACCGCGGCCAGGGCCCGGCTGGACCGGCTCACCCCGCGCGAACGCGACGTGCTCACCCTGCTCGCCCACGGCGACACCAACGCCGACATCGCCACCCGCCTCGCCATGCGCGAGAGCACCGTCAAGGCCCACGTCAGCCGCATCCTGACCTCCCTGGAAGTCACCAACCGCGTCCAGGCCGCCCTTCTGGCCCGCGACGCGGGACTCACCTCCTGACGAGCGGTGGACGGGAAACAGGGAAGGCGTCCGACAGCCTCGAAGCGGTGCCCTACTCCGCCCCTGCTGCCTTCGCGGCGGCCGGCTCCGCCGGGGCAGGGCCCCCCGTCGGCGGTCTGCGGGGGATGAGGCTCGCGAGGGTGAAGGTGAGGGCACCGGCCCCGGCGCCCAGGGCCAGGACGGCCCGCAGGCCGTTCTCCGTCGGGATGTGCACGCCGTGGAAATCGGTGGTCATGTGGGCCAGGATCAGACCGGCGACGGCGCTGGAGACGGTCGTACCGATGGAACGCATGAGTGCGTTGAGGCCGTTGGCGGCGGCGGTCTCGGCCACCGGCACGGCTTCCATGATCAGCGCGGGCAGCGCGCCGTAGGCGAAGCCCACTCCGGTCGCCACGATGCAGGAGGCCACGATGACCTGCCAGATCCCGGACATCATCACCATGGTGATGAGGTAGCCCACTGCCACGATCGCGGACCCGATCATGAGGGTCACCTTCGGCCCCTTGCTCCTGGTGATGCGCGCTCCGTACGGAGAGACCGCCATCATCACCAGGCCCTGCGGGGCCATGACCAGGCCGGTGACGATCAGGGACCTGCCCAGACCGTAGCCGGTGGCCTCAGGCATCTGGAGCAGTTGCGGCAGCGCCATGTTCATCGAGAACAGGACGAGGCCCAGCGCCAGCGCGGCGAGGTGGGTGAGCAGTATCTGTGGTCGTGCGGTGGTGCGCAGGTCCACCAGGGGCTGCGGCGTCCGCAGTTGGAACCAGCCCCACAGCGGCAGCACGATCACGACCACGGCGAACAGGGAGAGGACCGTGCCACTCCTCCATCCCCAGTCCTGGCCCTTGGAGACCGCGAGCAGCAGGCAGACCAGGCCCAGCGCCATGCCGACCGCCCCCGTCAGATCGAAGCGCCCGCCCGTACGCGCCCCCGACTCGGGCACCAGCAGGACGACGAGTCCGGCGGAGACGGCGCTGAGGACCGCGGAGGCCCAGAACAGTACGTGCCAGTCGAAGTTGTCGACTATGACCGCGGAGACAGGCAGGCCCAGGGCGGCGCCGACGCCGAGGGAGCCGACCATCGCCGACATCGCCGCGGGCAGTCTCTCGGCGGGCAGTACCTCGCGCATGATGCTCACGCCCAGCGGCACCACGCCCGCCGCCAGGCCCTGCAACGCCCGGCCGACGATCATCGGAGCGAGGGAGTCGCTCAGCGCGCAGACCACCGAGCCCGCCAGCATCAGGCAGATGCCGAGCAGGAGCATGCGCCGCTTGCCGTACATGTCGCCGAGCCGGCCCGCCACGGGGGTGGCGACAGCGCCGCACAGCAGCGTGGCCGTGAGGGCCCAGGCGGTGTCCGAAGCCTTGGCGTCCAGCAGTTGGGGCAGGAGGGGAACGATCGGGATCACCAGGGTCTGCGTCAACGCGCCGATGATTCCGGTGAGGGTGAGGGCCGCCACCATGGCGTCCAGCCGCGGTGGCGGGGAATTCTGTGCCTGGGCGGCCGACGGGTGTGTTCTGGACATGGGTGGGTCTCCGTGTGTCTGGTGCGGGCTGAAAGCGGCCGCGACGGGCTGGGGTGGGGGTTCCTCCTGTGAGCCTTGGCCCGTGTGCGCCGGCCTGGAGCGCGTTGGTCACCAGTGCGTCGTGCCAGGGGGTGCGGGTCGCCGGCCTTGGCGGCACGCCGACGGCCAGGACTCCTGTCGGCGTCCCGCCGGTGCGGTATGCGGCCACGTACCGGCGCTCGGTCCGCATCGGTGCCCCGAAGAGCGGGTTGTGCCGGCAAGCGACATCGCCTGCCCCGTACAGGTTCGGCGCGGCACGGCAGTACGCGTGCCTCTTTCCCCGCGGCCACCTCACCCGGATGTGTTCGTTTCGACGTTCGCGGTCGCTGCGTTCTTCCGGCGTCGGTTGCGGCGCCTGAGGAAGAGGGGGACACCCACGGCGAGGGCGCCGAAGAAGACATACGGAACGTAACCCATGATGTCGACCACTCGGTGCCAGTTATCGCCGAGCAGGTATCCGGAGCCCAGCAGAACGGCGTTCCATATCAGGCTGCCGATCGAGGAGAGGAGCACGAACTTCGGCAGCGCCATCCGCTCGACCCCGGCCGGTATGGAGATGATGGGACGGACGACGGGCAGCATCCGGCCGAACAACACCGCCTTGGCGCCGTGCCGGGCGAACCATGCCTCGGCGCGGTCGACGGTTTCCGGCTTGATGCCCGGGACCTTCACCAGCAGCGCTCGCGCGCGGTCGCGGCCGAGCCGCGCGCCGAGCGTGTACTGGAAGAGACTGCCCGCGACCACTCCCGCGGCGGCGCAGACGATGGCGACGACGATGTTGATGGCGCCCTGGCTGGCGGTGTACCCGATCATCGGCAGCAGCACGTCGACGGGGAGGGCCCCGAAAACCAAGCTGTCCAGGGCGGTGAGCACCCCGACCCCCAGCCCGCCGAGTGCGTCGATCACATCGAATGCCCAGCCGGCCACGCCCCCTGTCGGTTCGCCGGTGGTCTGGGCGAGGTACAGCATCATGTGTTTCCTCCGGGAGATTTCGACAGCAATATGCGCTGAGGGACCGTGAGTGTGCTGGAGGCAGGGGCGTGTGAGGGTGCTGGAACGAGAGCCGCTGCTCCGTGGCCCCTACTCGGCGTCAGTGGCGGCCTTTCCCGCGGCCGTGCCCGCAGGCGCGGGTGCTTCCGCGGAGTTGGCATCCGACCGCCGGCGGGAGATGAAGGGCGCGCAGGCCAGGGAGACGACGGCGGCATCCACCGATCGCCAGGACGGTGCGCGGGCCGTTCCGGAGCGGCAGCGTAACGCCGTCGAAGTCGATGGTGTGGTGAGGGATCACGCCAGCCACGGCGCTGGAGACGGAGGTGCCGATGGACCGCGTGAGGGTGTTGAGACCGACGGTGACGGCGGTCCCGGACACGGGCACGGCGTCCATGATGAGCGTCGGCAAGGTGCCCGGGGCGCAGCCGACTCCGATGGCGAGGGCGCAGGGCGCGGCGACGGGACGGCCCAGGGAACCACCGACGCCGAAGGAGCCGTACCTCACGGCGGTGGCCGTGGCGATCCTGTCCGCGGGCAGAACGTCGCGCATGATGCTGACGCCCACCACCATGAAGGCGCCCCGGGCCGGCGGCATGCGGCGGTTGCCGTACATGTCACCGAGCCGTCCCGTCACCGGTGGTGGCGAGGGCCGCGCACAGCAGGGTGGCGGTGACCGCCCAGGCGGTGTCCGTCGGCGGGGCGCCCAGCGACCGGGGCAGGAGGGGAACGATCGGGAACAGCAAGCTTTGTACGAACGCGACCGCCGTCCCGGCGAGCGTAAGGACCGCCACGACCGTGGTCACTCGTGAGGGTACGGAATTCCCCGCCTCGACAGTGGGGGGACATAGCGGGGACATGGAAAGGGCCTCCGTGTGGGGGAGCCGGTGGGGACGGCGAAACGGAAAGCATGTTGGCGGTCACAGGGCTGGGCGCGTCCTACGGGGCTCCACAGCCCTGTGTCACGTAGACGTGTGTCGCCTACGGCCGATTCGGAACGGCGTCGTGCCAGGCGGCGCGGATGGCGATGATCTGCCGCCATTGCCGGACGGCCTTGGCCGGCATGCCGACCGCGAGGGCTCCGGTGATCCGGTCGCCGGAGCGGTACACGGCCAGGAAGCGGCGCTCGGCCAAGTTCCCTTCGACGACGGCGACTTCGTCATGGCCGCGCAAGTAGCCGTACGCCTGGATCTTCATGTCGTACTGGTCGGACCAGAAGTACGGCACCGGCGTGAACGGTTTGCGCGCCCCGGGAGCGGCGAGCAGGTTGCGGGCGGCGGCCATGCCCTGCTCGGCCGCGTTGGTGCGGTGCTCGATCCGCATCGAGGTGCCGAACAGGGGGTTGTACCAGCGGGCGACGTCCCCGGCCGCGTACACGTCCGGCGCGGCCTGGCAGTACTCGTCGCAGACCACGCCGTCGTCGACCGTAAGACCGCTGCCGACCAGCCAGCCGGTGTTCGGCAGTGAGCCGATCGCGGCCAGGATCTCGTCGCCCTCGACGACCTCGCCGCCCGCCAGCCGCACCCCGTCCTCGGTCACCTCCGTGACGGTGGTCCCGCACCGCAGCTCCACGCCCCGCTCCCGGTGAGCCTGTGCCAGCGCGTGCCCCACCTCACGGCCCACCGCATGCGCCAGCGGTACCGGCGCCGGCTCCAGCAAGGTCACTTGAGCGCCCAGCATCGACGCCACCGCCGCTGCCTCCGCCCCCAGGAATCCGGCCCCGACCACGACCAGCCGCCGTCCCGGTCCTATCCGGTCCCGCAGGGCGAGCGCGTCGTCGAGGGTGCGCAGGACGTGGGCGGCACGGACACCGGGAAGGCGCCGTGGCCGTACGCCGGTCGCGACGAGCAGCCGGTCGTACGGCACCGTCGAGCCGTCCGCCAGCCGCACCAGACGTCCGGCGGGGTCGAGGCCGGCCGCGGCGACGCCGAGCCGCAGGTCGAGGCCGAGGGCGGCCAGGTCCTCCGGAGTCCGCAGGGCCGTCCTGTCGGCGTCCCACTTCCCGGACAGGACCTGCTTGGACAGCGGCGGCCGGTCGTAGGGCGGGCGGGGTTCGTCGCCGACCAGGGTCAGCGTGCCGTCGTAGCCCTCCCGGCGCAGTGTCTCGGCCGCCGCCAGCCCGGCGGCCGAGGCACCGACGATCACAATTCGTTTCACAGCTCGGCCAGGCGGATCGCCGCGGCCGGGCAGACGGCTATGGCCTCCCGCACGCTGTCCAGGAGTTCGGCGGCGGGATGCTCTTCCAGCACCACGGCGACGCCGTCCTCGTCCCGTTGGTCGAACACCTCAGGGGCGACCACTACACACTGTCCGGCCGCGACGCATTTCGGTTCGTCCAGCTCCACACGCATGGTTCTTTTCCTCGGTTCTTCAGGGGGTGGGGACTTCAGGAAGTGGTCTCTCAGGGGTGGCGGTCTCGCGGCTACCAGGCGACGGGCAGCTCGTGCACGCCGTAGACCACCATGTCGTGCCGGAAACGCACCTCTTCCAGGGGTGCGGCCAGACGCAGGTCCGGCAGCCTGCGCAGCAGCGCGGGCAGGGCCTCCTGCAGTTCCACGCGGGCGAGGGACTGGCCGAGGCACTGGTGGACGCCGTGTCCGAAGGCCACGTGTCCGCGGGCGTCGCGGTCGAGGTCCAGGGCGTCGGCGGTCTCGAAGACAACGTCCCGGTTGGCGGAGGGCAGACCGGAGACCAGCATCTCGCCCTCCCGCACGAGGTGACCGCCGACGTCGAGGTCCTCGGTCGCCACGCGCACGAGCATGTCCTGGGCGATCGTCAGGTACCGCAGCAGTTCCTCGACGGCGCCGGCGACCACCTTCGGATCATCGGTGTCCCGGATGCGGGCGGCCTGCCCGGGGTTCTCCAGCAGGGCCAGCGTCCCCAGCGCGATCATGTTGGCCGTGGTCTCATGCCCTGCGTGCAGGATGACCATGCCGTTCATGGCCACGTCGTGATGGGTGAGCTCTCCGGTGACCACCCGCTCGGTGATCAGCCGGCTGATGAGGTCGTCCCCCGGCTCGCGCTCCTTGCGCTTCACCAAGTCCAGGAGGTAGCCGAACAGTTCACCGCTCGCCGCTTTCCTCTCCTCCTGCGGGGTTGCCTTGCGCATCAGCGTGGCGCTGCGTGTCTGGAAGAAGGTGTGGTCGTCGTAGGGCACCCCGAGCAGCATCGAGATCACCAGGGAGGGAATCGGCAGCGCGTACGCGCGCACCAGGTCCGCCGGCGATCCTGCGGCGATCATCTCCTCCAGGAACCGGTTGACCAGCGACCGGACGTGCGGCCGCATCGCCTCGACCCGCTTGACCGTGAACTCGCCGGTGAGGGTGCGCCGGATGCGGGAGTGCTCGGGGTCGTCCATCCGCGGGAACGCCTGCGGCTGGCCGTGCTGCTGGGTCTCCATCAGCTGCGGGTAGCGATGTCCGTCGGCGCTGAGCCGCGGATCGCCCAGTAGCTGCTTGACATCGTCGTACCGGGTGACCGCCCAGGCGATGCGGCCATTGCTCAGCCGCACCCGGGTCAGCCCGTCGGCGCGCCGCCAACCTGCCTGCACGGGGGGCGGGTCGAAGGGGCAGCCGGGAGAACGGGTGCCAGGGTAGTCCGGAAGATCGGTGCCGTCGTTCGGCTGGGTCTGGTCGGTCGCCGTACTCATGGTTACTCCTGTGGGGGAGGGAGGGGTGGACGAGCAGTGATCCGCCGGAGCAGGGCGTGCAAGGCGCCTGCTCATGGCCTCGGTCTCGTCCCGGGATCCGGTCGAGGTGGCCGTACGTCCTCAGCCGTCAGTGCCGGTGGGGTAGGCCCGCGTGCGGCCGACGAAGAACCGCGCGGCCTGGGCCGGCACTCGCGCTGCATACCTCACGGACCCGGGGCGGGCAGTCCTCGTGGGCCGGCAAGGCGACCACGGGCGAGACCAGCGCCGGGTCGAGGCCGCGGGTGAGGGTGTTCATCATCTCCAGGGCCGCCGGATCGGCGGGGCTGCCGTCCGTGCCGCCGATCCGCGCGTCCGCCCGGGATCCCGCGAGCATGCGGGTGGCGGCGACCGGGGCGACGGCGGTTCGGCGGGGCGCCCGGGTCGTGTCCGTCACCAGGCGATCGGCAGCGCGTGGACGCCGTAGACGCTCATGTCGCTGCGGAACCTGATCTCCTCCGGCGGCACCGCGAGACGCAGGCCGGGCAGCCGGCGCAGGAGCACGGGCAGGGCGATCTCGAGTTCGGCACGGGCCAGGACCTGTCCGAGGCACTGGTGCACGCCGTGTCCGAAAGCCACGTGTCCGCGGGCGTCGCGCTCGATGTCGAGGCGGTCGGGGTCGCTGACGAAGCCGGGATCCCAGTTGGCTGACGAGAGGTTCATGACCAGGAGGTCACCGGCGCGGACGAGCTGGCCACCGATCTCGATGTCCTCCTTGGCCACTCGGGTGACCAGGCTGTGCACGATCGTGAGGTGGCGCAGGAGCTCCTCCACCGCAGACGAGACCACCTTCGGGTCGTCCGTGTCACGGATCCGCGCGAGCGCGTCCGGGTTCTCCAGCAGCGTGAGGGTGCCCAGCGCGATCATGTTCGCGGTGGTCTCGTGCCCGGCGTTGAGGAGGATGAAGCCGTTCACCGCCAAGGTCTCGCGGCTCAGCTGCCCTTCCTGGAGGTGCTCGCGTGCGACGCGGCTGATCAGGGCGTCGTCCGGTTCGCGTTCCTTCTTCCCGATGAGGTCGAGCAGATAGACGAAGAGCGACCCTCTGGCCTTCTGCCTCTCCTCCTCCGTGGCGGTGCGGCTCATCAGGACGGAGGTGATGTCCTGGAAGAAGGCGTGGTCGTCGTAGGGCACCCCCAACAGCATGGAGATCACCAGGGAGGGAATCGGCAGCGCGTACGCCTGGACCAGGTCGGCGGGGCTGCCGGAGGCCACCATGGTGTCGATGAACTCGTTCGCCATCTCCTCGATCCGCGGGCGCATGGCCTGTACCCGCTTGACCGTGAAGTCCTTGGTCAGCATGCGGCGCAACCGAGCGTGTTCGGGGTCGTCCATCCGGGGAAACATCTGGGCGCCGGGGCCCATGCTGATCTGCTGTATCGGGACCTCTGCGCTGATCCGCGGATCCGTCATCGCGGCCGTCACGTCCTCGTACCGGCTCACGGCCCAGGCGGCGTGGCCTCTGAAGTTCACCCGGCGCAGACCACCCATCTCACGCCACTCCCGGTACTCGGGGGCGGGAGCCAGAGGACAGCGTGCGTCGCGGTCACCGGGGAAGACCGGAAGACCGATGACGTCGTCGGTGTCGGTCGTGGTGGGCATGAGACCTCCTGGAGCGTCGTGGGGGAAGGCGCCGAGGTACTGCTGAGCGAGCCGTCGTGACCTGGAAGAACGCAGAGGCACTACGCACGTCGTGGGCAGCGCGCCGCGCTCGGCGTTCACCACTCACCGGATCACCGCGAACCGACGTACGGCAAGAACTGGCAGCTGGCCGCCATTTCCATGGTGCACCTTGCGCAAGTGGCAGTCAACCGCCTCTTTGTTACTCTGTTCCCGTGGCCACCGATCCCGAGCGACTCCTGCGGACCGACGCGGCCCGCAACGTGGAGCGAATCCTCCGCTCCGCCCGCAAAGTCTTCACAGAGAGCGGCCCCGACGCGCAGTTGGACGAGATCGCCCGACACGCGGGGGTCGGCAGCAGAACGCTCTACCGGCGTTTTCCCAACAAAGCCGTCCTCGCGAAGGCCGCCTTGGAGCAGGGCATCGCCGAGTACATCGCTCCCGCCATCGAACAGGCGCTCCTCGATGACGACCCGCTACGTGCCCTCACCTCCGTCATCGACGCCGCCATGGGGCTGGCCACCCACGAGCACAACACTCTGGCCGCCGCGAGAAGAGCCGGCGCCGTCATCTCGGACGCGATCGGCCCGTACTACGCATCGCTGACCCTGCTCACTCGGCGTGCCCAGGAGGCCGGACGCATCCGCGCCGACCTCGCCCCGGAGGACCTGCCCAGAATCATGGCCATGCTCTTCAGTCTGCTGTGGACCATGGACCCGGCCAGCGAAGGCTGGCGCCGCTACCTCTTCCTCATCCTCGACGGCATGTCACCGGCGGCGGCGACTCCTCTTCCCGAGCCCGTTCCGCTACGGCCGTCATCGCAACCCAGAAACTGGCCAATCTGACGCGAGGGTCGAACGGCGCCCTTCGGCGGGACTTGGCACGGAGGAGGCGCGAGCCACTGGTGGGTGCTTGCACTACGGGCCTGTGGTGATCTCGCCCTGACCTTCACCTCAGGAACGCAAGCAGGTACTCGACGAAGACCAGGGCACCTTCACGGCGGGAAAGCGACGCCTCGCGGGCGCCTGCGGAACCTGGCGGGGAACGTCTGCGACGTAGGTACGAGGCCTACGGCTACGTTCAGTACATTCGCCGTCGGCTGCCGTCGACACGAAGGCACAGCCTGACCTTTTCCCTGACGGGCTTACAACTCAAGCTGGCGCAAGTAATACGTGCGTTGACTTCCGGCAGGGCGAGGCCCTGGGGCTCCGCTGGAAGTACGTCGACCTCGAAGGAGAGATGTTCCACCCCCAGTGGCAGCTCCAACGCCTCACCTGGCGCCACGGATGCGACGACCCGCACGCCTGCGGCCACCGTCTCCACCGCTTCGAGCCGTGCCCGGCGGACTGCCCGACACACAAGGGGTACACCCGCGGTTGCCCAATGCCCTGCGCGAAGACATGCGCGAGGCACGCGAGCACCTGTCCGGAGCGGAAGGGCGGTGGACTCGTCTTCACTCGTCCGAAGACGAAGAAGAGCAGGAACTCCGTGCCGATCCCGCCGCCCTTCGTTCCCTATCTGCGTAAGCACAGGAAACAGCGAGAAGCGCTACGCGCCGCCGCCGGCGACGTGTGGCAGGAGCACGACGCGGTGTTCACCAGGCCGGACGGCCGCCCTCTCGATCCCCGCCAGGACTGGGAAGAGTTCAAGGAACTGTTGGCGGAAGCCGGGATCGACGACCGTCGCCTCTACGACGGAAGCCGCCACACCGCCGGCACGATCCTGAACGAACTGGGGGTGGACATCGTCACCATCATGGAGATTCTCCGGCACACCCAGATCAGCCAGACCCGCCGGTACGTCAAGGGCCGATCTCACCTCTCGAAGGACGCCATGCAACGCATGGGCGACACCTTCATGCCCCAGCCCGGACCCTCAGCTGAATCCCCGGTCGAACCCCCGACTGAGACCAGGACTGAGACCACGGCCAGCCGATCGGCCCGCGCCCGGCGCCGCCGCCGCATCCGATAACACAAAGCCCCAGGTCACGGAACACGTGACCTGGGGCTCACCGGAGCCCCCTGTCGGATTCGAACCGACGACCTACGCATTACAAGTGCGTTGCTCTGGCCAGCTGAGCTAAGGAGGCGTGTCCGAGAAGTGTAACCGGACCCGATCACCGGTCCGCCGGAAATTTCGTGCGTACGGGAGTGCTGACAGATCGCGGAACGGCGGGTAGCGTCACGGGAAGTTCACCCACGTGGACTAGACCCATCTTCCGCTCCGGCGGGAGACCCATTCCTTTACTCGGATCGTCCGGCACGTTCCTGCCGGTGAGGGGACAACATCGCCATGGCTACTGTCTCGTTCGACAAGGCAACCCGCGTCTACCCGGGCTCCACGAAGCCCGCCGTCGACCAGCTGGAGATCGAGATCGAGGATGGCGAGTTCCTCGTCCTCGTCGGTCCCTCCGGTTGTGGCAAGTCGACCTCCCTGCGCATGCTCGCGGGTCTTGAGGACGTCAACGGCGGCGCCATCCGTATCGGTGAGCGTGACGTCACGCACCTGCCGCCGAAGGACCGGGACATCGCGATGGTGTTCCAGAACTACGCGCTCTACCCGCACATGTCCGTCGCCGACAACATGGGCTTCGCGCTCAAGATCGCCGGCGTGAACAAGGCGGACATCCGCAAGAAGGTCGAAGAGGCCGCGAAGATCCTCGACCTCACCGACTACCTGGACCGCAAGCCGAAGGCGCTCTCCGGTGGTCAGCGGCAGCGTGTCGCGATGGGGCGGGCCATCGTGCGGGAGCCGCAGGTGTTCCTCATGGACGAGCCGCTGTCGAACCTCGACGCCAAGCTCCGTGTCTCCACCCGTACGCAGATCGCCTCGCTCCAGCGCCGCCTCGGCATCACCACGGTGTACGTGACCCACGACCAGGTCGAGGCCATGACCATGGGCGACCGGGTCGCGGTCCTCAAGGACGGGCTGCTCCAGCAGGTCGACTCGCCGCGCAACATGTACGACCGGCCCAACAACCTCTTCGTCGCCGGCTTCATCGGCTCCCCCGCCATGAACCTGGTCGAGGTGCCGATCACCGATGGCGGTGTGAAGTTCGGCAACAGCGTCGTGCCGGTCTCCCGCGAGGCGCTCTCCGCCGCGTCGGAGAAGGGTGACAAGACCGTCACCGTCGGTGTCCGCCCCGAGCACTTCGACATCGCCGAGGAGGGCGGCACCGAGGGCGCGCTCTCCAAGGACGCCCCGGCCGGTCTCGCCGTCACCGTCAACGTCGTCGAGGAGCTGGGCGCCGACGGTTACGTGTACGGCACCGCCGAGGTCGGCGGCGAGTCCAAGGAGGTCGTCGTCCGGGTCAACGGCCGTGCCGTGCCGGACAAGGGCGCCAAGCTGCACGTCGTGCCGCGCGCGGGCGAGACGCACGTCTTCTCGACCTCCACCGGTGAGCGCCTCACCGACTGATCCGACAGATCCGACCGATCCGTCCGGTCCGACTGATACGTCGAACCGGCCGATCCGGCCCCAGAGGTGTGGAGTTCGGCGCGCCCGCGCCGCACTCCGGCCCGATTTCCTCCGCACGGCCCCGTACTCCGGTACGGGGCCGTCGGCGTATCCTGTCGGACGCCCGCAAATTCCTCCGCATACCGGGCATTTCAGATCGGCCGCGTCAACCCTCGATTCGAAAAAACCGATCGAACCATCCCTCAAGCGAGTGACTAAATGTCGCCAAATCATCACTGACCGCTACGCTCACCTGCGTGACCCACACTGCCCGCCGTATCGGCCGAACTCTCGCATTCGTACTGCCCGTCGTCCTGGTGCTCTCCGGGACCCTCGCGGTCGCCCGTGTTCCGTGGGCGACCAGCACCACCGACTCGCAGGTCCTGACGGCCTCCTCCGACACCGCCTCCGTACCGGCCAAGTCCCGCGCCCCCCAGGATGTTCTCCGCGACCAGCTGCTCACGGAGCTTCAGGAGAAGGATCCGGGGATCGCCCTGACGCACCTCCAGCGGCAGGTCGAGGAGCGCCCGTCGCTCGCGCGGCACTGCGTCTCGATCGCCCGCGCGCTCGGCCGCGCCGCGGTCGCCGTCTACGGCCCGACCCGCGCACAGTCGTTCTCCCGCCCCGTGTGCGACACGTCCTTCGCGTACGGCGTCTCCGAGCAGGCCACGGGGAGCTGATCCCGCGCACCGGCCGCCCGGGCACCGGCCGCCCGGGCACCGGTCGGCCGGCCCGCCTATCGTTCACGGCATGCATACGTATCCGACGCAGGCCGTGGTACTCGCGGGCGGCCAGGGGTCGCGGCTGCGGCCGTACACCGACGACCGCCCCAAGCCGATGGTCGAGATCCCCGGGACGGGGACCCCGATCATCGGCCATCAGCTTGCCTGGCTCGCCGCCGAGGGCGTGACCGATGCCGTCGTCTCGTGCGGCCATCTCGCCGAGGTGCTCCAGAAGTGGCTGGACTCGGCCGACCTCCCGCTGCGGGTCACCACCGTGGTGGAGGAGGAGCCCCTGGGGCGCGGCGGCGGCCTCAAGCACGCCGCGGCCGGGCTGCCGGACCCCGGGCGGCCCTGGTATGCCACCAACGGCGACATCTGGACGCGCTTCTCGCTGCGCGAGATGGCCGCCTTCCACTTCGAGCGCGACGCGACCGCCACCCTCGCGCTCGCCCGGCCGCGGATCCCCTGGGGGGCCGTCGAGACCGACGAGTTCGGCCATGTCCTCGACTTCATCGAGTCCCCGCCGTCGCCGTATCTCATCAACGCGGGTGTGTACGTGTTCTCCGAGGACTTCCACGAGCTGCTGCCGGACCGCGGCGACCACGAGCGGACCACGTTCCCCCGGCTGGCCCGGGAGCGCCGCCTCGCGGGCTTCCCGCTGCCCCACGGGGCGTACTGGCGCGCCATCGACACCGCGAAGGACCTCACGGAGGCGGCGAAGGAGCTGTCCGGCGGCGCGCGCTGAGAGACGCGCCCCCGAAGAAGAGAGGCGCCCCCGCGGAAGTGAGCGGACAGGCAGGAGGGGCATGCGCGAGGGGGCGGCCGCCCGGTCCGGGTGGCCGCCCCCTCGTGGAGCCGTCAGCTCGTCGGGGCCGTCAGCCGAGGAGTCCCCCGATGGGGTTACGGTTTCCGCCGCCGCTCCCGCCTCCGGAGGAGCCGGTGGCCGGCGCGCCCCCGTCGCCGCCGCCCCCGCCGCTCCCGTCGCCCGAACCGCCCGTGGAGGACGGCCCCTGGCTGCTGGACGGCGGCGGGGCCTGCTCGGCCGTACCGGGCGGCTCCTGGACCGTGCCCTGGGGCTGGCTGGGCTGCTGCTGTTGCCGCTGCGTCTGTCCGGTGCCCGTCCCCGTACCCGCCGTACCGGTCCCGGTGGTCGCGCCGCCGCTCTCCGGCGTCGTACCGCCGCCCGGCTCCGACTGCCGCGCCGACGGGCTGCCGGAGCTGGTCGCCGAGGGCTCCGACGACGTACCACTGGTGGCGCCCGCGCTGCTCGGCGAGCCGGACGCGCCGGCCGTGGCGCCGCGCTGGTTCCGCGGCAGCGGTACGCCCGGCAGCTGGTTGACCGGGTCGACGCCCTGGCCCGGCACCCGTACCAGGTCCGAGGAGCGTACGGCCCCGCCCAGCACCGAGCCGACCAGCAGCGTCAGCCCGATGACCACGCTCGCCACGATCGCGCCCCTGCGCAGCACGCGCCGCCGCAGGTCCCAGAGTTCGGAGCGCGGTCCGAGCGTGCGCCACGCCTCGCTCGCGAGCCGCCCGTCGACGGAGTAGACCGGCGCGCCCGCGATGATCAGCGGGGACCAGGCGGCCAGATAGATGATGTCGGGCGCGTCGTACGCCGGTACGGTCCGCCAGCTCACCGTCAGCAGCAGCGCGGCCGACAGCAGCGTCCCGACGGAGGCGGCGAGCCGCTGCCACAGCCCGAGCACGGTCAGGACGCCGACCACGATCTGGAGGAAGGCGACGCTGAGGCCCGCGCCGACCGGGTGCGAGAGCGCGAAGTCCCGCAGCGGCTCCGCCAGCGCCCACGGGTGCAGCGAGCTGAGCCACTTGACCATGGAGCCGCGCTCGCCGCCGTCGAAGTAGACGGGGTCGCAGAGCTTGCCCATGCCCGCGTAGATCGAGATGAAGCCGAGGAAGACGCGGAGCGGGAGCAGCACCACGCCGAGGTTCATCCGGCGGCCGGGGTAGTAGGCGTGCCGGACGGAGTCGGCGCCGCTCCGCTGGGTGCGCGGGCGGTCGTCGGTGTCGTACCCGAGGTCGGTGTCGTACCCGAGGTCGGTGTCGTACCCGAGATCGGTGTCGTCGGCGTAGGCGTCGTCGGCAGCGGTCACGGGGGCGTAGGGCCCGCCCCGGCCGGCGCCCGGTCGCGGGCCCGTGTTCTGCTCGGGCAGGTCGTACGCGCCGACCGCCTGGCGCATGGGCGGCAGCAGCGGCGTGGCCTCCGTACGGGGGCCGCCGACGACTGGGGTCGGCACGGTCGTCTCGGTGTCGGCGCCCGGCCTGAGCCGGGGAATGACCTGCGTGGCGCCGGCTTCGTACCGCTTCCCGGCGGGGGCGCGGTGGGCGCCGCCCGCCGGTGGTGCCGGTACCGGTGGGGAGTTCCGTACGGCCCGGAGCAGCCCGCTCGCGCCGGGGTCGCCCGGCGCGGACTTCCCGCTCCAGACGACGGGGGCCCGCCTCCGTGGCGACCGGCCCGGCGCGGTGGGCGCCGCACCGGTCAGGCCAGGGATGCGCAGGGGGCTGGGGCGCTGAGGCGTTGCGAGCTTCACCCGGAAGCTGGCGTGGTTCACGATGACCTGCGCGGGATCGCAGTCCACCTTGAGCATGCTCAGCGGGGGCTGATCGTCGAACCCGGGCCGGGGCGTTCTGGTGTCCACACTCATCTAACCGAGTGACTTGTGTTTAGGACACTGCCTTGACGCGCGCGATATGTCCGAGACCCGTCAAGATCATCAAGCGGCGCCGTTCAGACCCGGCGCCGCGACGCCTCGTACAGCACCACACCCGCCGCGACGCCCGCGTTCAGCGACTCCGCGCCGCCCGGCATCGGGATCCGTACGCGGAAGTCGCACGTCTCGCCCACCAGCCGGGACAGGCCCTTGCCCTCGCTGCCGACCACGATCACGACCGGGCCGCCCAGCGCCTCCAGGTCGCCGACCTCCGCCTCGCCGTCCGCCGCGAGACCGACGACCGTGATGCCGGCCTTCTGGTACGCCTCCAGCGTCCGGGTGAGGTTGGTGCAGCGGGCGACCGGCGTGCGCGCCGCCGTGCCGGCCGAGGACTTCCAGGCACCGGCCGTCATCCCGGCGGCGCGGCGCTCCGGTACGACGACGCCGTGGCCGCCGAAGGCGGAGACGGAGCGGACGACCGCGCCCAGGTTGCGCGGGTCCGTCACCCCGTCGAGCGCGACGATCAGCGGGTCCTCGCCGTTGTCGAAGGCCGCGGCGGCGAGGTCGTCCGGGTGCGCGTACTCGTACGGCGGGACCTGGAGGACGAGCCCCTGGTGGTTGAGGCCGTTCGTCATCCGGTCCAGCTCGGGCTTGGGCGCCTCCATGAGGTGGATGCCGCCGCGGTCCGCCGCGAGCTGGAGCGCCTCGCGGACGCGCTCGTCGTTGTCGATGAACTGCTGCACGTAGAGCATCGAGGCGGGCACGCCGTCGCGCAGCGCCTCGAAGACCGGGTTACGGCCGACGACCATCTCGCTGGTGCCCTTGCCGCCGCGCCGGGCGACCTGGCGGCGGGCCGTCTGCTTGGCCTTGGCGTTGGCGACGCGGTTCTGGACATGCCCCTTGCGCGCGGACGCGGGCGGCGTCGGGCCCTTCCCCTCCAGGCCGCGGCGTCGCTTGCCACCGCTGCCGACCTGCGCGCCCTTCTTGTTGGACGTACGGCGGTTCCTGCGCTGGCTGTTCCCGGCCATGACCTACCTGTTTCATTGCTTTCGTTACGCGGCTACGCGGCGCTTCAGCTGCGCGGCGTTCATACGTTTTATGTCAGGGTACGTAAGTGTGCCGCCCGGACCACCGGGCGGCACACTTCAGCAGGTCAGCGCGGTCCCAGAGTCCACCGCGGACCCGAGGGCCCGTCCTCGATGACCAGCCCGGTCTGCTGGAGCTGGTCCCGGATCCCGTCCGCCGTGCCCCAGTCCTTGCGGCCCCGCGCCGCCTCGCGCTGCTCCAGCACGAGGCGTACGAGCGTGTCCACGACGCCGTGCAGACTTTTGAGAGATCCCGTGTCGCCGCGGTCGGCCTCGCCGGCCCAGTGCGGGTCGAGCGGGTCCAGGCCGAGGACGCCGAGCATGGCCCGTACCTCCGCGAGCCGGGCGACGGCGGCTTCCTTGTCGTCGGCGGCGAGCGCGGAGTTGCCCTGGCGGACGGTGGTGTGGACGATCGCGAGAGCCTGCGGGACGCCCAGGTCGTCGTCCATGGCCTCGGCGAAGGCGGGCGGCACCTCGCGGGCCGGAGCGACAACCTTCCCCGCTTTTTCGGTGACCCTCTGCGCGAAGCCCTCGATCCGCGCGAACGCGGACTCGGCCTCGCGCAGGGCCTCCTCGCTGTACTCGATCATCGAGCGGTAGTGCGGGGTGCCGAGGTAGTAGCGCAGCACGATGGGGCGCCACTGCTTGACCATCTCGGAGACCAGCACCGAGTTCTTGAGCGACTTGGACATCTTCTCGCCGCTCATGGTGACCCACGCGTTGTGCACCCAGTACTTCGCGAACTCGTCGCCGTACGCCTTGGCCTGCGCGATCTCGTTCTCGTGGTGCGGGAAGATCAGGTCGATGCCGCCGCCGTGGATGTCGAAGGCCTGGCCCAGGTACTTGTGGGCCATCGCCGAGCACTCCAGGTGCCAGCCGGGCCGGCCGCGGCCCCAGGGCGTCTCCCAGGACGGCTCGCCGGGCTTGGCGGCCTTCCACATCGCGAAGTCGCGCTGGTCGCGCTTGCCGGTCTCGCCCTCGCCGGAGGGCTGGCGCAGATCGTCCAGGTCCTGGTTGGACAGCTCCAGATAGCCGGGGAAGGACCGGACGTCGAAGTAGACGTTGCCGTCGGCCTCGTACGCGTGACCGCGCTCGATCAGACCGCGCATCATCTCGATCATCTCGGTGATGTGGCCGGTGGCGCGCGGCTCGTACGTGGGCGGCAGGCAGCCGAGCGCGTCGTAACCGGAGTTGAAGGCGCGCTCGTTCTCGTAGCCGATGGACCACCACGGGCGGCCCTGTTCGGCCGACTTGGCGATGATCTTGTCGTCGATGTCCGTGACGTTGCGGATGAACGTCACGTCGAAGCCGCGGTGCTCGAACCAGCGGCGCATGATGTCGAAGTTCAGTCCCGACCGGATGTGCCCGATGTGCGGTGCGGCCTGCACGGTGGCGCCACACAGGTAGATCGAGACACAGCCCGGGACGAGCGGGGTGAAGTCACGGATCTGCCGGGCACCGGTGTCGTACAGCCGAATAGTCACGCCACAAGGGTAGTGCGCCCGGGGCAGTGCCCCGCGACCCTTTGGGCCGACGGGACACCGAAGCGTGACATTGATGACCCGTCGGCTCCCTGCGCACGGCATCGGAGCACGTCCGGGAGGAACCTCCGCGGGCCGTCCGGCGGAGGGCCTCCGCGGCGGGCTCAGACCCTGCCGACGACCTTGCGGGGCGTGATACGGACGACGACGCGCTCGGCGTCGCTCGCGGCGTCCGGGTTGAAGTCGGCGTACGGCTTGCCCGTGTACTTCAGGGACAGCTCGTTGATCAGCTCCTGGCCGCCCTCGGTGGTGAGGGTCGCCGCGCCGCGGATCTCCGCGTAGGTGTACGGGGCGTCGGCGGGCTGGACGACCACGGTCGCCCGCGGGTCGCGGCGCAGGTTCTTCTCCTTCTGGCGGTCGACCGTCGTGGAGATCAGTACGTCGTCGCCGTCCCGTTTCACCCATACAGGGGAAACCTGCGGGCTGCCGTCCGGCTGGATGGTGGCGATGTTGACGAATACCGGGGTGTCGAGAAGCTGCTTGAGATTTTCGGAGAGTTCAGCGGTCATGACTGCCTTCCTGCTGCCTGCTGCTGCCGTTCGGTTGACGCATACCCGACGATCATCGCCCGACCCGGACACCCACGCCGTATTTCGCTCCGTTCGGGTCCTCGGTGCGCCGGACCGCCGCTTCGTCCGGGCCCTCAGTCCGCCGGGCCCGTACGGACCACCAGCGCCGTGGCGATCGCGGCCAGTCCCTCGCCGCGCCCGGTGAAGCCGAGGCCGTCGGAGGTCGCCGCCGAGACCGCGACCGGCGCGCCGACCGCCTCGGAGAGCACCCGCTGCGCCTCGTCCCTGCGCTTGCCGATCTTCGGCCGGGTGCCGACGACCTGAACGGCGACGTTGCCGACCGTGAAGCCCTCGGCACGGACGATCCTGGCCGCCTCCTTGAGGAGGGTCACGCCGGGGGCTCCGGACCACTCGGGGCGGCCCGTGCCGAAGTGCGCTCCGAGGTCGCCCAGGCCCGCGGCGGAGAAGAGCGCGTTGCAGGCGGCGTGTGCGACCACGTCCGCGTCGGAGTGGCCGGCCAGGCCGGGGCCCTCGCCCTCCCAGAGCAGCCCCGCGCACCACAGCTCGCGGCCCTCCTCGAAGGCGTGGATGTCGGTGCCGATCCCCACCCGCGGCAGCGGTGGCACGGGCGCGGCGGGCGGTGCGGGAGGCCGGGGGGCGGAGGCTTCCCCGGGGCGCTCAGAAGCCATCGGTGAGCCTCCTCCGGGCGAGAACCGCCTCGGCCAGCACCAGATCCAGCGGCCTGGTCACCTTGAACGCCTCCTCGTGTCCTGGCACGACCACCACGGGCGCGCCGAGCCGCTCGACCATACCGGCGCAGTCCGTCGCCCCCTCGCCCACCTGCGCCACCGTCCGGTGCGCGCGCTCCAGCGTGGCGCGGTCGAAGCCCTGCGGGGTCTGTACGGCGCGCAGCAGGGCCCGCTCGGGCGTGGCGACGACCGGTTCCGGCTCGCCCTTCTCCCGCGGCTCGACCTGCTTGACGGTGTCGGTGAGGGGCAGTGCGGGGACGACCGCGGGCGCCCCGTCCCGTACGGCCTCGACCACGGTGTCCACGGTCTCGACCGGGACCAGCGGACGGGCCGCGTCATGGACGAGCACGCTGGTGATGGCGTCGGGCAGGGCGTCGATGCCGAGCCGTACGGACTCCTGGCGGGTCTCGCCGCCGGGTACGACGAGGTAGTCGGTGCGCTCGGGCAGGGCGTGCGCGTCGAGCAGGTGCTTCACCTCGGGCGCGCCGTCCGGCGGTGCCACCACGACGACGAGCGAGACGGCGCGCGAGGCGGCCATCGCGCGGACGGCGTGGATCAGCATCGGTGTGCCGCCCAGCGCGCGCAGCGCCTTGGGGGCGCCGGGGCCGAGCCGTACGCCCCGGCCCGCGGCGGGGATCACCGCGGCGGTGCGGTGGGGGCGGGGTTCCTCGGACATCGCGAGGGGTTCCTCAGACATCGCTATGCACTCCGGCGGGTTTTGTTCCGGCTCTTTGTTCCGGCGTTTGATCCGGTGTTTGATCGGGTCTTTGTTCCGGCAGGTTTGTTTCCGCGGCCGACATGGGTAGGGGCTCAGCGAGCCGGGCGCGACGCCTTGACCGGACCCTTCCGTGACCCATGGTCGAGACGATCGCCGCCCCGGCCGCCCAGGGGCTTCGGCGTCGGATATTTCGGCCGGACATCTCGAACGCACGACGCGCCGCGCAGGACGCGCGATGCGACATCCACGGGCACGCGGAGACACGAACATGCCGCAGTGCCCGACGACTCAGCTTTTCTCCAAAGCCGGCCAACGGGCACCACGGCATTCACTGCTTCACTTCACATCGCCCGTGCTGCGTACGTACTGCCGCGTACGTACCGGGTGCGTGCTGCCTGCGTCGCGCGTCGCGTTCAGTTCAGGACTTCTGGTTCAGGACGCGAGGACCTCGTCGAGCAGAGCCTCGGCCTTGTCTTCGTTCGTGTTCTCCGCGAGAGCCAGCTCGCTGACAAGGATCTGCCGCGCCTTGGCGAGCATGCGCTTCTCACCTGCGGAGAGTCCGCGCTCACGCTCCCTGCGCCACAGGTCGCGGACCACTTCGGCGACCTTGATGACATCGCCGGAGGCGAGCTTCTCGAGATTTGCCTTGTAGCGACGGGACCAGTTCGTCGGCTCTTCCGCGTACGGCGCCCTGAGCACCTCGAAGACCCGGTCCAGCCCGTCCTGACCAACCACATCGCGCACGCCGACGAACTCCGCATTGTCCGCCGGTACACGCACCGTCAAGTCGCCCTGGGCGACCTTGAGCACCAAGTAGGTCTTGTCCACGCCTTTGATCTGGCGAGTTTCGATGGCCTCGATCAGCGCGGCCCCGTGATGGGGATAGACCACGGTGTCGCCAACCTTGAACGTCATGTGACAGGTACCCCTTCCGTGGCTATCCAGGGTAACACGAGAATGGCATCTTCTGAATGGCGTTTTCGCAGGTCAGGGCGCATCTCGGGGCTTGACAACAGCGCCAGGAACGTGCTGCGGGCGGCTTCCGGAAGGGGGTATTCGCAGGTCGGAGCCGCTGCGCGGGGGCGCCGAAACGCCCACGTTACGCACCACGCGACCCCCTCAGAAGAGGACTAACGTCCCGTTTTGCCGGTTTCCGGCGACTGAACTTCCCGTACCGCGTTCGGACGTCGGTCACCCGTACGAACGTAAGTACGGCGCGGGCGCGGCGGAAGTACGACGGAAGTGTGAGGGAATCCGAATTCGATCACCGTCGCACGCGCGACGGTATTCGTAAGGAATGCGGGACGGTCCGGAGAATTGATCACCGGATTTATGTGAACGGCGCGCGAAACGACATGCCGTTCCGCACGACTAATCGATCATCGGCGGTGGCGGCGGGACGACCGGAGCGAGCGGGAAACGCACCGGTGACGCCGGGAGGCGGGTCGGGTGCGGGGCGGCGGAGGCGGCTCGGTAACCTGAGGGCGCCGACGCACCTTTGGCCCGTCCTGAGGTTCTCGGCCCGCTCCACGCACCACCGCGGTACGCGGCAGCGCACCGCACGCCCCAGCCTCCGTCCGTCCGTACGTCCTAGGAGTTGCCGCCGCCGTGAGCCGCAGCCTTCGACGCGGCGTCCTCGCCGCTACTGCCCTCGTGTTCCCGCTTGCCTCGCTCTCCGCGTGCGGCGCCGGCAACAACGCGCAGACGCTCGGCGTCAAGCCGGACAACGCCGCCACGACCGTCGAGAAGATCAGCCTCCAGAACATCACGGTGCTCACCCAGCCCGACGCGAGCGCCGCGGGTCCCGCGGTCGTCACCGGCACCGTCTTCAACAACGACACGAGCGCGCAGACCCTCGACTCGGTGAAGCTCCCGGGCACCAGCGCCACGGTGAAGCTCACGCCCGCCAAGGGCTCGGGGCCGATCACCGTCCCGGCGCTCGGCTCGGTCCAGCTCGGCGGCGCGGGCAACGCCTCGGCGGTGGTCGAGAACGGCCGCGAGGCCGCGAAGAACGGCGACGCCCAGCAGGTCGTGTTCTCGTTCAGCAAGACGGGCGAGGTGGGGCTGCGCGCCTTCGTCTTCCCGTCGGAGAGCTTCTTCACGGGCGTCGGCCCCAGCACGTCGCCGTCCCCGTCGGGCTCGACGTCCCCGGCGGCCGGTGCGCCGGGCGAGGACGCGGCGGGGTCCTCGTCGGGCTCCCCGTCCGGCTCCGCCTCCGCCTCGACGGAGACCGGCACGGACGCGGGCACCGGCACCGGCACCGAAGCCGGCACGGGCACGGAAGCCGACACGGGCACGGCCCACTAGGGCAGGCGTGACGGCACAGCTGATACGGCGTTGGCGCCGGCCCGGGGTTCCGGGCCGGCGCCAACGCCGTATCGGCCGTATCGGCTGTGCCGAGCGATCCCGCGGGACGCGCGGGGCCCGGTTCTACGGCTCGAACTTGTAGCCCAGTCCCCGCACCGTCACCAGGTACCGGGGGGCGCCCGGGTCCGGCTCGATCTTGGCGCGCAGGCGCTTGACGTGGACGTCGAGGGTCTTGGTGTCCCCCACGTAGTCCGCGCCCCAGACCCGGTCGATGAGCTGCATACGGGTCAGCACCCGGCCCGCGTTGCGCAGCAGCATCTCCAGCAGGTCGAACTCCTTGAGCGGGAGGTCGACCTTGCCGCCGGAGACGGTGACGACGTGACGGTCCACGTCCATCCGGACCGGGCCGGCCTCCAGGGCCGCCGGGGTGACCTCCTCCGGCTCGCCGCGGCGGCGCAGGACCGCGCGGATGCGGGCCACCAGCTCCCGCGAGGAGAAGGGCTTGGTCACGTAGTCGTCGGCTCCTATTTCCAGGCCGACGACCTTGTCGATCTCGCTGTCCTTGGCGGTCACCATGATCACCGGGACGTTCGACCTGCCGCGCAGCTGGCGGCAGACCTCGGTGCCCGGCAGTCCGGGCAGCATCAGGTCGAGGAGGACGAGGTCGGCGCCGTTGCGTTCGAACTCGTCGAGCCCCGCGGGCCCGGTGGTCGCGATGGCGACCTCGAAGCCTTCCTTGCGGAGCATGTAGGACAGGGCGTCGCTGAAGGATTCCTCATCCTCGACGACGAGCACTCGGGTCACGGAAGGACCTCCGGGGCAGGAATCACGGTCGGGGAATCCAGCCGAAGGCTGCGGCTGGTGTCTGTCGCGGTGTCGTCCGTACCGCTGTCGGTGTCGTTGCCGGTGTCCCTGACGGCGACGGCGGGTATGCCGGTGCCGGTGTCGGGGCCCGCCTCGGCGGCTGTGTCGGCAACAGTGTCGTAGGGGGCGCGGTCGTCTTCGTCCTGCCCGGTGGGTGTGCGGTCCCGTCCGGCGCCCGCCTCAGGCAGCCTCAGGGTGAAGGTGGAGCCCTGACCTTCCGAACTCCACACCGTGACCTCCCCGCCGTGCGAGGCGGCCACATGCTTGACGATGGCCAGGCCGAGGCCCGTACCACCGGTGGCCCGGGAGCGGGCCGGGTCGACGCGGTAGAAGCGCTCGAAGATCCGCTCCCGGTCCTTCTCGGAGATACCTATGCCCTGGTCGGTCACGGCTATCTCGATCAGGTCCCCGCCGGTGGCGGAGACCCGGTGCGCGGCGATGCCGACGCGGGTGCGGGCCGGTGAGTAGTTGACCGCGTTCTCGACGAGGTTGCCGAGCGCGGCGGCCAGCTGGCCGCGGTTTCCCCAGACCCGCAGGTCGGCCGTGCCGCCCGAGGCCATGGTGATCTGTTTGGTGGACGCGGGCTGCCGGGACCGGTCGATGGCCTCGGCGACCAGCTCGTCCACCCGTACCGACTCCGAGTCCTCCAGCGGGTCGTCGTTCTGCACCCGGGAGAGGTCGATCAGCTCCTGGACCAGATTGGTGAGGCGCGTCGCCTCGATCTGCATCCGGCCGGCGAACCGGGTGACCGCCTCGGGGTCGTCCGAGGCGTCCATGACGGCCTCGGAGAGCAGGGAGAGCGCGCCCGTGGGGGTCTTCAGTTCGTGGCTGACATTCGCCACGAAATCGCGCCGTACCGCTTCGATACGGCGGGCTTCCGTCAGGTCCTCGACCAGCAGGAGGACGAGACGGGAGCCGAGCGGGGCCACCCGGGCGGAGACGGCGAGGGCCTCGCCCCGGCCCGTGCCCCTCCGGGGGAGGTCCAGCTCCACCTGTCGTATCTCGCCGTCCCTGCGGGTGTCGCGGGCCATGACCAGCATGGGCTCGACGGCGAGCTTGCCGCCCCTGACCAGGCCCAGCGCGTACGCCGCCGAGCTGGCCTTGACGACGGAGTCGCTCTCGTCGAGCACGACCGCCGAGGAGCGCAGCACCGAGAGCACGGTGTCGACGCCCGGGGGCAGCACGGCATCCGTGTGCAGTGAGCTGCGGGTCGGTCTTGCCTGGTCGCGTTCGCTCCAGCGAAACGCCAGCATGGCGATCACGCCGGTGCACACCCCGGCGATCGCTGCCAATGCGGCGACTGCCGCGTTCACGTCCATGTGTCCCAGGTTATGCGCGGCCACGGACATGCTCCCAGCCATCGAGGTGTCTCCTCGAACACTCGTCGCCCAGAGTTCACTGAGGGGAAAGTGCTGGTTCATTTGGGAGGGAGGCGCCGGACGCGTAACGGACAGAACGTGGGAGCGTAGGGCCCGGCAAGAACGTCACAGGAACGTGAAGAGAGGGACAAACCCCATGCGGGACGCGTACCACGAGGAACTGGACTCGATCGGCGAAGACCTGGTCGAGATGGCCCGGCTGGTCGGTTCCGCCATCGGGCGTGCCACCACCGCCATGCTCGACGCCGATCTGAAGCTCGCCGAGAGTGTGATCGCGGCGGACGACAAGGTCGACACGCTCCACCACGACCTGGAGGCCCGCGCCATCGCGCTGCTGGCACGGCAGCAGCCGGTCGCGACGGACCTGCGGATCGTGGTCACGTCGCTGCGGATGAGCGCCGACCTGGAGCGCGCCGGCGACCTCGCCCAGCACGTGGCCAAGCAGGCCAGGCTCCGGTTCCCGGAGTCGCCCGTGCCGCACGACCTGCACGCCACCCTGTTGGAGATGGGGCAGCTCGCGCAGCGCCTGATGGCGAAGGCCGCCGAGGTGATAGTGAGCAAGGACGTCGATCTGGCGCTCCAGCTCGAACAGGACGACGACGAGATGGACCTGCTGCACCGCACGCTCTTCCAGCACCTGATGGACGACCGCTGGAAGCACGGCATCGAGACGGCCGTGGACGTGACGCTGCTGGGCCGCTACTACGAGCGGTTCGCGGACCACGCGGTGTCGGTGGCCAAGCGGGTCGTCTACCTGGTGACGGGTGAGCACGCGGACGAGATCCAGCAGGCGGACACTCCGGTCGAGGGCGCGTAGTCGTGCAGAGGTGAGGCGGGGGAGCGCGGAAGGGGCGCGTACCGCCGCGCTTGCGCGGGTGCGCCGCGCATGCGCCGTTGTTGTCCCCGCTCCGACAGGCATGCAATGGGCGCAGGCGACACCCCTGCACGCCTTGAGGAGGATCCCATGGCCGATTCCCCTACGACCGCTCCCCGGCAGGAGGCCCCGGCGGCTCCTGTCCCCGTCGTACGTCTGCCCGTTCTCGGCGCGTGCGGCTGCGGCTCCGGCTGCGGCTGCGGCTGCCAGTCGGGCGGCTCGTGCCAGTGCGGCGGAAACTGCGGCTGACGACGGCCGGCCGGTGACGGCCGACGCACACCGTGCCGACGCACACCGTTACGTATGCGAAGGGCCCCGTCCGGTCGAACGTGTGAGCACGTTCCCCCGGGCGGGGCCCTCCGGTTTCGCCGCGGCTGTCTCCGCCGCCGCTACTTCTTCTTGCCCTGGTTCTTGACGGCCTCGATGGCGGCGGCCGCCGCGTCCGCGTCCAGGTAGGTGCCGCCCGGGGTGACCGGGTGGAAGTCGGCGTCCAGCTCGTAGACGAGCGGGATGCCGGTCGGGATGTTCAGGCCCGCGATGTCGGCGTCCGAGATCCCGTCGAGGTGCTTGACGAGCGCGCGCAGGCTGTTGCCGTGGGCGGCGATCAGGACCGTACGGCCGGCGAGCAGGTCCGGGACGATCGCGTCGTACCAGTACGGGAGCATCCGCTCCACGACGTCCTTGAGGCACTCCGTGCGCGGGCGCAGCTCGCTGGGGATCGTCGCGTAGCGGGGGTCGTCGCTCTGCGAGAACTCCGTGCCGTCCTCCAGCGCGGGCGGCGGGGTGTCGTACGAACGGCGCCAGAGCATGAACTGCTCCTCGCCGAACTCGGCGAGCGTCTGCGCCTTGTCCTTGCCCTGGAGCGCCCCGTAGTGGCGCTCGTTCAGGCGCCAGGAGCGCTGGACGGGGATCCAGTGGCGGTCCGCGGACTCCAGCGCGAGCTGCGCGGTGCGGATGGCGCGCTTCTGGAGGGAGGTGTGCAGCACGTCGGGCAGCAGGCCGGCGTCCTTGAGCAGTTCGCCGCCGCGGACGGCTTCCTTCTCGCCCTTGTCGGTGAGGTTGACGTCCACCCAGCCGGTGAACAGGTTCTTCGCGTTCCATTCGCTCTCGCCGTGGCGGAGGAGGATCAGCTTGTACGGTGCGTCGGCCATGGGCCAAAGCCTAATGGACCCGTTCCGCGCGCTTCGGGGGATGTCTCGTACCGCGGCTCCGACGCCCGCCGACGATTGACGGAGGGCGTCAATCGAGTGGCGCGGCAGCGGGCCGCTTACGTACGTTTCCCCTGGTCGTCACGGTGCCGGGGCGCACGGCACCGGCACCTCGCCTCGTATCCCGTATCGCTTCGTATCGCTGTCCCGGGGGGAATCCGTATGTCCGTCTCCACGTCGGTCACCGCATCGGTCGCCGCCCGCGTCGCCGGGCTGCGGCGCGCGGTGCGGGAGAGCGTCTCGGGGCTGCCCCGGGAGTTCTGGTGGCTGTGGACGAGCACCCTGGTCAACCGTCTCGGGGCGTTCGTCGCCACCTTCATGGCGCTCTATCTGACGCTGGACCGGGGCTACTCCGCCTCGTACGCGGGCCTGGTGGCCTCGCTCCACGGGCTCGGCGGGGTGGTCGCCTCGCTCGGCGCCGGGGTGCTGACCGACCGGCTCGGGCGGCGCCCCACGATGCTGGTCGCGCAGGTGTCGACGGCGGTGTCGGTCGCGCTGCTCGGTTTCATGCGGGACCCGGTGGCGATCGCGGCGGTGGCGTTCCTGGTCGGGATGGCGTCGAGCGCGTCACGGCCCGCCGTGCAGGCGATGATCGCGGACATCGTCCGGCCCGAGGACCGGCTGAGGGCGTTCTCCCTGAACTACTGGGCGATCAACCTGGGCTTCGCGGTCTCGGCGGCGGGCGCCGGGTTCGTCGCGCAGTACAGCTATCTCGCCGGCTTCCTGGGGGAGGCCGCGCTCACGCTGGCCTGCGCGGTCGTGGTCTTCCTGAAGCTGCCGGAGTCCCGGCCGGAGCCCCGGTCCGGGCGTACGGAGCAGGCGGCCACGGCGCCCGTCCCGTCGGCGGTGGGGATGGGGACTGTCCTGCGGGACGGCCGTTTCATGAGCGTCGTCGGGCTGTCGTTCCTGGTGGCGCTGATCTTCCAGCAGGGGTACGTGGGGCTGCCGGTGGCGATGGGCGCGGACGGGTTCGACAGCGCCGACTACGGCATGGCCATCGCGGTGAACGGCGCGCTGATCGTGGTTCTGCAGATCCCGGTCACCCGCTTCATCCAGCACCGCGACCCGCGCCGGCTCCTGATCGTCTCGTCGGTCGTGGCGGGATACGGCTTCGGGCTGACGGCGTTCGCCGGGTCGATCGCGGTGTACGCGGTGACGGTCTGCGTCTGGACCCTGGCCGAGATCGTCAACGCGCCGACGCAGACGGGACTGGTCGCGCGGCTCTCCCCGCTCCACGGGCGGGGCCGTTACCAGGGGATGTACACGATGTCCTGGTCGGCGGCGGCGCTGATCGCCCCGCTCGTGTCGGGCTTCGTGATCGACCGGTTCGGCGCGGACTGGCTGTGGGGCGCGTGCGCGGTGCTGGGGACGGCGGCGGGGCTGGGGTACTGGCTGCTGGTACGGGGGCTGTCGGAGGAGGAGCCGTCGCCGGAGCCCTCGCCGGAGCCGTCGCCGGAGCCCGCGCCGAAGCCCGCGCCCGAGCCGGAGACAGTGGCGGCGGAGCAGGCGGGGCCGGGGCCCGAGGCGCCGGTACGGCAGACCGCGTAGCCCCTGTGGCTCCGGCGGCGGGCGGCGGTTCAGCCAGACGCGGCGGTGGCCCGGTCACCCGGCGCGCCCGCGGCTCGTCCGTACACCGTCCGTACGTTGTCCCTCGGCGCCGGTCTGTGGTGGGCCGCCGGACCCTGGGCGAAGGCGCGGAGCACGTTCTCGGTCGTGCGGGTGACGAAGGCGCCGGTGCGCCTGTCCAGGCCGTGGTTGCGGCCGTTGTCGCGGGTGCCCGCCATCAGTGCCTCGACCCAGCGCATCGTTCCCGACGCGAAGACCCCCGCGCCGCTCGGCGCCGTGTAGTACGCGGAGTCGGCGTGGCTCCTGCGGCCCTTGCAGGTCAGCGGGGAGTGGGCGACGATCTCCAGCGGCGAGGGGGTGGGCGCCTCCGGGGTGACCCGGTCGTACTCCACCCCGACCAGATGGGCGAAGGAGTCCCCGGGCCGTACCCCCGTCCCCTCGAAGACCCAGTGGTCCGCGCTGTGCACGACGTACGGGGCGTCCACGGGGAAGCCCTCGTAGAGAACGCCCGTCAGGGTGGACTCGGGGTCGGCGGCCGGGGGTTGGCGGAAGTCGGTGGTGACCATGGTGCGGTGCTGGACCAGGTACGGGTCGTTGGCGTAGTCGGTCTTGTAGCAGACGACCGTGCGGGCGTTGCCGGGGTTCTTTCCGTCCGCCCCCATCGCGTCGTCCGGTTCCCTGTGTCTCTGTGGTCCCGCCGGGCCCTTCGGGCCCTCCAGCCGGATCCGGCGGTAGCAGGTGTTCGCGCCGAGGAAGACCAGATTGGTCCCGGCGTCACGCGCCTCGGTGAAGTGCCGCCGCTGCTCCGGGGTCCAGTACTCGTCGTGGCCGAGCGAGACCAGCGCCGCCGCGCCCCGCAGGACGGCCGGGTCCGCGTGGATGTCCGGGCCCGTCGTGTACGCGAGCGGGAGGCCGAGGCGTTCGGCGAGGACGACCGCCGCGCGCTCGTAGACGAGGAACTTCTCGGCGCCGTTCCTGTCGTACGGCCGGTCGAAGCTGACCGCCAGCGAGCGGGTCCCGTACCTGCCGTTCGGGCCTTCGTAGAGGCTCCGGCCGCCCCACAGGTTGTACGCCTGCCAGGTCGCGGGGGCGTGGGCCAGTACGGTCCGGCCCGCGCCGGCCAACGAGCGGACGATCAGCGGGACGTACCGCTGGTGGCCGTTCTCCGCGTCCAGCCGGAGCAGGTACGCGCCTTCGGGCCAGCCGGCCGCGCGGACGGTGAGCGTACGGTCCCAGTCGGCGCGCACGGTCTGGGTGGCGCGCACCAGGCGCGCGTCGCGCGGGCCGCGCTGGGCCCGGCCCGGTATCCGCTCCGAGCGCCAGACCAGCCGGGCCTGGGCGCCGCCGTACCAGCCGACGCGGTACGCCGAGACGCGGAAGCCGGGCGCGGTCGTCGAGACATGCAGGCCGAACTCCTCCTCCGGCAGGACGCTCACCCGGTCGGTGTAGCCGAGGACCGCGTCGGGCGGGCCCTGGGAACGGATGCGCCAGTCGGGACTGCCGGGGCGGGAGCGTTCGGCGGCATCGGCGGGGTGGGGAGTGCCGGTGCCGGTTCGCGCCGGCTCCTCGGCCGTGCCCGTATCCGTATCGGTGGTGACGGTGTCGCAGGCCGCCACCACGCCCACCGCGAGACCGGCGGCTCCGGCGGCGGCCACCCCGAGGAAGCGCCGGCGGTCGAGCCGGCCCCTCCGCTCCGATATGTCTCCCATGGCCGCATCGTCACCCGGGCCCGGAGACCCCGCACCTCCGGTACGGCCGTACGCGGCGGCACGTACGGCGGCGGTACGGCCGGCGGCGGTACGGCCGGCGGCGGTACGGCCGGCGGCGGTACGGCCGGCCGTGCGTGCCGACGGGCCTCGGGCGACGCGCGTACGGCTACGCGGGCCGGGTCAGATGCGCGAACGCGTCCAGGTTCCGCGTGGACTCGCCGCGCGAGGTGCGCCACGCGTACTCCTTGCGGATCGCGCTCGCGAACCCCAGCTCCAGCAGGGTGTTGAAGGAGCCGTCCGCCGCCTCCAGCACCGAGCCGAGCAGCCGGTCGATCTCGTCCTCGGTGACCGCCGCCAGCGGGAACTTGCCCGCGAGGTAGATGTCGCCGAGGGCGTCGACCGCGTAACTCACCCCGTACAGCTTGAGGTTGCGCTCCAGCAGCCAGCGCAGGACGCCCTCCTCGTTCTCGTCCGGGTGGCGGATCACGAACGCGGTGACGGAGAGCGCGTGCCGGCCGACGCGGAGCGCGCAGGTCGTGGAGAGCTTGCGGGTGCCGGGGAGGGAGACGACGTACGAGCCGGGCCCGGTGCTCTCCCACTCCAGCTCGGCGCCGTTCAGCGCCTGTTCGACGATCCGCCCGGCCCGCTGTACGACATCGACCTCAGCCATGAGCCGAGCCTACGACAGGTCAGCCGCGCTGCTGGGGGTGGCCGTGGCGCCGGTGGTCCTGGACCGCCGCCGTGTACACGTCCGCCGTCGCCGCCGCCGCGGTGTCCCAGCCGAAGGACTGGGCGTGGCGCGCGGCCGCCGCGCCCATCCGGTCGACCAGCTCCGGGGCGTCGAGGAAACGCCGCAGGGCCGTCGCGTACGCCGCCGGTTCGTGGCCCGGGACCAGAAAGCCGGTCTCTCCGTCCCGGACCGCCACCGGGAGGCCGCCCACGGCCGCGGCCACCACGGGGGTGCCCGCCGCCTGGGCCTCTATGGCGACCAGACCGAAGGATTCGCTGTGCGAGGGCATGACCAGCACCGAGGCCGCCCGGAACCAGTCCGCCAGCAGCGTCTGGCCGACCGGCGGCCGGAACCGTACGACATCGGCGATGCCCAGCCGCGCCGCGAGTTTCTGGAGTCCTTCCGGCTTGGCCAGGCCACTGCCGCTCGGGCCGCCGACGATCGGCACGACCAGCTTGCGGCGGAGCGAGGGGTCCCGCTCCAGGAGAACGGCCACGGCGCGCAGCAGCACGTCGGGGGCCTTCAGCGGCTGGATACGGCCGGCGAAGAGGGGGACGAACGCGTCCTGGGGCAGCCCCAGGCGCCGGCGGGCGGCGGCGCGTCCGTCCGCCGGACAGAAACACTCCAGATTCACCCCGGGGTGGACGATCGCGGCCTTGTCCGGCTCCGCCTCGTAGAAGCGGACCAGGTCGTCGGCCTCCTCCGCGGTGTTGGCGATCAGCCGGTCGGCGGCGCGCACGATCTGGGTCTCGCCGATGACCCGGGCCGGGGGCTCGGGCCGGTCGCCCTCCGCCAGGGCGGCGTTCTTCACCTTCGCCATCGTGTGCATGGCGTGGACCAGCGGGACGCCCCACCGCTCGGAGGCCAGCCAGCCGACGTGTCCGGAGAGCCAGTAGTGGGAGTGGACCAGGTCGTAATAACCGGGGCGCTGACCCGCCCAGGCCTGCATCACGCCGTGCGTGAAGGCACAGAGCTGCGCGGGCAGCTCCTCCTTGGCCAGTCCCTCGTACGGGCCGGCGTCCACGTGGCGGACGAGCACCCCGGGCGCGAGCTCCACCGACGGCTCCAGGCCGCCGGTCGTGGCCCGGGTGAAGATCTCCACCTCGATGTCGATCGCGGCGAGGCGCTTCGCCAGCTCGACGATGTAGACGTTCATTCCGCCCGCGTCGCCCGTCCCGGGCTGGTGCAGCGGCGAGGTGTGGACGCTGAGCATGGCTATCCGGCGCGGCCCGCGGTGTGGTCCCGGGAGACGCCGCAGCCGGGGCTGCCTGGCCTGGCCTGCGAAAGTGTTGGCGATTCGGGACACGTACTGGCTCACGTCCAGGGTCCTCTCGCAGGCGAACATGCCGGAAGACATGCGGTGGAACATGACGAAGAGAGGGTGTGGGGAACCCTCCGAAGGCCGTCAACAGTGGAACGCACCCCCTTCATTTCCGTTTTGCCAAATCATTACCGACAACGGATCAACCCGCGCGCCGGTGCCCGGTCTGGATACGCTCACCCGTATGGCGCAGCACCTGTCCCCTTCGTCCCCTTCAGCGGGCAGCCGCCCGGGCCCCGCGCGGCCGACAGGCCCGGCGAGGTCGACGGGCTCGGCGCGGCCGGTGGGGGCCGTGACCCGTGGCACCACCCACCAGAACCGGCTGCGCCGCATGGACCGCTGGATCACCGCCGTCCACGGCCCGGCGCTGCGCCGTTCCGCCGATCCGGTGGTGGTGGACCTGGGATACGGCGCCGCCCCCTGGACCGCCGTCGAGCTGCTGCGGCGGCTGCGTACGGCGGATCCGCGCGCCGAGGTCGTCGGCATCGAGATCGAGCCGGCGCGGGTCGCCGCGGCGCTCCCGTACGAGAGGGACGGGCTCCGCTTCCGGCACGGCGGCTTCGAGGTCCCGCTCCCCGGCGGCCGGCGGCCGGTGCTGATCCGGGCGGCGAACGTCCTGCGCCAGTACGACGAGACCGAGGTCGCCGCGGTGTGGGACCGGCTGTGCGCGCGCCTCGCGCCGGGCGGGCTGCTGGTGGAGGGGACGTGCGACGAGATCGGGCGGCGCCATGTATGGGTGGCGCTGGGTCCGGAGGGGCCGCGGACGGTCACGTTCGCGACCCGGCTCGGTTCGCTCGGCCGTCCCTCCGATCTCGCGGAGCGGCTGCCGAAGGCGCTGATCCACCGCAATGTGCCGGGCGAGCCGGTCCACGCCTTCCTGCGCGATTTCGACCGGGCGTGGGCCGCGGCGGCCCCGTACGCCTCGCTCGGCGCCCGGCAGCGCTGGATCAGGGCCGTACGGGACCTGTCGGCCGACTGGCCGCTGACGGACGACGCGCGCCGCTGGCGGCAGGGCGAGCTGACGGTGGAGTGGGCGGCGCTCGCACCGGGCTCCGGCTCCGGCGGCGGCGCCGGCCGCGGCCGGTGAGCCGCGAGGGGGTCCGGAACACGACAGGGACTGGGGGAACGTCTGTGCGTGTCCGTTCGTCTCACCTGCGGGGAGTGGGACCTCTGTCGTTTTGACGGCGGACATGGCACGATCTCGCTGTGACGAGACGTTACTGACGGTAAATCAGATATGTGTGCTGTGCGGTTGGTCTGGAGGGGGAGCTTGTGAACCGACGGCGACATGGCCGTATCTCTGCCGCGATCACCCTGGTCTGCGCGTTCGCCGTGCTGTCCGCACCGGGAGCCGGCCTGCTGAGCCAGGCGTACGCGGCCCCCGCGTCGCCCGCCGCCCCAGTCATCCCCAACGCCCCGACCGTTCCCAACGCCCCGACCGTTCCCGACACCCCGGCCGTTCCCGGCGCTCCCGGCCCCGGGCCGACCGCGTCGCCGTCCGCGTCGCCGTCCGCCGTCGCGCCGCCGCCGGTCGAACTGCCGCCGGGCGTCTCGCAGTCGGACATTGCCCCGTCGGGCAGTGCCGCGCCCTCCCTGGACGACGTGCGCAAGGAGATCGAGGCGCTGTACCGGAAGGCCGCCTCCGCCACCGACGCGTACAACCTCGCCGACGAACGCGCCAAGAAGCAGTCGGCGGAAGTGGTCGGGCTGACGGAGGACATCGTCAAGGGGCAGGTACGGCTCGACGCCCTCAAGAAGCAGGCCGGCGCCGCCGCGCGGGCGCAGTACCGGGGCGGCGGGCTGCCGCCGGAGGCGGAGCTGATGCTCACCGGCGACCCACAGCTCTTCCTGGACGGCGTGGGGCGGGCCCGGCAGGGCCAGAAGGCCACGCGGGACCTCATCGCCGAACTGTCCAGGACACAGGAGGACTTGAAGACCTACACCGCGGACGCGGGGACGCGGTGGCAGGAGCTGGAGGCCAACCGCGCCAAGAAGGAGAAGGCGAAGAAGGAGATCACGAAGCAGATCGCCGCCGCCGAGAAGCTGGAGTCGGGCCTGGCGGAGAAGGACCGCGCCCGGCTGGCACAGCTGGAGAAGGACGCGGCGGCCACGGCCCAGTCGGCATGGCTCGGCTCCGGCGCGCTCCAGGAGATCAACCGGACCGCCAGCCCGCAGGGCAGGAAGGCGATCGAGTTCGCGACCGCGCAGATCGGCAAGCCGTACGTCTGGGGCGCGGAGGGCCCGGGCTCGTACGACTGCTCGGGGCTGACCATGAAGGCGTGGGCGGCGGGCGGACGGCCCATCCCGCGCACCTCGCAGGAGCAGTGGCGGCTGCTGCCGCGCGTCGACGTCAAGGACATGCGGCCCGGCGACCTGATCATCTACTTCCAGGACGCGAGCCACGTGGGGATGTACACGGGCGACGGCAAGATCGTGCACTCGCCCCGGCCCGGGCGGCAGGTGACGGTCACGGGCGCGGGGTCGATGCGCATACTCGGGGTCGTCCGCCCGGACAAATAGGGCCACCGCGGCCCCGGCCACCCGATCGGTACGCCCACACCCGACGCCCATGAGGCGTATGTGGCTTGTGTGACGTGTTCCATGTTTATCCGGAATGACACGCGCATACGTACGTGATGTTTGTCATGGGCCCCTGGAGCCGAATAGCGCCGGATGCGTTACGGGAAGCGGCATATGACGGTGTGGCCCGGTCCGTACGCCATTCCGCTGGGGCGGCGGCTAACGCTATGGTCCCCGTCTGGTGAAGCGTCGATCGTCGCTCCACCGCGCCCTCAGGGGGAGGGAAGGAAACCCAGACCGATGTCCGTACCCGCACCTGTACCCGTACCGCGGCAGCGCACAGGTTCTTCAGCCGCCGGCACGGGCACCACGACCACCGCCACCGCCGCGGCCGGCCCGAGCGCCGCCGCGGGGCCCGCCACCGAGTCCGTCGCCGGCCGCACCCTCACGCTGCTGGTGATCGAGGACGACCCGGCGGGCACCCTCGCCACCCCGGAACTGCCGGAGGGCGCGGGTACGCGTGTCCGGATCCGCAGCGCCCGCAACCTCACCGAGGCCGAGCGGCTGCTCACGGACGACATCGACTGCATCCTGGTGGATCTCGCGCTCCCCGGCGCGGCCGACGGCGACGGACTGGGCCCCCTGAAACACGTCCTGCGGCTCGCCCCGCGCCACGCGGTGCTCGCGCTGGCGGCGGAGGGCGACGGGGAGCGGGCGGCGGCCGCCGTGCGGGTCGGCGCGCAGGACTACCTCTTCCGCGACGAGCTGGACGGGCGGCTGCTGAGCCGCGCCATCCGGTACGCCGTCGAGCGCAAGCGCGCGGACATCGCCCAGCGCCAGCTCACCGAGTCCCGGCTGCGCGCCCAGGAGAACGCCCGGCTGGAGCGCGGTCTGCTGCCCACCCCCCTGCTCCAGGGGTCGGAGCTGCGCTTCTCGGCCCGCTACCGCCCCGGCCGCTCCCGCGCGCTGCTGGGCGGGGACTTCTACGACACCGTCCGTACGCCGGACGGCACGGTCCACGCGATGATCGGCGACGTCTGCGGACACGGCCCCGACGAGGCGGCGCTCGGCGTGGAGCTGCGCATCGCGTGGCGGGCGCTGACGCTGGCGGGGCTCTGCGGCGACCGGCTGCTCTCGACGCTCCAGCAGGTCCTGGAGCATGAGCGGGAGAGCGAGGAGATCTTCGCGACGCTCTGCACGGTCGACATCTCGCCGGACGGGCGGCGCGCCGGGATGTGCCTGGCCGGCCACCCGTCGCCGCTGGTCACCCGCAAGGGCCGGGCGGCGCGGCTCCTTCCGTACGAGGAGGGAGGCCCGGCGCTGGGCCTGCTGCCCCGCGCCCGCTGGCCCCGGCGGCAGGTGGAGCTGGGCGGGACCTGGAACCTGATGATGTACACGGACGGGCTGATAGAGGGCCGGGCGGGCCCGGGGCTCAAGCAGCGGCTCGGCGAGGAGGGCATGGTCGAGATGATCAACGCCCAGCTCGACGCGGGGCTGCGCGACGACGACCTGCTGGCCGCGGCCGTCGCGCGGGTGCGGGAGCTGAACGGCGGCGAGCTGACCGACGACGTGGCGGTACTGCTGCTGGGCCGCGGCGCCTGAGCCCCGCGCCGTACCGCGCGCTCCCTTCCCCGGCCGCCGCGCTCGGCCGAGGCGCCGGCCTTCGCGCTCGGCCGTCGCGGATCAGCGCCCGCCGTTGTACGGACCGTAAGGGCCGTCGCTGCTGGAACCGCCGCGCCGTCCGCCGCCACCGCCGGAGATCTGCTGGGTGGCAGGGCGTACGTCGACCATGAAGACGATCGTGGCGACGAGCCCGGCGATCTGCAGGAACAGCATCGGCACGAAGAGGTTCACGGCGACCGTGACACCGAGAATGATCAGCCAGAACTTCTTGGTCTGCTTGTCCGCCGCCCGGTAGGCGTCCTCACGGGTCGTCGCGGAGAAGAACAGCGCGACGACCGCGAGGACGAGCATGGCCATATTGAGCAGCCACAGAACAGAACCGAATGCCGAGAGCAACATGCTGAGCACCGCCTAACAGTGGGTGGGACGCCTTGCGGTCCGCGCGCCGATCCGTAACGTCGAAGGTACCCGGACAACGAGCCGGACACCCCTGAGGTGCCCGGCCCGACCGCTCGCGCGCCCCCGGCCGGTCCCGCACCCCCGGCCGGTGTCCCGTACCCCCGGGCCCCTTCTCCTGCCTGCCTGCCGCCCCGGCCGCCCTACTCGGCGGAGGGGGGCGTGGCCTTCTTCGCGGCGGGCTTGCGCGGCGCGGACTTCTTGGCGACGGGCTTGGCCTTGGCGTCGGCCTTGGCCTCCGGCTTGGTCTCCGTCCTGGCCTCGGCCCCGGCGGCGGGCACGGCCTTGGCCACGGGCTCCGGCTCGACGACGACGGCGATCTCGGTGATCTCGTCCGCCGCGTCGCCGCGCCAGGCCCGTACGCTCTGCTCGCCGCGCTCGGCGACCTTCTCGTACGTCTCACGCGCCTTGACCGCGTACTCCGCGGCCACGCCCACGCCCCGCAGCGCCAGGTCCTGGGCCGTCTCGCCCAGCTTCCGCAGATCGGTGTCGAGCGAACCGATCACCTCGGTGACCTTGGCCTGCACGGTCGCCTGGGCCTCCTTGGCCTGACCGGCGACCTTCTCCTGGACGGCCTTGGGGTCCGAGTTCCGCACGGCCTCGATCCGCCCCGGCGCCTCGGCCCTGATCTGCTCGATCAGACCGGGCACCTTCTTGGCCTGCTCCACGGCGAGATCGGCGGTGCCGGCCGCGAAGTAGAGGGGCTTCGGGTCGCTGAAGGTCTTACGCAGGTCATCAGTGATGGCCATGACTTGGGTCCTCCCGGATCAATCAGTGTGAGGGTGGGTGACACCACTGCCGCCGTCCGCACGGGCGGCCCGCTCCGAGGTCCGTTGCGAATCCGACTCCGAGGCCGGATCCGCGGCCGGTTCCGAATCCGACTCCGGCGCCTCCGTGTCGAGGGCGTTCTCCTTGCGGAACGAGTCGTAGATCTGGAGCAGCACCTGCTTCTGCCGCTCGTTGATCGAGGGATCGGCGAGGATGACGGCACGCGTCTCCAACTCCTCGCGCTCCCGCTCGTCCAGCATCCCGGCCTGGACGTACAGCGTCTCCGCGGAGATCCGCAGCGCCTTGGCGAGCTGCTGCAGGATGTCCGCGCTCGGCTTGCGCAGCCCGCGCTCGATCTGACTCAAATACGGATTCGACACCCCGGCGGCATCGGCGAGCTGCCGCAACGAGAGCTGCGCGTTGCGACGCTGCTCGCGCAGGTACTCACCGAGATTGCCGACGTTGAGTGATGCCATGACCCCATGGTGCGTCGCCTCGCTAACTTTTGCAAGCAGACGCTTGCAAAAGTGTGCGCACCCGGTCGGCGCCCTCGACCGGCCAGCGTCCCGACATATGTCCGCTCCCAGTTGTCCTGTCTCTGCGATGTCCGGGCAGTCTCGGAGATCTCCGGGCATCTGAGCTGGCGTCTCAGTCATCTCCGGGCATTTAGTGGGGTGTCTCGGTCTTCTCCGGGTACGCCGCTGCGGCTGTGCCTACGGTCGTCGTGGCTGGTCGGCGTAGTACCGGAGGCCCGGATGGATGCGTGTGAGGTGTCAGCGGAGGACGTCGAGCTGGAGTACGTCAGCGCGGGCGGGGTCCGTGAGCGCGGGCCGCTGGGGTGTCTGTGGTCGGTCCGGTTCGAGTCGGTACGGCCCGAGCGCCGGTTTCCGGCTTTCCGGGGGCAGGGCAACTGGTGCGGCTGGTACTGGTCGGCGACGTGTGGCGGGCATGTGGGCTACGAGTCGTGGCTGGAGCGCGATCGCCTGATGCTGCTCGACTTCGACCCGCTGGTGACAGGCATGTCCTCACAGCCGTTCCGGCTGTCCTGGGCGGAGCCGGGAGGGAAGCGGGTGCGGCACACGCCGGACTTCTTCGTCCGCCGGGCCGACGGCACGGCCCTGGTGGTGGACGTGCGCCCTGATGAGCGGATCGAGCCGCAGGACGCGGTGAAGTTCGCGGTGACCGCGGCGGCTTGCCGGTCGGTGGGCTGGGACTTCGCCCGGGTGGGGACGCCGAATGCGGTGCTGATGGCGAACGTGCGGTGGCTGGCCGGCCACCGGCATCCGCGGGTACACCACCCTGACGTCGCAGATCGCCTCGTGGAGGTATTCGCTGACGGCGCCGGTCTACTGGACGGGGCTCGGAGGGTGGGTGATCAGATCGCGGTGCTGCCGGTGCTGTTCCACCTGCTCTGGCGCCGGATTCTGACCACGGACTTGGAGAGCGGCCTGCTGTCGGCGGACACGCAGGTCCGGCACGGTGAAGTGCGGGAGGGAGGCGGGGATGCCGTCGCGTCCGCGGCTGCTGCGTGCGGGTGACTTGGTCCGCTTCGGCGGACGGCTTCATACGGTCGCCGCGTTGGAGGGGACTGCGGTCCGGCTGGTCGACGAGGGCCAGTCAGCGAGCGTGGTGATGCTGGCCCATCTGCTGTCCTCCAACGGCTTCGAAGTGGTCACACCGGCCTCGGTGCGGACGGTCGTCCCACCGGCTGGAGCCCTGGAAGGACTCCCAGCCAGGGCGGTTGAGCGGGCCGAGTGGTGGCAGCGGCACCTGGTGGAGATGCTCACCGGGAGGCCCCTGGAAGATCCACACGGCCCGGTGAAGCCCGAGTACGAACCGGCAGTCTGGTCCCTGCGTCAGCGGGAACTGGCGAAGGCCGCCGAGTTGGCGGCGGCGGGGACGGCGGTGTCGCTGACTGTCCTACAGGACATGCGGGCCCGGTTCGAGCGGGAGGGAATACTCGGGCTGGTCGACCCGCGGCTGCGGACCGTCTCGGACGGCACGGGCCGCACCGACCGGCGGGTAGTCGAGGCTCTTCGGAAGATCGTGGACGAGCAGACCGACCGGTCCACGGTCTCCGCGCAGGTGCTGCGGCGCCGAATGGAACGCCTCCTGGAGGCCGAACACGGCCCTGGAGTGGTGCCACTGCCGTCGCGGGCGACGTTCTACCGGCTGCTGAATGCGGTCAGCTTCGGGCGGCACACGTTGGGCTCGGCCCGCACCCGCCGCTCGCTGGCCAAACAGCCGGACGGCATGTTCGGCCAGCTCACCGCGGCCCGGCCGGGCGAGGTGATGGAGATCGACTCGACTCCGCTGGACGTGCTGGTCGTTCACGACGACGGCACGGTGGACAGCGTCGAACTGACCGGCATCGTCGACATCGCGACCCGCACGCTGGCCGCAGCGGTGCTGCGGCCGTCGACGAAGGCGGTGGACGCAGCACTGCTGCTGGCCCGGGCGATGACGCCGGAGCCGATGCGCCCAGGCTGGGCGGACGCCCTGCGAATGTCCCGCTCGGTGCTGCCGCACACCTCGCTCATGGCGCTGGACGAACGGCTGGCCCAGGCTGCAGCCGTCCCCGTGATCACGCCGGAGACGATCGTCTGCGACCGAGGCAAGGCCTTTATCTCTGACACGTTCCGCTCGGCCTGCCAATCGCTGGGCATCTCCTTCCAGCCCGCCCACCCCGATACCCCGACGGACAAGCCGCACATCGAGAAGACGCTGGGCTCGGTGGCCACGATGTTCGTCCAGCACGTTGCTGGCCACAAGGGACGCAGCACCGAACACCGCGGCGCCCATCCAGCCGCGGAGGCGGTCTGGACGATCCACCAGCTCCAGGAGTTGTTGCAGGAGTGGATCGTCCACTGGCAGAACCGGCCGCACGACGGGCTGCGGGATCCGCTGATGCCCGGGAAGGCGTTGAGTCCGAACGAGAAGTACGCCGCGTTGGTCGCGGCGGCCGGGCACGTCCCGGTCGCGCTCAGCCCAGATGAGTACATCGAGCTGTTGCCCCGGCACTGGCGGACCATCAACTCCTATGGGATCCGCATCAACCACCGCACCTACGACAGCACGGAGTTGAACCCCTTCCGTCGGCAGCCCTCCGGGATGGGCCCTGACGGTCGGAACTGGGAGGTCCACTACGACCCCTATGACATCTCCCGCGTCTGGGTACGCAACCACCGCCAAGGCAGCTGGATCACCGCTGTCTGGCGGCATCTTCGCACCGCACCGACGCCCATGGGCGAGCTGGCCTGGGACCATGCCCGCCGCATTCTGGCCCGGCGCGGCACCGATCCTGTCAGCGAGGAGGAGATTGCCCAGGCCGCCCTCGCGCTGCTGGATCGGGCCAGCGACGGACCACAAGAGTCCGCGGCCATGCCGGCGGAGCCAAAGCGGGGCAGTCGCAGGGATCGCAAGGTCGCCGCCCGCACCCGCACCACCAGTGCGCCCAACCGGCCCTGGACGCCGCCGGACCCACCCGAGTCCGGCAAGGACGACACCGGCGAAGGCGCAGACGACGAACTCGCCGACGTCATCCCGCTGGAGATCTTCGACGCCCGGAAGGAGGCCGAACGATGGTGGTGAAACCGCCCGAGCCGGACGAAGGGGACCCCGCCGGGGAACCACGCACCGACCCGTCCACCACGCTCGCCGGGTGGCGGCACTTCGTGGACGCCGATCCCGCCACGTTCGACCTGCTGCCCGACGACCGCTGGCAGGCGCTGGACGGGGCGCAGAGGGACGCCTACGACGAGGCTCGCATCGCCTACCACTCCGAACTCCAGGTCGTGCGAACCTCCACGGTCAAGGAGATCGCCCACCAGGGCCGACTGCTGACCCTGCTCAACCAACGCGAACACGGGGCTCGTCGCGGACTGATCGTCTCCGGCGAGTGGACCACCGGCAAGACAACCGCCCTCAAGCAGCTCGCTCGCCTCCATGAGCTGCGCGTCCGACAACGCTATCCGGGCAGCGGCCGCATCCCGGTTGTCTACATCACCGCTCCTCCCCGTGGGTCACCCCGCAAGCTGGCGATGGAGTTCGCCCGGTTCCTCGGCCTGCCGGTCATCACGCCTCGGCACAACACCACCGACGTCACCAGCGCGGTCTGCCAAGTACTGATCGAGGCCCGGACGGACCTGGTGCTGGTCGACGAAATCCATCTGATGAATCACGCAACGATCGCGGGTGAGGAGCTGTCGGACCATCTCAAGTACTTCACCGAGCACCTGCCCGCCACGTTCGTATATGCCGGGATCAACGTCGAACACTCCGGGCTGTTCGCCGGAATCCGCGGCAGTCAGCTCGCCGGCCGCTGCGTGCTCATCCGCACCGGCCCCTTCCCGCTCAACGCCGAATGGCGGTCGCTGGTGGCCAGCCTGGAGGGCACCTTACGGCTGCAGCAGCACGAACCCGGGACACTTGTGCGGCTGTCGAAGTATCTCCACCAGCGCACCGGCGGCATGATCGGAAGCCTCTCCCACCTGATCCGCGCCGCAGCCGTCACCGCCATCCTGGACGGCAGCGAGCGCATCACCCGCTCCGCCCTGACCACGATCCGCATCGACCACAGCAGCGAATCCACTCAGTCCGGCAAGCCCACCCCTCGGAAATCCGCTGGATGACCACTCCCTTCCGGCCTGTGATCTTCCGGCCGTTGCCCCGTCCACTCCCCCCGTTCCCGAACGAGACCCTGCAGTCGTACTGCCAGCGGCTGGCCCACGCCAACCGCATTCCCGCAGAACGTCTCCACACCCCCTCACTCTGGCTGGCGCACGACGGCGACTCCGTCACCGCGCTTCTGCGGCGTCTGACGATCCTCACCGGCCTGTCCCGAGAGACGTTCTGGCACGCGCTGCCGGAACTGCGCTGGAGACACGAGCACGGCATGAGCCCTCTGGGCCGCTCCCTGCCGCCGGTCGTGTCCATGCGTCTCCGCCGGCGCTGGGCCTGCCGACGCTGCACAGCCACCCGAACGCCAGGCCAGCACGTCATGACCTGGATTCCCATCTACACCCACGTCTGCCTCCAGCACAGGCTCTGGATCGGCGAAGCCGTCGCTGTCACGCGCGAACAGGTCGACCTCGCGCAGATGCCGGGAACCCTCTGGGCTCAGCGTCGCCACCACCGCCTCGTCCGACGTCATGGAGAGAGAGTCACCGCTGAGTGCTTTCGGACCGGCGGCGCCCTTTGGAAACTGTTCGCGGCGCATCACTACACGCTCGTCCCGGACGCCCTCGGCCAGGGACTCGCCAAGCCCCGCGGCCCCTACCTGTCCTGGGGGCCACAGCTCTACGCGGCGGCCTATCCAGCGGCCGTCACGATGATGTCGCTGGTCGCCTCACCTGCCTGGCGATCCCTCCTCGCCGACAGCATGTTCCCCAGCAATGTCGACCGCTTCATGAAGGAGTTCACGCGACGGCTCCCGCCAAACCACCCCGCCTATGTCACCAACCTGCCCACCCTCCCCAGCAAGACCGGCGCCATGATCCGCCGCGTCACGCAGATCCTGCGCGAGACCAAGGCCGCCTGAATCGGAAATCGACTGAGCATGGGCGCCTCCAGCTCGGGAGATCCAGCCGGGGAGTTGGATCTCCCAAAGTGCAAGGTGGCCTCCGCCTACCTCAAGTACGGTGACTCGGCATGATCGAGTCCGAGATTGAGATCAGCGAGGATCTGGTCCGCGACCTGCTTCGAGAGCAGCATCCAGACCTGGCCGAGCTGCCCATCCGCGAAGTGGCGGGCGGCTGGGGCAACCAAATGTGGCGCCTCGGTGACGAGTTGGCCGTCCGGATGCAGCGGATGGACAGGAGCCCCGATCTGCAGCTCAAGGAGCGCCGGTGGCTGCCGACTCTGGCCGCGCGCCTGCCGCTGCCGATTCCTGTCCCCCTACGGGACGGTGCACCATCCGAGCGCTTCCCCAAGATCTGGACCGTCATGACATGGGTCGACGGCACGCCGCTGGACCACGGCTCGATCACTCGCGGCGACCACGCGGCCGAGACGCTGTCGGACTTCCTCAGGGCGCTGCACGTGGAAGCGCCCACCGACGCACCTACCGCATCGGACTTCGGTGCTCACCCCAAGGACTGCACGAACGGCTTCGAGCACTTCTTCCAGGACGTTGCCCCTGCCGACCTCGCCGACGAGATCCGTGAAGTCTGGGGTGAAGCGGTGGCGGCCCCGGGGTGGGAGGGCCCACCCGTGTGGGTGCACGGCGACCTGCATCCCGCGAACGTCGTCGTCGCGGACGGGACACTGGCGGGTGTCGTCGACTTCGGCGCGCTGGTCGCCGGCGACCCGGCGTGGGACCTCGCGGCCGCCTGGCTGCTACTCCCCGCGGGCGGCGCCGCACGGTTTTTCAACAGCTACGCACAGGCGGACGACGCAGCGGTGCGACGGGCGCGCGGACTGGCCGCGATGAGGAGCCTGTTCCTGATGGCGATGGGCCGAGCCGGGGATCGCGGTCTGCCTGGCGGCAAGCGGAACTGGGGGCCCGCAGGCCGGTCCGCACTTGATCGTGTCCTGAAGGGCCTTTGACGTCGGCATGGATCGACAAGTTACGGATGCTGCCACGGTAGGACAGCTACCCGGAGCAAACTGAGACGATCCCAGATCCGGACGTCTCAGAGTTCTCCGGGCACCCCAGGTCAGAGGGCCCCAGATGCCCGGACCTAGCTGAGACAGGACAAAGATCCACTGCCCGTCCCCGGTGACCGCACCACGAAACCACCGCCCGTCACCGGTCCGAACATCGCTCAACTCCCCTCGTCCCCGGTCGGCATTGACAACCGCCCTCCCACCCTTCCATCATCATTCCACTAATCAAGTAGTGGAATGATGGTGGTGATCGTGGAGTACCGCATCGACAGGCGGAGCGGGGTCCCCGCCTTCCAGCAGATCGTGCAGCAGACCAAGCAGGCCCTCCGGCTGGGCGTACTCGTGCCGGGTGACCGGCTGCCCACCGCCAAGGAGGTCGCCGCGACCAGCACGGTCAACCCGAACACCACCCTCAAGGCGTACCGCGAGCTGGAGCGCGAGGGCCTGGTCGAACCGCGACCGGGCCAGGGCACCTTCGTACGCCGCACGCTGGGCCGCCCCGAGACGGGCACCGACTCGCCGCTGTACGTGGAGCTGGTGGCGTGGATGTCGAAGGCGGCCGGGGCCGGTCTGGAGCAGGAGGACGTTGCCGCGCTGGTCGCGTCGGCGATGGAGAAGCAGTACGCCGCCGGGAACGTGACGGCAACGGGGTCCATGACAACGGGGTCCACGGGGGCCACGACAACCAGGAGCACAGGTGAGTGAAGGTATGTACGCGGGGGAACCGGCGATCGAGGCGTACGGGCTGGGGATGCGCTACCGGCGGGGCTGGGCGTTGCGGGACTGCTCCTTCCGGCTCCCGGCGGGACGGATCTGCGGCCTGGTGGGGCCCAACGGGGCGGGCAAGACCACGCTGCTGAGCATCGCGGCCCATATCCTGCAGCCGACGAACGGCTCGATCAGCCTGTTCGGTGAGGCTCCGGGCTCGGTGGAGTCCGGTCGGCGCACAGCGTTCCTCGCCCAGGAGAAGCCCCTGTTCCGCCGCTTCACCGTGGCGGAGACCCTGCGTCTGGGCCGGGAGCTGAACCCCGGCTGGGACCAGCGTGCCGCCGAGGACATCATCCGCGCGGGCAACGTGCCCTTCGACGCGAAGATCAGCACCCTCTCCGGAGGCCAGCGCACCCGCGTCGCCATCGCCCTCGCCTTCGGAAAGCGCCCCGACCTGCTGATGCTCGACGAGCCGATGTCGGACCTCGACCCGGTCGTGCGCCACGAGATCATGGGCACCCTCCTCGCCGAGGCCGCCGAGCGCGGAACCACCGTGCTGATGTCCACCCACGTCCTGGCCGAACTGGAGAACGTGTGCGACTACCTCGTCGTCGTCTCCGGCGGCGGAGTGCGCCTCGCCGGTGACGTGGACGAGCTGATGTCCGTGCACACCCTGGTCACGGGCGCGAAGGAGGGTGACGGCATGCCTCCCGCCCTCGCCCTCGGGCACCACACCCTCGTCGAGTCCCGGACCAGCGGACGGCAGTTCACCGCGCTCATCCGCCCCGAGGGCCCGGTCACCGGCCCCTGGGACATAAACGCCCCGAACATGGAGGAACTCCTGCTCGCCTATCTCCGCTCACCCGACGCACCACCGCTGATCACCCCCACCGCACAGGTCCACGGCCAGGGGTTCGGCACCGGGGCGGTGGCGGCATGAGCACCTTCACCCGCAGCTCGACCAGCACCTCGACCGGCTCCACGAGCGACGGCAAGAACGGGACCATGAACGGGACCACCGACGGGACCTTGAACGCGACCACCACGGAGGCCAACCGGCGCCCCCGACTCAGCGGTATGACCTGGCTGGTCTGGCGCCAGCACCGGGCCGCGTTCTGGACGATCCTCGCCGCCACCGCGCTCTCCGTGGCCTGGATCGTCTACCAGCGCGGCCAGCTGGTCGACTTCCTCGACGGCTACGGCTATCCCGGCAAGAGCCTCGACGAGGCAGGCGGCAAGTTCCAGCAGTACAACGACGCGTTCTCCTTCGTCTCCACGGGTCTCCAGGCGATACCCATCCTGCTCGGTGTCTTCCTCGGCGCCCCGCTCATCGCGGGCGACCTGGAGAACGGCACCGCCAAGCTGGTCGCCGCCCAGTCCATGAGTCGGACCCGCTGGCTCGCCACGAAGCTGGCGCTGGCCGGACTGGTGGTCGTGGTGAGCACGGGCGTGTTGTCGGCGGTGTTCGGCTGGTGGTGGAACCCCGTCAAGTCCGAGGACACGGTCATGGACTGGACCTCGGGCGCCGCGTTCAACACGACGGGCCCGGTGCCTGTCGCCCTCACCCTCTTCTCCGTCTTCGGCGGGGTGGCGATCGGTGTGGTGCTGCGGCGCACGCTGACGGCCATGGTGGTCACCTTCGGTTTCACCGTCGTCCTCCAGCTCGTCTGGGGCTACCTCCTGCTGTCGTTCGGCAACGTCGTCACGGTCACGACGAACAAGGGTGTCACGGGCGAGAACGTGTCCCCGTCGCTCCCCCGCAGCGCCTACGAAATCGACCAGTCGTATCTCACCGGCAGCGGGGATCTGGTGGGATGGGGCACCTGTTCGGGGTCGCAGACCGACGCGGCACGGCAGGTGTGCCTGGACAAGGCCGATGTCGTGGGCTGGTCGGTGGATTACCTCCCGATGTCGCAGATGAACGCCATGCAGTGGTTCGGGGCGTCGATTCTGTTCGCCCTGACCGCCGGTGTCGTGGCGTTCCTCTTCTTCTGGGGTCGTAAGCGGCTCGTCTGAGTCCGTACGCCCCGCGCCCCTTTGCGAAGGGGCGCCTCTTTCCCCTCTGTTTCTTTGTCCCGTCCGCCGGGCTGCTCTGCCATGCCCGAAGGTCCGGAGAGAAAGGCATGCCTTGAATCACCGTAAGAGGCGAGCGAGTGAGGCATCCGCTCTCGCCGTGCTCGTCGCCGCCGCCCTTACCGCGGCCCTGCTCGGTGCCCCGGAATCCGGGGCCGCACAGTCCGCCGGCGGTACGGCAGGTACGGCCGGCGCCCTCGGCAAGGCCAGGACAGTCACCCTCGTCACCGGCGATCGGGTCACCCTGGACGCCACCGGACAGGTCACCGGTGTGCGGCCCGGCAAGGGGCGGGAAGGTACGGCCTTCCGAATAGCGCGGGACGCCGACCGCACCTACGTCGTGCCGCGTGATGCCGAGCGGCTCCTCGCGAACGGCACCGCCGACCGGCGGCTGTTCGACGTGACGCAGCTGGTCAAGTGGGGTTACGACGACGCGGCCCGCCCCGACCTCCCGCTGATCGTGACGTACGCCAAGGGCCGCACCCTCGCGCCGAGCGCGCTGTCCGCCGCCGGAGCCCGGGTCAGCCGGGACCTGTCCAGCGTCAACGGGGACGCGCTGAAGGCCCGTAAGTCCGAGGGCGCCGAGCTGTGGGAGGCGCTCACCGGGAGCGGGGGGACGGCGCGGGAGAGGTCGGCCGCCGCCGACCGGGTCGAGAAGATCTGGCTCGACGGGAAGGTCGAGGCGGCCCTCGACCGGAGCACCGCCCAGATCGGCGCCCCCGAGGCCTGGGCGGCAGGGTACGACGGCACGGGCGTCAAGGTCGCCGTGCTGGACACCGGGGTCGACGGCACGCACCCGGATCTGAAGGGCCGTATCGACGCGGCGAAGAACTTCTCCGAGGCGGCGGACACCGTCGACCGGGTGGGTCACGGCACGCATGTGGCGTCCACGGTCGCGGGGTCCGGCGCGCACTCCGGGGGGAAGTACAAGGGGGTCGCGCCGGGCGCCCGGCTGATCAGCGGCAAGGTGCTCGACGACGGCGGCTACGGCGAGGAGTCCGGCGTCATCGCCGGTGCGCAGTGGGCCGTCGCGCAGGGCGCCGAGGTGGTCAACCTGAGCCTGGGCGGCCCCGACAGCCCCGGTGACGACCCCCTCGAACAGGCGGTGGACGAGCTGTCCGCCTCCTCCGGCGCCCTCTTCGTGATCGCCGCCGGCAACGAGGGCCCCGCCGCCGGCACCGTCGGTTCGCCGGGCAGCGCCGCCGCCGCGCTCACCGTGGGCGCGGTGGACCGCACCGACGCGATGGCCGATTTCTCAAGCCGCGGCCCGACGGCGGACGGTTCTCTCAAGCCCGACCTCACCGCCCCCGGCGTCGACATCGTCGCCGCGAAGGCCGCCGAGGGCACGGAGGGCGACCCGGCCGCCGACGGCTACGTCTCGATGAGCGGTACGTCGATGGCGACCCCGCATGTCGCGGGCGCCGCCGCGATCCTCGCCCAGCGCCACCCCGACTGGGCCGGTGAGCGCATCAAGGCCGCGCTCACCGCATCCGCCAAGCCGACCGCCGGTGTCTCGGCGTTCGCGCAGGGCACGGGCCGTACGGACCTCACGCGAGCCCTCGACCAGCAGCTCACCACCAACCCGGCCACCCTCGGCTTCCCCGCCCAGCAGTGGCCGCACACCGACGACCGGCCGGCCACGAAGACGGTCACCTACCGCAACGACGGCGACCGCCCCCTCACCCTCGACCTGAGCACCGAGGCGTACGGCGAGGACGGAAAGCCCGCCGCCGAGGGCATGTTCGAGGTCTCGCCGAAGCAGCTCACGGTTCCGGCGGGCGCCACCGCGACCGCCCAGGTCACCGCCGACAGCGGCGCGGGCACGGCCGACGGCTCCTTCGGCGGCGCGCTCACCGCGACGGACGGCGCGGGTACGACCGTACGGACCGGCATCGGCGTACACCGCGAGGTCGAGTCGTACGACCTGACGGTCAAGCACCTCGACCTGCAGGGCAAGACCGCCACCCGTTCGCAGACCGGGGTGCAGGGCCTGGACAACGAGATCTGGCAGGACTACTCCGACGACACGGACGGCGAGTTCACCGTACGGCTACCCAAGGGGCGTTACAGCCTCGAAGGCCGGATCGACACGGGCGCGACCCCCGACGCCGACTCCGGGGAGCTGGCCCTCCTCCTCAACCCGAAGTTCTCGCTCACCCGTGACACCACCCTCGTCATGGACGCCCGCAAGGCCGAGCCGATCCGGATCACCGTGCCGGACAGCAGGGCCAAGCACACCGACGCCACCCTCAACTACGGGTTCGACATCGGCGGGAACCGGAGCACCTCCACATACGACATGGGCGACTTCGGCAGGCTGCGCGTCGGTCAGTTCGGGGCCCGGCTTCCGGCGGGCGAGGCGTTCGCGCAGTACAACGGCACCTGGACGCACGGCAGTACGCACTACCGGCCGACCTGGAACCGTACCGGCGACCTGTCGGGCTTCACCGCGAACCCGAAGCGCGGGCAGTTCGCCAAGGTCACGCTCGCCGCCGGTGCGCCCGCCAGGGGCAAGACGGCGACGCTCGTCGCCGCGCCGATGACTCCGGGCGGCTCGTCGTTCGACTTCCACCTCGACACGCGCTCGCTGCCGGGCGCTTTCACCGAGTACGTCCTGCCGGGCGTGCGGTGGCGGTACTCCGTCTCGCAGAACGGAGGCAAGGACGCGGACGGCGAACCGGTGTGGGAGGCCGGCCAGTGGATCGCGAAGCCCCGCTCATACAGCGCGGGCAGGCAGTACACCGAGCGCTTCAACACCGGCGTCTTCGGCCCGCACCTCACCGGCCCGCTGACGGACGGCGAGGACCGCCCCGGCGCGGTCCGCGTCGGCGACACCTTCCTCGCCTACCTCCCCCTCTTCTCCGACGGCGCCGGCCATATCGGAGACTCCCGGTACAGCAGGGCCAGGAGCACCCTGTACGCGGGCGGCACGCGGGTCTTCGCCGTGGACACGCCGCTGACCGGCGTCCCGTACGAACTCCCCGCTGCCAAGCGCTCGTTCCGTCTCACCACGGACGTCTCCCGCCCCACCACGCTGTCCTCGGTCAGCACCCGGGTCACCGCCGAGTGGACCTTCACCTCCGCGCACGTCACCGGTGTCGGGCAGCGGCTGCCGCTGTCGGTGGTCCGCTTCACGCCCCGGCTGTCCACGGAGAGCACGGCCAAGGCGGGTACCCGCTTCTCCGTCCCGTTCACGGTCGAGGGCGCGGCCACCGCGCGCACCGCCCGCAAGTTGGCCTTCTCCGTCTCGTACGACGACGGCCGGACCTGGCGCCCGGCGAAGGCGGTCGACGGCAAGCGCCTCGACCTGCGTCACCCGGCGAAGGCGGGCGCGGTCTCTCTGCGCGTGACGCTCACGGACGCGGCAGGCAACACCCTGAAGCAGACGATCCACCGGGCCTATCGGACCGTCAAGTAGGCCTCTGTACAGGTGTGTTGGTTGGACGCCCGGGTCGGCTTCGGCCGGCTCGGGCGCTCTTGCCGTGAACGGGACCCGCTGCCGTCGGAAAGTGAGAGGGGCCGGAGGGGAGGAGGGGAGCAGCTCGATCAACAGGGAGACGATCGGCACGAACGGCAACATCGAGGCGAGCTCGTCGCGCAGCGCCTTGGCCTCGGCCGGGATGTCCTCGGCCGACAGCGGCGGGATCACCAGCTTCCCCTGTCGTCCAAGCGGACCGCGCCCACGTCACCCGGAGAGGCGCTCGCCAGAGTCTCCTCCAGATCGGTGAGGGCCCTGGTGGAGCTGCATCCGGGCCCCCGACGGAAGAGACACGCCGATCGTCCCACCGCAAGCCCCCAACCGCCGCAAGGACGCCTACCTGGCCTACGTCGACGCAGCGCGGGCGTTCATACCCGTAACTGAGGAACTGTTCCGCGCCGAGGAACGCGACTACGTCGCCCATCAGACAGTGGCACCGATCTGGAGCCCGAGACGCTAGAGGAGACGATCACCTGGTCGGACACACTCTGGACGCCCTTCCCGGCCGAACCCAGTGCTGCCTCGCGCAAGAAGGCACCCGAGCGTCTGCACGCGTTGACCACCGCGTTCGATCGCATTGACCTGGAGGGTCCGCCGAAGGTCATCGCCCCCAGCGCACCGCCTGATCGCGGGCTCCGAACTCTTCGCCAAGGAAGCTGAGCAGGAAGCCGCCGAGGGCGGCAGCGCCACCGAAATGGATCTGCTGCGCGCCGAGGTCCACCACTACAGGATGCTCTGCGGCGAGTTCCGCAAGCAGGCCAAGAAGGCGCTGGATCTCTCAGGCAGCTGAGGCACATGCCCCAAGCCAGCATGCCCGGAGTCAGCCGAGACGAACACAAGCTGAACCGTCTCACTGATCTCCGGGCACCGCAGGTCACCGACTCGCGCTACCCGGACTTACCTGAGACAGGACACCAGTGCTTGTGCGGGTTACCCGGTGGATCCGCTCAGTAGAGTGATCTGGTCCCGGCCGCTGTGCGCAGTGAGGTCGGCGGCAGTCGGTGGGCACTCGGGTGCATGGTGGAAACGGGGTCGGCATTCCAATGCAGCTATCGGCCGCGCATCCCGATACGCCGGAAAGCACACGCTTGGCCTCCTACAGCACGGTCTCCACGTCCCTCGCCCTGCACAGTGATCGCCGGCTGGGCGAGCTCGTCGACGCCGCCCTACCTCTTGGCTCCGGTATCGGCGGGAGGTCCTCGCTGCTGGAGGTTGGCGGGAAGCCGGTCTTCGTGAAGCGGGTGCCGCTCACGGACATGGAGCGGCTGCCGGAGCACGCACGATCCACGACCAACCTGTTCGGGATTCCCACCTTCTGCCAGTACGGCGTCGGTGGGGGGCCTGGTTTCGGGGCATGGCGGGAGCTCGCCGTTCACACCATGACGAGGGCCGGACACGGCCGCGCTTCCCGAGGAACTCGCGGACGTGGAGCGGGTCGTGGCCTATTGGGGAGGCAGGCCGGAGGTGCGTTGTCGTATCGAGGCGCTCCAGCAGTCCTCTGCGAGCCTCGTGCTGTTCCTGGAGTACATCCCTCAGACGCTCGACGAGTGGCTTACCGAGCAGATACAGGCTGGTGAAGAGTCTGCCGACCGGGCTTGTTCCCTGGTGGAGGGCGAGTTGGAGGCTGGTACGTCCTTCATGAACGCTCGTGGGCTTCTGCACTTCGACGCACATTTTCAGAACATCCTGATCGACGGCCGACGCCTTTACTTCGCCGACTACGGCCTCGCCATCTCGTCCCAATTCGATCTGTCACCGTCCGAGACCAGCTTCTTCGAACTGCACGGGACCTACGATCGCTGCTACACACGCAGTTGGCTGGTGAACAGGCTGATCACGAAGCTTTACGGATACGAGCGGAAAGAACGCGAGGCGCTTGTCCGCGCATGCGCGGAAGGGGAGGACCCGCCGGACGGGCCACAAGAGGCCAGGGCGATCCTCTCCCGCCATGCACCGCTCGCCGCGGTGATGACGGACTTCTACGGCAAGGTCCAGGACGAGAACAGGGAGACCCCGTATCCGTTGGAGGAGCTCCGCCGGGCTCTCCATGGAGACAGGTCCCGTCGCGGCTGAGCAGACACTTCATCTTGTCCTGAGCTCAGATCCGGGGCCCCGTCGGCACATCGCCGTCAATCCCGAAGTCGTGGATGCCATGTCGCTCTACGCCTCCCCTCACCGGCGCCGTCTCCATCAGCGCCGTCACACACCAGAGTTGACGTGAGGCATCTGCCCGGGAAGACCGGCAAAAATCGCTGTCCCCCCGCGGACCGCCTCGTTAGGGTCTCGGACCGATGATGCACGAGAATGAGATTGCGACCGACGGCGCGCTGGTGCGACGGCTGCTCACGCACCAATTCCCGCAATGGGCGGATCTGCCCATCAGCCCGGTGGACTCCGCTGGCACCGAGAACGCGATCTACCGGCTGGGCGACGAGCTTGTGGCCCGGTTGCCCCGGGTGGAGGGTGCTGTCGGCCAAGTGGACTTCGAGCAGGACTGGTTGCCACGGCTCGCCCCCTGCCTCCCCACTGCCGTGCCCGAGCCGATCGCCGTGGGACAACCGGGACACGGGTATCCCTTCCCGTGGGCGATCAGCCGCTGGATCTACGGCTCGCACCCCACCACCGAGCCGGACGAGCTTTCCGACGGCCACCGGCTCGCCAGAGACCTCGGCGAGTTCGTCACAGCCCTGCGCAAGGCCGACACCACTGGGGCCCGCCGGGGCTACCGGAGCGTGCCCCTGCGCACCCGCGACGCCTCCGTACGGGAGTGGACCGCCAAGGCAGCGGACGACATCGACGCCCCCGCTCTCCTGTCCGCCTGGGAACAAGCCCTCGACCAGCCGGACTGGGACGGGCCACCCCAGTGGACACACGGCGATCTCCTCCCCGGCAACATCCTCGTCAACGACGGTCGGCTCCGAGCGGTGATCGACTTCGGCGCTGCGGGCGTGGGCGACCCCGCCTGCGATGCCATCGCCGCATGGACGCTGCTCAGTGCGGAGACCCGGGAAACCTTCCGCGCGGCAGGAGGATTCGACGACGACGCCTGGGCCCGGGGACGAGGCTGGGCACTCACCTTCGTCAGCGGGATCGTCTATTACCGCCACACCAACCCCACCATGGCCGAGCTGGGACGCCGCGCCGTCACCGAGGTCCTCGCAGAACTGGCCGGATGAACCACACCTCTGCGGCGAAGGGCACGGAAACGTGCGGCGAGCTGCTGATGCCGGCGCTCTCGCGTTTGGCGGTCAGGATGGCTGGACTTCGTCGAAGAGGGCCAGAGCTTCGGCGGGGTCCGGGCTCACGAGGCGTTCCAGACCGGCCGTCGTGATCTTCGCCCATCCGCCGGCCCGTGCCCACATCTGTTCTTCGAAGGCGCGGACGGCCTCGTCCAGATCCCCAGGGCCGGTGGCAGTGGCGATGGACTCGGCGAGTTCGGCGCCCTCCAGCATCGCGAGGTTCGCGCCCGCCCCCAACGGGGGCATCAGGTGGGCGGCGTCGCCCAGGAGCGTCACCCCGGGGACGTGGGTCCAGGTGTGGGACACGGGCAGGACGTGGAGGGGGCGGTGGACGAACGCGGTGCCGTGGCGGAGGAGAGCGAGGACGGGCGCGGCCCAGCCGTCGAACAGAGTCAGCAGGCTCGATCGCACAGCCTCGGCGTCGGCCAGGTCCACGTTCGGGTACCAGTCCAGCGGCGCGCGGAACTGGGCGTACACCTTGACGTGACCGCCGCTGTTGCGCTGGGCGACGAGAGCCCGGTTCACGCCGTACACGGCTACGGAGCCGTCGCCGATCAACCGGGCGAGGTCGGGGTGGCGGGTGTCGACGTCGCCGAGGGAGGTCTCGACCAAGGTGACGCCGGTGTAGTGCGGCGTCACCGACGAGACTGCCGGGCGGATCCGGGACCAGGCGCCATCGGCGCCGACCACGAGGTCGAACGTTTCCTGTCGCCCGTCCGCGAAATGGACCAGTACGCCGTCCCGGGTCCCCGGCACCACCCGCGTCACGCCCCGTCCCCACTGGACGTCGAGAGGGCCGAGCAGCAGGTCACGGAGGTGTCCGCGGTCGATCTCGGGATTGGCCCGGTCATCCGGACGGGGCCGCCAGTCACGCAGGACGGTCCCGGCCGTGTCCAGGATGCGCATGGCCTGCCCCTCGGGACGGGACAGACAGTGCCTGGAACTCCGCCAGCAGCCCCGCCTTGTCCAGCGCGAGCTGACCCAGCCCCTCGTGCAGGTCCAGTGTGCCGCCCGGGGGGCGGGCGTCGGGGGCGGGATCGCGTTCGAGGACGGTGACGGGATGGTCATGGCGGTGCAGGACGCGGGCGAAGGCAAGGCCGGCAGGACCGCCCCCGACCACTGCGATGCGGCGTCTCATGTCAATACACTGTATTGCTCACATACGATGTATCGCAACGGTACGGTGTGAGCATGACTGTCTGGGACCGGCCGGAACCGCCGACTCGCCCCGTACCGCTCGACCGGGAGCGGATCGTCGCCGCCGCCATCGCGCTGGCCGACGAGGGCGGGCTGGAGGCGGTGTCGTTGCGCAGGGTCGCCGCCCGGCTGAACGCCGGCCCGATGCGGCTGTACGGATACATCTCCACCAAGGAGGAGCTGTTCGACCTCATGGTGGACGAGGTCCAGGCCGAGATCCTCCCCGAGGAGCAGCCCGGTGGCTGGCGGGAGGCGCTGCGCGTCCTCGCCCACCGCACCAGGCAGGCCGCTCTCCGTCACGAATGGCTGGCCGACCTGCTCGGCGGTCGCCCGTCCCTGGGGCCGAACGGCCTCGCCGTGACCGAGACCACGCTGGCCGCCTTCGACGGCCTCACCGATGTCGACACCGTCATGCGCGCCGTGGAGACTGTCAGCGCCTACTTCACCGGCGCGATCAGGCGCGAGATCGCGAACCTGCGGGCCGAGCGCGCCACGGGCCTGTCCAAGCACGACTGGCAGCGCGCCCACGGCCCTCATGTGACGAGAATGCTGGCCACCGGCCGCTTCCCGGCGCTGGCCAAGGCCGTGTACGACGGCACGGACGTGGACGCCGAGGCATCCTTCACGACCGGCCTGGAGTGGGTCCTGGACGCCGTGGCCGCCCAACTCACCCGGCCGCCGGCGTGACGTCCGGCTCCTGCGGGAGGTGAGCGAGGTCGTGGGCGGTGTCGCCCGGTTCCGGCAGGTGGGAGCCGCCTACCCCGGGAACTCGGGTGACGCCCTCGGAAGCCCTCGGTAGCCTCCCGGATCATGACATCCTCCGCCGCCCCTGCCGCCCCCTCCGCCTCGTCCTCCCCGCCGCCCCTGCACGCCCACCTCGACTTCAACTCGCCGCTCTCACCGGCACGGGCGGCCCGCCTCGTCGAACGCCTCGCCGCGAGCGGACCGTCCACCGTGCTCGATCTCGGCTGCGGCTGGGGTGAGTTGCTGCTCCGGCTGCTGGCGGCGGCGCCGGGTGCCGCCGGTACCGGGGTCGACATGAACGGGGAGCTGCTGGCGCGGGGACGCGCGAACGCCGCGGAGCGCGGACTCGGCGACCGGGCCACGTTCGTCGAAGGGGCCGTCGCCGACTTCGCCCCCGGCCGCGGCGACGTCGTCCTGTGCGTCGGTTCGAGTCACACGTTCGGGGACGCCGCGCCACCGGCTCACACCGAGGTGGCGCTGCGCGCCCTGCGGGAGCGGGTGGACGTCGGCGGCCGGGTGCTGTTCGGCGAGGGATTCTGGCAGCGGCCGCCCACGGACGGCGAACTCGCGGCCATGTGGCCCGACGCGTCCGCGGACGAGCAGACGGACCTGGCCACGCTCGTCGGTCTCGCGGGCGCCGCCGGGTTCCGGCCCCTGTGGATCGAGACGGCCTCCCTCGACGAGTGGGAGCACTTCGAGTCCGGATATCTCGCCGGCAAGGAGGAGTGGCTCGCCGCCAACGGCGGCCATCCCGACGCCGGCTCCGTCCGCGCCGCGGCCGACGCGCACCGGGCGATGTGGCTGGGCTACCGGGGCATCCTCGGTTTCGCCTACCTCACCCTCGTGGCGTGCTGACCCTGAGTGATCTGTTTACGGTGATGTGTACGGGGTCCGTCGCGCGGCGGTCCCCCGCGGGAAGGTCGCCGCGAGGGCTTCCCGGGGTCAGGAGCCCTGGTCCGCGAGGCCCGCGCCTCCTCCGGTATCAGTACTGACGGCTCCTGGCGCATCGACATCGGCCACGACGCGGGGACGGACGCCCTGGTCGTCCGGGTGACCGTGAAGGGCGCCCAAGGAACCGTCACCCTGCGCGCGGACGCCCGGGGCCGCATCACCGAACCCGCCGCCGCACCCCGCTGACCGCCCGTCACCGGACCGCCTCACCGCGGCCCGCGAGGACCCACCGTGCCCCGGAGCCGGCCCATCGGGGAGAGTGGCTGTCTGCAGTCGACCATCAAGGGAACCGATGGAAAGAGGCACGGACGATCATGAGTGACGCACCCCGGTGGCTCTATCTCGCCCGGCACGGCGAGGCGACGGCGGACGAGACCGCGCTGACCGCCAACGGCCGCCGGCAGGCCGTGCTGCTCGGCCGGCGGCTGCGCGACGTACCCCTGTCGGCGGTGCACCACGGGCCGCTCCCCCGGGCCGAGGAGACGGCCGCCCTGCTCACCGCCGAGCTCGACGGCGTACCGGCACACCGGTCGGAGGCGGCCGGCGACTACATCCCGCATCTGCCGCGGCGGGAGGAGCTGCAGCCGGATTCCGCCGACGCCCTGCTCGCCTTTCTCGCGGAGGTGACGGAGGAGGAGGCTCGGCTCGGCAGCGCCCTGGCGCGCGAGGCGCAGGCGCGGTTCACCGGTACGGTCACCGGTGACACGCCCCGCCACGAACTGGTCGTCACACACAACTTCCTCATCGGCTGGCTGGTGCGCGCGGCCCTCGACGCGCCCCCCTCTCGCTGGCTGGGCCTCAACTTCGCCAACGCCGCGCTGACAGTGATCCGTTACGCGCCCGACAGGCCGCCCATCGTGGTCTGCGCGAACGACATGCGGCATCTGCCCGACGAACTGCGCTGGACCGGGTTTCCGCCCGAGTACCGGTTCTGAGCGCCGCGCGTCAGACCGTCCTGGCGGCCCGGCGGTGCGCCGCGACCCTCTCGCGGGTCGCGCACCGCCGGGAGCAGTAGCGGCGGGCCGGCCCCGCGCCCTGGGTGAGGAAGACGTTCCGGCAGCTCGACGAGGCGCAGAGGCCGCCCGGCGGGCGCTGCCGGTCCCAGACCAGGACGGTCAGGGCGAGACAGGACGAGGCGAGCAGCCACTCGCCCCACGGGGCCTCGTCGTCGCTGTCGAGGTGCGGATGCCAGGGCGTGCGGCCCTCGTGCGAGGTGAGGCGCACGGTGCCGAGAGTGCGCCCCAGGAGACGGTTGAGGACCGCCGCGGCGGCGTCCACGCCGGGTGCGGCGAAGACCTCGCGCAGGTGCAGTGCCGCCGAGCGCAGCTCCGCCACGTCGTCCGCCGAGAGCCGTACGGGGCCGGGCTCGCCGTGGGCGAGCAGGACGTCCGCGACGGCGTCCGGTTCCGGCGGGTCCCCGTCCTCCGAGGCAGTCAGGGCGTTGACCAGGGCGACGGTGCGGTCCGCCGCGGCCCGTACCGAGAGCCGGGTCGAGAAAGGGGGCTCCATGGCGCGACTGTAACGCATCTGGCGGATATTTGAGTTACGTGAGTAACGTCCCGCACATGAAGAGGCGTTACGCGCTCCCGGTGTACGTCGCCGGCGCCACGGCGGCCCGTACCGGCGACGAGATGTCCGGCCCAGCCCTGCTGGCGGCCGCACTGGCGGCCACCGGATCCGCGTCCACCGCGTCGTCGCTGCTGGCCGGGGTCATGGTCGCGGCGGCGGTCGGCGGACCGCTCTTCGGCATGCTCCTCGACCGGTCGGCCGCGCCGGGGCGGCTGCTCGGCGGGGCGCTCGCCCTGTACGCGGCGGGGCTCGGCGTCCTTCTGGCCCTGGTGCACCTGGACCGCGTGCCGCTCTGGACCGCCCTCCTCGTCGCGGTGGCCGCCGGGCTGCCCGGGCCGGCCCTGTCCGGGGGCTGGACCTCCCAACTGCCGCGCGTCGTACCGCCGGACGGGCTGCGGCGCGCCACCGCACAGGACGCGATGACCTTCCACGTCGCGAGCCTCGCGGGGCCCGCGCTGGCCGGTGCCGTCGCAGCGCTCCACGGGGCACCGGCCGGGGTGCTCGTGTCCGTCGCGCTGATCTGCGCCGCTCTGCCGTCGGCGCTGACGCTCCCCGTCGTCGGACCGTCCGGCGCCCAGCCGTCCGGCGCCGGGCCGCCCGCCTCTCCTGCTCCGGTCGTCGCCGAACTCGCCGCCGGATTCCGCGCCGTGGCACGCGCCCGGCCGCTGGCCCGCGCGACGGCGGCGTCGGTCGTCTCGTCCGTGGGCAGGGGCATGCTGATCGTCTGCTGCCCCCTGCTGGGCGAGCAGGCCTTCGGTACGGCGGGCCACGGCGCGCTCCTGCTCTCCGTCGTCGCCGCCTCCGCCCTCGCGGCCAACGCGGCGCTCTCCCGGCCGCGGGCCCCGGCCCCCGCGCCGGACGCCGTCCTGTGGCTGGGCAGCCTCGCCGTGGCCGTCGCCCTGGTCCTCGCGGCGACCGGCCGGCCCGCCCTGGTCCTGGCCGCGATGGTGCTGGCCGGTGCCGGGGAAGGCCCGCAGCTCACCGCCCTCTTCGCGATACGCCACCGGGAGGCGCCCGACCGGCTGCGGGGGCAGGTCTTCACCACGGGTGCCAGCCTCAAGATCACCGGATACGCTCTCGGCGCCGCCCTCGCCGGACCGGTCGCCACCTGGTCGCTGCCGGGCGCGCTGCTGACGGCGGCCGCGTTCGAGGCACTGGCGGTCGCGGTGTGCGCCGCGTTCCGCCCACCGCCCGCCTCCCGGAGCCGCCTCAGACCGCCCTGAGGCTCAGACCGCCTTGAGCGTGACGGCCTCGGCGAGCGCCGCCTCGATCGCGCGCTTGCGCCGCTCGGGCCCGTAGTTGATGCCCTCGGCGCGGACGAATTCGAGGTTCCGCACCCCGATGAAGGCGAAGAAGCTGCTGAGGTAGGTCTCCTGGTGGTCGAAGCCCCCCGTCGGGGTGTCCGCCACGTACTCGCCGCCGCGCGAGGAGGCGACGATGACGCGCTTGTCGCCCGCCAGCCCCTCGGGGCCCTGTGAGGTGTAGCGGAAGGTCTTGCCCGAGACCGGCAGGGTGTCGATCCACGACTTGAGCTGGCTGGGGATGCCGAAGTTGTACATCGGGGCACCGATCACGACGACCTCCGCGGCCAGGAACTCGCCCAACGCCTCGTCGAGCCTGCTCAGTTCGCCCAGTGCGCGGGCACCCGCGTCGATGTCCGTACCGGCCGCCACGACCGGGTCCATGGACGCCTCCTGCACCATGGAGGCCAGCTTGAGCTTCTGGACGGCCTCCGAGTGGTGCGGCAGCGGCTCGGCGGCGACATCGCGGTACGTGACCTCAAGGCCGGGGTGCTCGGCCCTGAAGCGGGCGACGACGGCCGCCGAGATCTGGCGGCTGGCCGACTCGGCGCCCGAGATGCTGGAGTCGATGTGCAGAAGCTTCATGAAAATGGCCTCGCTGGTGCGCCCGGAACACCTGGATCCGGTTCATCTGGACATGGACGGAATATCGCTGTACGACCGCATACGGATAAGGCTCCCCACTTCGCCGAGAGCAACGTACAGCCCAGGGCTTCCGTTCCGCTTCCGCCCCCTGCCCGAACGCCGTCCGTCAGCGGCCCGGCGCCGCCAACTCCCCCGGGAGCGGGCGGCTGTGGACGATGTCCAGGCGGGAGACCGCGCGAGTGAGCGCCACGTACAGCCGGTGTGCCCCGCGCGCCTCGGCCGCCATGACGGCCGCCGGTTCGACCAGGACGACATGGTCGTACTCCAGCCCCTTCGCGGCCGTCGCGGGCAGCACCGTCACCCGCGCCGCCGTCGCGCCGAGGTCGTCCGCCGTCGCGGTGGCCACCCCCGCCCCGGCGAGTACGGTACGGAGCCGCTCCGCCTCGGCTCCGGCCGCGATCACGCCGATCGAGCCCTCGCGGGCGAGCGCCCGGCGTACGGCGTCGACCACCGCCGCGTCCAGGCCGCCGGTCCCGTCGTCCGGCCCGCCCGGCGCGCCCGGCCCGTCCGGCCCAGTGATCGTCAGCTCCCCCGCACCCCGCAGGGAACGCGCCGGCGGTACGTCGACGTCGAGCGAGGCGAGCAGCCGGTTGGCGAGTTCCACGACCGCGCCGGGCACCCGGAATCCGGTGGTCAGCGGCGTCACGACCGCGTCGGGGCGGCCGAGATGGGTGAGCAGCTCGGGCCAGGAGCGGGCCGCCCACGGGGTGGTGCCCTGCGCGAGATCCCCCAGCACCGTCAGCGAACCGAAGGACACCCGGCGCGCGATCGCCCGGCACTCCATCGGGGAGAGGTCCTGCGCCTCGTCGATGACGACATGCCCGTACCCCTCGGGGTGTTCGATCAGCCCGGCGAGCTCGTCCAGCAGCACCAGATCGGCCGTGGACCAGCGCAGCGACCGAGCCGCCCGCGGCCCCGAGGGGACGCGCATCCCTGCGCGGCGGAGCGCCCGCCGCTCCTCGGCGGTGAGGATGCCGTCCGCCGGCGCCGCCGGATCGGCCAGCACCCCGGCCAGTACCTCCTCGGGGCTCGCCTTGGGCCAGACCGCGTCCAGATACGCGGTGACGGGGCGCGAGGTGCTCAGCCGCCGTACCCACAGCGCAGGCTGCGGCCCCGCGCGCCGCTCCGCCTGGAGCTGGAGGGCCCGTACGACACGGCTGCGCACCCGCTCCCGGCCGGTGCCGTACGGGGGCGCCTCGGCCCGTACCTCCGCGACGATACGGGCCAGTTCGCCGGGCCCGACGCGCCAGCGGTACGAGCCGTCCGGCACGACCAGGGGCGCCAACTGGGCCGTGTGCGTCGCGACCCGTCCGTACAGCGCGCGGCGCAGCACCTCCGCCATGCGGGCGTCGTGCTTGACGGCCGCGGTCTCCTCCGTGTCCTGGATCCGCACCGGATGGCGCGCGATCTCCTCGCCGACCGTCGACTGGCGGACACCGAGTTCACCGAGGCCGGGCAGGACTTCGGAGATGTAGGAGAGGAAGGTGCGGTTGGGCCCGAGCACCAGCAGCCCGCCGCGCCGCAGCCGCCGCGGGTAGGTGTAGAGGAGGTATGCGGCACGGTGCAGGCCGACGGCGGTCTTGCCGGTGCCGGGGGCGCCCTGGACGCAGAGGGAGCGGCCGAGTTCGGAGCGTACGAGTTCGTCCTGCTCGGGCTGGATGGTGGCGGCGATGTCACGCATGGGCCCGATACGGGGGCGCTCGATCTCACCGGTGAGGATGGCGCTCGCGGCGGGGCCGCTCGCCACCGTATCCGGCCCCAGCGGCTCGTCCTCCAGGCCGGTCAGGTCCGCCGGCTCCCCCTTGCTCCAGGGCGCCCACCCGAACCTGCGGCGTACGGCCACGCCCTGCGGGTCGGCGGCGCTCGCGCGGTAGAAGGCGCGCGAGACGGGCGCGCGCCAGTCGACCACGAGGGGCGGGGCGGCGGGGTGTTCGGTGACCCGGCGGCGGCCGATGTGATAGCTCTGCCCGCTGTGGTCGCCGGCCGCCGGGCCCTCGGTGAAGTCGAGCCGGCCGAAGAACAGCGGGCCCTCCGGCTCCTGCCGCAACTCCTTGGCGTAGCTGCGCAGATAGCGGCCGAGGACCTCGGCGTCCGCACCGGACGCGAAGGCGTTCTCGCCGGTGACGACCTGTTCGTGCGCGTCGTCCACCATGCCGGCCAGGGCGGCGCGGCAGACCTGGTGGTAGGTCCGCTCCTCGTCGAGCGCTTCGGAAGCCGCTTCGGAAGCCGCTTCGGAAGCCGTCCCGGATGCCGCCTCGGATGCCGTCTCGGGTCCCGCCTCGGATGCCGTCATTCCACCGAGAATAGCGTGACCAGGTAAAGAACGTTACTCAGTAAAACAAAAAGGTCGGGTCACCAGGGTCACCAGAGCACGAGCCCGTGGCGCAGCCGCTCGAAGGCCAGCTCCGCCGCCGCGACCGCGTCCGGATGGACCGCCCCGGCCGGTTCGCCCGCCGCGATCCGCCGCCAGTTCTCCTGCGCGAGGATGCGCTGTACGGCGATGATCTGCCCGGCGCCGAGCGCCCCCTCGATCCCGCCCCCGAGGGCGGCTGCCAGCGCCTCCTCGGAGCGCCGCTGGTATCCGTACAACCGGGCCACCAGGCTCGGCGTCCCGTACAGCAGCCGGTGGTACGCGAGCACGCCCTCGTGGTCGTTGAGGCCGGTCACCGGGTCGCGCCCGTCGAGTCCGGCCAGGAAGTGCAGGCGCAGCGCCTCCAGCGGGCGTACGCCGCCGGGCCGGCCCGCGACCACCCGCGCGGCCTGGTCCTCGTGGTCGGCGAACCGGTACAGCGCCAGGTCCTCCTTGGCGGGGAAGTACCGGAAGAGGGTCGGCTTGGAGATCTCGACCGCGGCGGCGACCTCCGCGACCGAGACCCGGTCGAAGCCCTTCGCGAGGAAGAGCGCGATCGCGGTCTCCGAGATGTCCTGGTAGCGGCGCTGCCTCTTGCGCTCGCGCAGGCCGACCTCGGCATGGGGGGAGAAGTGGGGGGCCGGATGGGAGGCCGGGTCGGGGTCGAGGACCTCGTTGTCTTCGTCGCCGTTCATGACGGTGAAGCCTACGCAGCGGCGCCCCGGTGCCGGGGAGGCGGGGCATACGGCCTGACACCCCCGCCCGCCCGCTCACCCCGTGCGCCGGATCAGCGCCTCCACCCCGTCCAGGAGGCAGTTCAGGCCGAAGGCGAACTCGATGTCCGCCTCCTCCTCCCCGCCGGACCCGGCCTCGCCGAACCCTCCCTCGGCCATCACGCGGGCGATCGACGGATAGCGCGCCGGGTCGGCCAGCCGGCGGAGGGTGTTCTCATACCCCTCCATCACCTGCCGGGGCGTGGCACCGCTCGCCTCGACCGCCGCGTCCAGATCCGCCATCAGCAGCGCCTCGTTCCGTACGTAGCCGCTGACCAGCAGGATCACCGAGAGCCTGGTGCCGTCGTCCAGACCCGTGCCGTCCAGCGCCACCATCCCCCGCTCCCACCACGCCACCATGTTCGGCGTGCTGGGCGGGCCCGGGATCGGGAGGCGCAGCGCCCACAGGTTCCGGTGGAACGCCGCCCGCTGGCCCCGCGCCCAGAGCGTCAGCGCCTCGCGCCAGCCGACAGCCGGGTCCGGCGGCGGGGGCGGCGCGCCGAGAGCCGCTTCCATCATGAGGATGTACAGCTCGTTCTTGGCGGCGACGTACCGGTACAGCGACATCGTGGAGACGCCGAGTTCCTTGGCGACCCGCCCCATCGAGACCGCGGCCAGCCCTTCCGCCGCCGCGAGGCCGACCGCCGCGTCGACGATGCGCGCCAGGGTGAGGCCGGGCTTCGGCCCCTTGGACGGGCGGTCGCGCAGCCCCCATGCCGCCTCGATGCTGGCGGGAAGCCCGGGCGGCCCCAGGGGTCCCGAAGAGCCCGGACGCCCCGTACCGCCGTCGCCGGCCGCGCTGTTCGCGTTGCCCGTCATCGCCGCACCTCTCTTCTGCCGCTCCCCGCCGCTTGACGCCCATCCTAGTAATGCGTAACCCTTACACAGTAACGCGTATGTCATACGCAGAAGAGACCCGAAGGGGGAACGATCGTGCGTTCACAACCGGCCGTCGAAGCCACCGGCCTCGAAAAGTCCTACAAGGGGCAGGGGAAAACACCCGTCCACGTCCTCCGCGGTATCGACCTCCGTGTCGAGCCCGGCACCGTCTTCGCCCTCCTCGGACCCAACGGCGCCGGCAAGACCACCGCCGTACGGATCCTCACCACCCTCACCACCCCCGACCGCGGCACCGCCCGCGTCGCCGGGCACGACATCGTCGCCGACCGGCGCCGCGTGCGCGGGACCATCAGCCTGACCGGGCAGTTCGCCGCCGTCGACGAGAAGCAGACCGGCGCCGAGAACCTCCGCATGATGGCCCGCCTCGGCGGACTCCCCCGGGACGCCGCCCGGCGCCGGGCCGCGGAACTCCTCGACCGGTTCGGGCTCACCGACTCCGGCCACCGCCTCGCCGCCACGTACTCCGGCGGCATGCGGCGCAGGCTCGACCTCGCCGCCGGGCTGGTCGGCGCCCCCGAGGTCGTCTTCCTCGACGAGCCGACGACCGGCCTCGACCCGCGCAGCCGCCAGGAGTTGTGGCAGGTCGTACAGGACCTCGCCGCGCAGGGCTCCACCGTCTTCCTCACCACCCAGTACCTGGAGGAGGCCGACCGGCTCGCGGACCGTATCGCGGTCATGGACCAGGGCCTGATCGCCGCCGAGGGCACCGCGGACGAGCTGAAGAGCCTGGTCTCCGGCCACCGGCTCGACCTCGTACTCACCAGCCCCGACGCCTATCTGCGCCTCGCGGACCGCGCGGTGCACCACGTCCCCGGGTCACTCACGCTCGGCCTGCCGACCGACGGCAGCGCCGCCCAGGTGCGCGCCCTGCTGGACGAGATCGACCCGGACGGTACGGAGGTGGCGCGCTTCGCCGTCCACAGCGCCACCCTCGACGACGTGTTCCTGGCCCTCACCCGCTCGTCCGCCCACTCCCACCCGAAGGAGTCCGCCCGTGTCTGAGGCCCTGCCCCGCCCCGGCGCCCGCCCCGCCGCCGGTTCCGCCACCCGTTCCGCAGCCCGTTCCGCCACGCTGGCCGGCACCCTGGCCGGGCGCGGACTCCGCCTCAGCCGGCGCAACACGGACGCCGTCATCACCTCGATGATGCTCCCGGTGATGATGATGCTCGTCTTTGTCTACTTCTTCGGCGGCGCCATCAACACCGGGACCGAGTACGTCACCTACGTCGTCCCCGGCGTCCTGATCCTCTGCGCGGGCTACGGTTCGGCCGGCACCGCCGTCAGCGTCAGCGAGGACATGAAGGACGGCATCATCGACCGCTTCCGCTCCCTCGACGTCGGCGGTGCGCCGATCCTCGCCGGGCATGTCGCGGCGAGCGTCGTCCGCAACCTCGTCTCGACCGCGCTCGTCCTCGGCGTCGCCCTGCTGATCGGCTTCCGTCCCTCCGCGGGGCCGGCCGCCGCGCTCGCCGCCGCCGGGATCCTGATCGCCTTCATCATCGCGATGTCCTGGTTCTCGGCGGCCGTGGGACTGCTCGCCAAGTCCCCCGAGGCGGCCTCCGGTTTCACCTTCTTCGTACTGTTCCTGCCCTACCCGAGCAGCGCCTTCGTGCCCATCGGGACCATGCCGTCCTGGCTGCACGGCTTCGCCGACCACCAGCCGGTCACACCGGTGATCGAGTCGCTGCGCGGCCTGCTGCTGGGGCTGCCGGTGGGCACGGCGCCGTGGACCGCGCTGGCCTGGACCGCGGGGATCCTGGCCGTCTCACTGGGGCTGTCGGGCGTGCTGTTCAGGGCGCGGACGTCGTAGCCGCGTCCTCGTCCGGCTCGCGCGTCGTACGGAACCAGTTCCGGTAGGCGGTCATCACCTGCCGTACCGTCGGCGCCGCGTCCGCCCCGTACAACTCACGCTCCGCCGCGGCCAGTACGCGCTGGATCCGCCACGCCACCCGGGGCAGCACCCGCCAGTTCGACTCCGCGTCGGGGCCGAGCAGCAGCGCCGTACGGATGATGTCGGTGAAGACGGACTGCACCCGCTTGTACGCGAGGAGCAGCGGCAGGTCCTCCTCCCAGCCGTACGAACTCCCGGCGCGCGCCTCCTCCACCGCAGCCACCCACAGCTCCTTGACGCGCGCCTCCTCCTGCCTCGGATAGCCCATCAGGTGGAGGTGGGTGGCCAGGTCGTAGAGCGGATCGCCGATCATGGCGAGTTCCCAGTCGATGACCCAGAGGTCACCGCCCCGGTCGACGATCAGGTTCTTCCGGTGCAGATCGCAGTGGAGGAGGGCGAAGGGGCGCGAGCGCAGCTCCACGGTCCGCTTCCGCAGCCGGCCGAGGGCGTCCGCGCCGACGCCGAGTTCCGCGAAGAGCGTCCGGTAGGGCTCGCCGTGCCCCAGGTGGACCTGCTCCTCGGTGAACCGGATCAGCCGGTCCAGGAACGCCGCCGAGTCGCCCTCCGCCGTCCGGTCGTCCGGGGCGCAGATCCGCGTCACCCTGTGCTCCGCCAGCTCCTTCGGGTCGATCGAGACCAGTTGGCGGAAGAACTCCCGGAGTTGGCCGGCATGGCGCCGGGAGAGCCCACGGCCGGAGACCTGGTGTCCCGGCACCTGGCGGGCGTCGAGGGTCCGGCCCTCGATGAAGCCCTGGAGGTATACGCCGTCGTCCACCCTGATGATCTCCGGGATACGCACCACCCGGCCCTGGAGCGCGGTGAGCAACAGGTCCTCGGAGGCGAAGCAGCGCCGGTCGAACCAGAGCAGCCCGGGGCGGGGCGCACGGAGCTTGGCGCGCTCGAAACGGGCGCTGAGCGCGTTCGTGGCGGGCAGCGGAAAGGCGTACGTCTCGTGGTGGTAGCCGTTCAGGGGGCCGGTGACCCCCTGGCCGTCGCGGCTCAGCTCGCCCGCCTGCCTGCGAATGTCGGATCCCGTCGCGGATGCCCTGCGGGATGCCCTGCCGACTGTCATTGCCCTGTGCACTGTGCCTTATGCCCTCGGTACGGGTGATGTCTCTGAAGTACGTGGCTCTGCGGTGTATGTGGATCTGTGGTGTGTGTGGCGTGTCCGGCGCGTGTGGAGCCGTCCTGCGGAAGCTACCTCTCCGGTGGCCGCAGTGAGGGCAGGTCGGCGCCTTCTTCACCAACTCGGATCAGCGGTCGCCCGCCCACCGACGTCGCCCACGGACGACGTCGCGCAGCGACTATGGCATCAAAGGTGGCGGGTTTGGTGGACTTGGCGGACTTTGGCTGCCAACTTCGTCAAGTTGTCCGGAAGTTCGTCCATCACCACCCGTGCCCCCGCGCCGTACAGCACGTCGCTCTTCGTCTCCCTCGTCGCATACCCGAGAAAACGGACGCCGAGCTGCTCCGCAGCGCGGAGGTCGGCCTCCGCGTCACCGATCATCACCGACTCGCCCGCGGGTACGCCCGTCCACTTGAGCGCGCGTTCCAGGCAGTCCGGATGCGGCTTGAGCAGCCTCGGATCGTGCCGGCGTCCGTAGACGTGACCGCCGAAGCACCGGGTGAGGCCGGTCCGTTCGAGGTAGCGCCGCACGGCCCTCGGCGAGTTGTTCGTGGTGATCGCCAGAGCCACCCCGGCGTCACCGGGAACCTCCGAGGATGCCCCGGCCTTCAGGCCGGGGAGGAATCGGATTCCTGCGGAGCAGGGCGGGAAACGGGGTTTCGCCTCCAGGGCGAAAGACCGCCCGCAACGTCGGGTATCCTGGATGCCGTGCGTTGCGAGAACCAAGCGCGTACGACGTGTTGAGCGAGAACCAAGCCAACACGACGATCCCCCTTGCTTTGCTGTGCAAACCGGGCAGGTTCCGTCCCGGCCGGCGCTGAGGGAGTAAGACCATTCAGGTTGTCAACCTGTGAGGCTTCCTGAGTCAGGAATCCCCCCTGCTTTAGCTGGGGGAGGGTTCAAGTCGCTCCGTTCTTCGGGTTTCCGGGCCTTCGGGCCTTCAGGAATGCGGACCTTCAGGGCTCCACGCCTTCATGCCTTCAGGCCCTCGGACCGTCCGCCCCACATCCTGCCCCGAACCACACCCGTACGACACGGGTCATCCCAGCGCGAGGTCCGTCGCGATCGTCTCCCAGAGCGCGTCGAACCAGGCCCCCGACTCCGCCACGAACGCGTTGTCGCGCTGCGCCCGCAGCTCCCCCGACCCGAAGGAGAACAGCGTCGACCGGTCCCCGAGCGCGTCGTACATCTCGACGGACGTCCGGTGGATCTCCGTCTCGCGCACGGTGACCTTGTAGTACGCGAACAGCGCCTCGCTGCCGTTGAGCACGTACAGCTTCACCGGCGGCGTGAAGGGCAGCGCCTTGAACCGTACGTCGACGTCGATGCCCGCCGAGCGCATCCCCATCAGATGGTCGCTCAGGACCGTGCCGTGCGCGTTGCGCTGCTGGAGCCAGCGCTGGTGGACGAGGTCGCTCTCGTCCGGGTGCGTGCCGGTGGCGGCGACGGAGCGCGGGAACGCCAGGTCGATGTCGCGGTTGGGCAGCAGCACCCGGACCGTCACCGTGGCGGGCAGCGCGCCCGCACCCGGCATCCCGGAGCCGGCTTCGGCACCGGCCTCCGCCGACAGGGCCGCCCGGTCCCGGACGCGCAGGCGCTGCTCGCCCAGGGCCGCGCTCAGCGACTCCGCCGTCAGACAGAGGGCGTCTATCCGTACGTGCTCGGCCTCGAACGCGGCCATGATGCGCGGGCGCAGCGCGACCATCGTCTCCTGCGGCGCCTCGTCCCCGCCCGCCGCGGCCCGCCGGGCGGCGGCCCGCTCGGTGGCGGCGCGGTCGGCGATACGGGGCGGGGCGCCGCGCGTGACCTCGGTGAGCAGCCCGTCCTCCCGGAGGCGCCGCAGGGCCTGCCGGATCACCCCGCGCTGCACCCCGAACTCGGCCACCAGGTTCTTCTGCGTGGGCAGGGCCTGACCCGCTCCGAGCTCACCCGATTCGATACGGGCACGCAGGGCCTCCGCCACATCCTCCGGCGTGGGCTTTCCGGTGCCGTTCACAGCAGCCTGTTCAGACGTCACAACCCTACGTTACAACTTCCTGCCATCTCCTGGCAGTTGTAACAGTGAACTTGTTTATGGATCGCAACTTGGCGGGACAGCTTCATTAGTTGGCGTCGAGTTGGCAGCCAACTCGACTCCTGCTCTCCCCACCCGCCGTAAAGGAGTGACCGCCATGCCTGTGTCCGCGCTCCTCACCACAGCCTTCGGCATCGGGCTCGACCAGCTCGTGCACTGGCGCTTCGGCACCGCGGGGACCGTCGCGCTTCTCCTGCTCACCTTCGGCATCAAGGCCAGGAACGCCACCTGCGCGGGAATCGGCGCCGCGGTCCTGGCCCTCCTCGTCACCCGGCTCGGCCACGGTTGACCCCCGTACGGCCAACTGACCCTCGTACGGCCAACTGCCCGTCCTACGGACCGACCGGCCCCGTACGGATCAGAAGACGTCCGGACACCAAGGCCGCCGCCCCGTACGGAACAGCGCCTCCGCCACCGCCGCCGCCCCGGGCCGCTCCTCCGTCACCGTCCCCAGCGCCGCGAGCCGCAGCGCAGACGTGTCGCCCAGGTACAGCGCGCCCAGCTCCCGCACGTCCAGGGCCAGTCCGGCCGCCTCCGTCGTGGGGGCGCAGCTCGCGCCCTCCGGCGAGGCCTCCAGCCGGAAACGGCCGCCCGCCAGACCCGCCGCGTCGTGGATCTCCAGCACCAGCGCCCCGGGAACGGCGTACGTACGCGCCTCCAGGGCCCGTACGGTGTCGAGGATCCGCACCCACAGGTAGTCCGCCTGCGTCACGACGCGCGCCGCACGCGGGTCCGGCAGGAAGTGCGGCAGCAGGTCGTCCGGCGCGCGGTAACCCGTCCGCACCGTCGTGATCCAGTCGATCGAGCAGACGAACCGCCACAGCGCACGCTCGGCCGCCGGGGTCAGCGCGATCAGGTCCCGTACGGACGCGGTGTTCAGCGGCTGCTTGGCGTCGCCCCAGTTGCCGTCGGACGCGTACGTGGCCAGGCCCTCCACCTCACCCGCCGCCGAGCGGTACACCGCGTGGAAGGGCTCCACCCAGGCGTGTCCGGGTCCGTCGGGCGCCTGCCCGGTCTGCCTGAGCCACCAGCGCTCGTCCCGGCCGACCGCACCCGGCTGCCGCGCCCGGAAGCGCTCGTGCAGCTCGGGGCCGAGCTTCCGTACGTCCGCGCCGTCGACCAGGTCGATCCGGCCGCCGCCGTCCTCGGCGCCGGGGCCCGCCCAGCGCGGATCGAGCCCCGAGCGCGCCACGTCGACCGCCCACTCCGTGATCGACGCGGCGGGCCCGAAGCCGTACCGCCCGTAGATCGGGTACTCGGCGGCGATGAGCGTGGCGAGGGTGTCCCCGCGCTCCTTCGCCTGCGCCAGATCGGCCCCCATCATCCGGCCGAGCAGCCCGCGCCTGCGGTGGGTGGGCGAGACGGTGACGTTCGAGACCGCGTCGGCGGAGAGCACCGCGCCGCCGGGCACCGTCAGCTCCTGGGCGAAGGAACGGAAGGTCCCGACGCACCGCCCGTCCTCGAACGCCCCGCGCGTACGCGTGAGGTCCGCGCCCTCGCGCCGCCACGCCACCATCGCGTCCGAGTCTCCCGGCGGACGCAGGAAACCGGTGTTCAGGGCGCGATTCCAGTCGGGGAACTCGGCTTCGGTGACGGTACGGACCTCAGGGCTCATGGTCGGCACGGTATGCGCGCTCTCCCGGCGGCGCACCCGGTTTTCCGCCGGTCCCCCGAGGGCGGGAATCAGAACGCCGCCCGTACCGCCCCGACCTCCGCGCCCCCGCCCAGCAGCGGCGCGCGTCCGATCCGGCCCAGCACCTCCGCCTCGACGCCCAGGAGCTGGAGCGCCCGCGCCAGCACCGGGCCGAGCGCCCGCGCCCCGCCGTCGTCGATCTTGAACGCGAGCGCGCGGCCGTCCGCCAGCGCCACCGCCTGGACCGCCTCCGCGCCCATCTTGGAGAGCGTCCCCGGCACCTCCCGCATCAGCCAGGTGTCGGAGCGCCGCGTGCCCGCCACGTACTCGGGGTGCGCGCGCATCGCCGCCGCGACGCGCCCCTCGGCCGTCGTCGGCGCCGCGAGGACGAAGTGGCGGAAGGCGCGGGCGAGTCCGGTGAGGCTGAGGGCCATCAGCGGGGCGCCGCAGCCGTCCGTACCGACCGTGGCGACGTGTTCCCCGGCCGCCTCCTCGATCACCGTCAGCACGAGTCGCTGCAACGGGTGGGCGGGGTCGAGGTAGTTCTCCGTCGGCCAGCCGTTGAGCGCGCAGACGGCGAGCATGGCCGTGTGCTTGCCGGAGCAGTTCATCGTGATCCGCTCGCGCACCCCGCCCGCGGCGAGGTACGACTCCGCCTCCACCGGATCGAGCGGCAGGTCCGGCGGGGTCTGGAGGTCGTCGGGGGTCAGCCCGTACTCGGCGAGCATCGTCCGTACGAGGTCGAGGTGGAAGCCCTCGCCGGAGTGGCTCGCGGCGGCCAGCGCCAGCCGCTCCCCGGAGAGTTCGAGCCCGGCCCGCAGCACGGCCGCCGCCTGCATCGGCTTGTTGCTGGAGCGCGGGAAGACCGGCGCGCCCGGATCGCCCAGCTCCAGCTCGACCGTACCGTCGGCGGCGAGCAGCACCAGCGCGCCGCGGTGCCGTCCCTCGACGAAGCCGGAGCGTACGACCTCGGCGAGTACCGGCGCCGACACGTCCCGGGGTATGCCGGGGCCCGTACCGGTGCCGGGGCCCGTGCCCGGACCGGTGCCACCGGACGTACCGACCGCGGTGGACGTGCTGCTGGGCGTGGTGGAGGTCATCCTCGGCCTTCCGGAGAGGCAGGACGGACCCCGCCCACGCACGGACGGATCGGCGCCGGCATGAGCAGGCCGCCTACATGAGCAGGTCGTCTACTTGTGCTTCGCCTTCACGGTACCTGCGCGCGATCTCCGCGCTGCAATCGTCCGCCGTCCGCTGGAGCTGGTGACGGCGGCGCGAGAGCTGACGCTCGTTGCGCACCAGCCGCCTCATCGCCGAGTGCAACTCCTCGTCCGTACGCGCCTCCAGGTCCGACAGCTCCACCTCCGCCAGCGTCTCCGCGGCCAGCGCCCGGTACTCCGCGCTGCGCGGCGTGGAGAGCGTGACGTGCCGGGCGGAGCTGCGGTGCCGCGACGGGGCGTCGGTGAGGATCTCGGAGAGCCGGTCGAGCAACGGGGTCTCTGGCGCCGTACGGCGCGCCAACTCGGCCCGCAGGATGTCGATACGGCCCTGCAGCAGCCGCCGCAGATAGCTGAGGTCCCCCTCGTCCCGGTGCGAGTCCCGGCGCAGCGCGCGCAGTTCGGGCAGGAGCAGGACGCTGAAGTCGTACGGCCGCGGCGCGGGCAGCGCCGCCGTCCCCTCTCCGCCTCCCGGAGCCCCGCCCCCCGCACATCCCACCGGTCCACCGCCCACCGGTCCGCCGCCCACGGGGCCACCACTGCCGACCCCGCTGGTCGTACGGGTCGCCGGCGCGGGGCCGTGCGGCCTCGACCGCTGCGTCGGCTGTCCGGCGCCGGATGTGCTCGATGTGCTCATCGCGCGTATTTCCCCTCACTCCACTGGGGAGACCCGTCCCGCACACCGCTGGGGACCCCCATCCCTCGACGGGTGCCTGCCGCGCACCGCCTCTGTGCATCGTGCCACTCCCGGCACCGCGCAGGGGGGCGCTCCGCACCCGTTCGGCCCCGATAGGTTGGTCCGTATGCGAGCAGTGGTACAGAGAGTCGACGGCGCGAGCGTCGTCGCCGTGACCGGGTCCGGGACGGAAACCGTCGGCGAGATCGTCGGCGAAGGGCTGTGTGTGCTGGTGGGAGTCACCCACGAGGACACGGTGGAGCAGGCACGGCGGCTCGCCGACAAGCTCTGGTCGATACGGATGCTGGAGGGCGAGAAGTCCTGTTCGGAGGCGAACGCCCCGCTCCTGGTGATTTCGCAGTTCACTCTCTACGGGGACGCCCGGAAGGGCCGCCGTCCCACCTGGAACGCCGCCGCGCCGGGTCCGGTGGCCGAACCGCTGGTCGACGCGGTGGTCGCGCGGCTGCGGGAGCTGGGGGCGAAGGTGGAGACGGGCCGGTTCGGAGCGGAGATGCGCGTCTCGCTCACGAATCACGGCCCGTTCACGGTGCTGCTGGACTTCTAGGCCCTCCCGGGTACCTCCGGGCCCTCCCGTACCGCTGCCCGCCCCGGCGGCCTACGGCTCGACCACGACCTCCTGAGCCGCCGCCGTGTCCCCCGCCAGCAGCGGCGCGTCCACCGGCACATTGCGCTTGACCAGCGCCAGCGCGATCGGCCCCAGCTCGTGGTGGCGGGCCGAGGTGGTGATGAAGCCGAGCTGCCGCCCCTCGGCCCCGTCCGCCGCGAGCCGCACCGGCGCCCCGTGCCCGGGGAGGTGGACATCGCTGCCGTCGAGGTGCAGGAAGACCAGCCGGCGCGGCGGCTTCCCCAGGTTCTGGACGCGCGCCACGGTCTCCTGGCCCCGGTAGCACCCCTTGTCGAGGTGGACCGCGCCGCCGATCCACCCCACCTCGTGCGGGATGGTCCGGTGGTCGGTCTCGAAGCCGAGCCGCGGCCGGTGCGCCTCGACGCGGAGCGCCTCGTAGGCGAGGATCCCCGCCGGCGGACCGTGCTGCTCCGCGTACGCCGTCAGCCCGTCGCGCGGCAGGAAGAGATCACGGCCGTACGGGGTCTCCCGTACGACGACGCCCTCCGGTGGAGCGGCGATGGAGCCGGCCGGGAGGTGCACCACCGCGAAGTCGTCGGTACGGTCCGCGACCTCGACCCGGTAGAAGAACTTCATCGACTCCAGGTAGCCCACCAGGGCCTCCCGCGTCCCCGGCTCCACGTGTGCCCAGACCGTCGCGCCGTCGTCCACGAGGTACAGGGCGTGCTCGACGTGGCCGTGCGCGGAGAGGATCAGTGCCTCGGTGGCCCGGCCCACGGGCAGCTCCGTGACGTGCTGGGTGAGCAGCAGGTGCAGCCAGCTCAGCCGGTCGTCGCCGGTGACGGTGACGACGCCGCGGTGGGAGAGGTCGACGAAGCCGGTGCCGTCGGCGAGGGCGCGTTGTTCCCGGAACAGATCGCCGTAGTGCGCGGCGACGCCTTCGTCCTGGCCTTCGGCCGCGACGGCTCCGGGCAGGGTGAGGAGAGGGCTGGTGGTCGAGTGTCGCTGCATAGTCATGAAGCCTACGACTCACCCGGGCGGCGCCGGGTCACCCGGCGGCGTCACCGTCCGCGGCACGGGCCGTGCACTCCCGGCAGCGGCCGAAGATCGCGAAGTGCTTCATGTCCGTGGTGAAGCCGAAGTCGCGGCGCAGCTTGGCCGTGAACTCGGCGGCGACCTCGGTGTCCGCCTCGATCACCGCCGTGCAGTCCCGGCAGACCAGGTGTATGTGGTGGTGCCGGTCGGCCAGGTGGTACGTCGGAGCGCCGTGCCCGAGGTGGGCGTGCGAGACGAGGCCCAGCTCCTCCAGCAGCTCCAGCGTCCGGTAGACCGTGGAGATGTTCACCCCGGAGGCGGTTCTGCGGACCTCGCAGAGGATGTCGTCCGGCGTCGCGTGTTCGAGGGAGTCGACGGCTTCGAGGACAAGCTGGCGCTGAGGGGTCAGCCGGTAGCCGCGCTGCCGCAGATCGCTCTTCCAGTCGGTGCTCACCACGCCCCCAGTGTAGGCAGGCGTGGCGGCGGTCCTCCGCGGCTTCCCGCGGAGCGGACTACTTGAAGAAGGCGATGCCGTCGTCCGGGAGGTCACCGAGGTCCTTGGCCCACTCGGCGACCTGCTCCGGGCTGACGGTCTTCTTCAGGTGCGCCGACATGTACGGGCGCAGCGGCACCTCCGGGGTGGACTTCTCACCCACCCACATCAGGTCACCCTTGACGTACCCGTAGAGCCGCTTGCCCCCGCTGTAAGGACCGGAGGCCGCCGTACGGGCCACCGCGTCGGTCACCAGGTCGATCTGCGGCTTCTGGTCCCCCAGCTCGCCGTACCAGACCTCGACGACGCCCTGGTCCCGCACCATGACGACCTCGACCTTGCGGTCCTTGTCGATGCGCCAGAAGCCGGACTCGGACTCGATCGGCCTGACCTTCTTGCCCTCGGCGTCGAGCGCCCAGGTGTGCGACACGTACTCGATGAAGTCCCGGCCGTCGTGGCTGAAGGAGACTTCCTGCCCGAAGTTGGCCTTCTCCTCACCGGGGAAGTCGAAGACGCCGACGCCTTCCCAGTCGCCGAGGAGGAAGACGAGCGGAACGAGGTCCGGGTGCAGGTCGGAAGGGATCTCGATCATCAGCGCTGACCCTGGTAGAGCTTCTTCACGGCCAGACCGGTGAAGGCGAGCACGCCGACACAGACAAGGACCAGCAGGGCGGTGAAGAAAGCCTCAAGCACGGGGTGCTCCTCGGATGAACGGTATGACGCGGTACGGGCCGGGCCCCAGCCTAATGGGTGGGGCGCCGGCCCTCTCGACGAGGTGCGCCGAGGGGCAGACACCGGGGCACTTGTACGGCCCCGGCGGTCACCATCCTGACCGGGCCGAGTGATCCGGCCGCCGTGGCCGGCCCGCGTTCCGGCAGGGGCCGAGGAGGCCGGGCCCGCGCCGGGTGACCCGGCGAAGCACCCGTGACCCGGCGAAGGTCCTGTGGGGCGGTGTCGCCTGGCCTCCGTGACACCGCGCCCGACGGAGAGGGCACGGGGCCCGGCGGCCAGGGCACGGGCTCCGGACAGCCCACGCCGACGCCGCGACAAGGCGGGCGGCGCTGACAACCCCTGGGCGGCCTCGCCCCGTCTCCCAGTCTGCCCCCCTTGCTGCCACCCTCCGCATTCCCACGGCACAGAAACCACGTACCCAATGACCCATACCGGACAGTCGCCCAAGGCACCCACCTCTCCCACCGCACCCGCCGCACCCGCCGCACCCGCCGCACCCGGAACGACCGTGGACGGCGGTACTCGCGCGTGAAATCCAGAATCGACCCACTGTCCGTCACGGCGATGGCCGTCACCGTCGTCTCCATCTCGGCCACCGCGCCTCTCACCGCCTTCGCCTCCGCCTCACCGCTCGCCATGGCCTTCTGGCGCAACGCCCTGGGCTTCGCCGTGCTCGGGCCGCTCCTTCTGCTGCTGCGCCGCCGCCAGGTGGCGCGCGTCGTACGGGGTGAGCGCCGCCTCCTGCGCCGGGAGCAGTGGGTACCCCTGATCTTCGGATTCCTCGCGGCCACGGCGCTCGCCCTCCACTTCGCGGCCTTCATGACGAGCACCCGGATGACCACGGTCGCCATGTCCACGGCGCTCGTCGCCACCCAGCCCGTCTGGCAGGCCCTCATCGCCGCGGGCCAGGGCGTCAAGACCTCCCGCAGGACCTGGACCGGGCTCTCGCTCTCCGTCGCCGGAACGGCCCTGGCGGCGGGCCTGGACATCCAGGCCGGCGGTACGGCGCTGATGGGCGACCTGCTCGCGCTCCTCGGGGCTATCGCCCAGGCCGCGTACACCGCCCTGAGCGAGCGGGCGCGCGCCGATGTGAGCACCCCCCTCTACTCGACGTTCACCTCGCTGGTCTGCGGTCTGGAACTCCTCGCCGTCTGCTGGCTGGCCGACATCCCGCTCACCGGCTTCGACCGGGAAACCCAACTGTCGCTGCTCGGGCTGCTGATCCTCCCCCAGATCCTCGGACTCGGCGCGCTGAGCTTCGTCCTCGGGAAGGTCTCGGCGACGACGGTCAGTGTCGTGCTCCTGCTGGAGACCCCGGTGGCCGCGTTCGCCGCGTGGTGGCTGATGGGGCAGAACTTCGAGTTCGCGACCGCGCCCGGACTCCTGCTGGTCATCGTCGGGGTCATCGTCGTGGTGACCAGTGACGGCGCGGAACAAGCCGCGGCACAGCAGGGCCAACACGGCCAACACGGCGCGGAGATACCACCGTATCCGTCCTACGCCCCGTACACCCCCCAACTGCCGCCTTCACCACACCGGCACGGGGGCGAACGGGACCCCAGAGTGGACTGGGCACGGCACACCGGGGTCGACAGTCCGACGGTCACGTTGACCTATCACGGCGCGGGGGCGTTCGACACCCTGACCTTCCGCAGACCGCTCCCGCCGGCACTGGAGGGAGGGGAGCCCGGCGACGACCATCCCACCACGGTGCTGACTCACCGGGACCGGCTGCGGTGATCACTCCGGGGACCTCGGGGCGACGGATTACCATGCGGCCCATGCAATCCGCCGAGAACGCCAAGAAGCTCGTGATCAAAGTGACCGCCGGGACCGACGCCCCCGAGCGCTGCTCCCAGGCCTTCACGGTGGCCGCGGTCGCCGTGGCCAGTGGGGTGGAGGTCTCGCTGTGGCTGACCGGCGAATCGGCGTGGTTCGCGCTGCCGGGACGGGCGGCCGAGTTCGAACTGCCGCACGCCGCGCCGCTGCCCGAGCTGATCGAGTCGGTCATGGCGGCGGGGCGGATCACGCTGTGCACGCAGTGCGCGGCGCGGCGTGGGATCACGGAGAAGGACGTGCTGGACGGGGTACGGATCGCGGGCGCCCAGGTCTTCGTCAGCGAGATCATGGCGGACGGCGTCCAGGCACTCGTCTACTGACACCGTGCGGAGCGGCGGGTCGGGCAGGACGGTGGTCTCGGGCCCGGGCCGTTAATCGGTTGACCGGATGGCACCGTCTGGGCAGGCTCCAGCCACGACTTGGACGAAAGCCTTCCTGAATCGGGGACCGAGGGATGACTTCCCACCTCCACGCGCTGTGCGTCGACGCGCACGACCCGCACCGCCTCGCGCACTTCTGGGCCGGCGTCCTGGGCTGGGAGACCACGGACGACGCCCACGACGGCCTCGTCCTCCTGCCGAGCGACGACACCGGGTTCCGGATCCGGTTCCTCCCTGCCCAGGAGCCGAAGACCGGCCAGAACCCGATGCACTTCGATCTGACGAGCACGTCCCTGGAGGACCAGCGGGAGACGGTGGACAGGGCGCTCGGGCTCGGCGGCCGGCACATCGACATCGGCCAACGCCCCGAGGAGGGTCATGTGGTGCTCGCCGACCCCGAGGGCAATGAGTTCTGCGTCATCGAACCGGGCAACAACTTCCTCGCCGACTGCGGATTCATCGGGGCGCTGGCCTGCGACGGCTCGCAGGACGTCGGGTACTTCTGGAGCGAGGCACTCGGCTGGCCGCTGGTCTGGGACCAGGACCAGGAGACCGCGATCCGCTCGCCGCACGGCGGTCCGAAGGTCACCTGGGGCGGCCCGCCGCTGATGCCGAGGACCGGGAGGAGCCGACTCCGTTTCGACCTCGCTCCCCCGGCCGGCGGTGATCCGCAGGCGGAGGTCGACCGGCTCGTCACCCTCGGGGCGACCCGGATCGAAAGCGGCGCGGACGAGGCCGGCCGGGTGATGATGACGGATCCCGACGGCCGTGAGTTCTCCGTGCTGACCGCTCCTCAGGGCTGATCAGCGGTCATCCTTGCCTTGATCGGTCGCCACCGGACTCACTCTCGACCGGCTCGTCCGCCCCGGGGCGACGCGGACCGGCGGGAACAGGCAGCCGAACACCTTCACCTCTACCGTGGAAGGAGAGAAAGGGTCGGCCATGGCAGCCCGGACCGGCGTGGCCCGCCCGACACCACGACGCCGGGGAGTGCCATGTCCCGCAACAGCAACCTCGCCACGTTGGAAAAGCTCGGATCAGCGGTCAACGAGAACCGTCTCGGTGAACTCGAAGCCTATTTCGTCTCCGATTCGGTGGATCACGACCCGGCTCCCGGCCAGATCCCGGGGCCGGCGGGCTACGAAGAAATGTTCGCCACGATGCGGCGGGCCTTCCCGGATCTGCACATCGAGGTCGAGCACGTCGTCGCCACCGACGACGAAGTCGCCTTCGCGTACACCATCACGGGAACCCACCTCGGTGAGCTGATGGGGCACGCCGCGACGGGACGGACGGTGAGCTACCGGGGCATGCAGATCAGCCGGTTCGCCGACGGAAAGCTCGTCGAGCGCTGGGGCAGCAGCGACGAACTCGGCATGCTGCGTCAGCTCGGCCTCGCGACGTGACGCGGCGTGACGTCACGCGGCGCGACGTGGCGGCGTAACCGACGCCACGCGGTCCCGTCCGGCCGCTGCTCTCGCGCTACGGACGGTTTCTCCGCTCCAGCTCGTCCAGCCAGCGCTCCGCCTCGTCGTTCTCAGAGCATGTCCACCTACGACTGGCAAAAGTCTTCCTACAGCGGCACCGCGGCCAACTGCGTCAACGTCGCCGCGGCCACCGACGGCACGATCAGGCTCCGCGAGAGCGAGGCCCCCGACACGATCCTCACGGCGACCCCCGAGAACCTGGCCGCCTTCATACGCGGTGTCAAAGCAGGCCAGTTCGACCACTTCGCCACAGGGCCGTAGACCAACAGGCCCACCACCACCGCCGAGGCGGAGCGCCGTACGCGATCCGGTCGGCCCCGAGCAGGGCGAGCGGCCCTGATGCCCACTCGCTGTCCCGTCTCATGACACCTTGCCTCCGTCTCACCTGGACTTGTTGGTCCGCACACAGAGACAACATCACGTGAGACGGCTCAGCGATGAGCCCGGAGAGCGCCGCCACGCTGCGAGAACCCGCTTGTTAGATTCGTCCGCCATGCGATCACGTGAATACGACCTCGACTTCCGCGACAGTGCCGCGCGCATACGTGCCTGGGGTATCGGCCTGCTGGCTGTGGCCACGCTCCAGTGGACATGGTGTGCCCTGTTGCTGCTCACGCCGTACAAGGTCGATGAGGAGCCCGACGACCGTTACCCCGCGGAGTGCGAGTCACGGTTGCTGACCGAACGTGGTACGGCCAACGATGGTCTGCAAAGGGGAGATTGGTGTCAGAACGAACGCGACTGGCCCGAAGTCCTGGCTGTGCTCGGACTGTCCGTTCCGGTGTCGGTCGTTGGTGTGGCGCTCTTCACGAGCGGCAGTGTGAGCATCCGGATGAGTGCCCACGCCGAGGCGATGCGCGAACTGGACAAATAACCCGGGCGCACGGAACGCGTAGCGTCCACGGGTTGGCCGGCCGCTGGTTCGGGTGAATCGGAGCTGTGGGTCCGGCATGCCGGAAGCGGCCGGTAGCCTCCGGCACCATGGGCATCCAGATCGATGTAGTGGTGGGTTACCCGATCAACGATGAGGTGGAGAGGGTGCTCGGGTTGGCCGAGGCGGTCGGCGAGCCCGTCACTGTCACGCGTTCACGCTCTTTCGCCGTCGCGCAGGAGGGCGCACGGCGGTTGCCCGCAAAGGAGTGGTGGTCGCCGAACTGCTGGGCCCCGACGAGGCGCACTGGCTCCAGGAGAAGGCCCGCGATGTCCGCCAAGGCTTCATGGATCCGAAGCAAAAGGCGGCGTTCGAGGAGTTCCTTGCCCGGCAGGCATCCCTGGACGATCGGTGACGCGCCACCGATCGTCCGCGGTTCGAGGTGGGCGACGGCCCCGGTGGCCGTGGCGGGCGGTGAGGGGTTACGGGCGGTTCCGGCGCTCCAGTTCGTCCAGCCAGCGCTCCGCCTCGTCGTTCTCGTGGCCCTGCGGGGGCTCGTCCCACCAGCGGTCGTCCTTGTCCTTCGTGTTGCCCACGATGGCGGCGATCGGCGGGATCAGCAGGGCGACCACGCAGAGCGCGATGGCCGCGGGGACGGACCAGATACGCACGAAGGCCCAGGCGGACACGAAGAGGAAGAGACATCCGCCCATCAGCGTGAAATACCGGCGACGGCGTCGCGCGTACATACCTTCAGCGTACGACTCACGGGGGCCGACCGGAACAGCGTCGGATGCCGGTAGGGCCGGAAGGCGCCGGAAGCGCCGAACGGCGCCGGAAACAGCGCGTAGGGCCGCGCCCCGGTCCCCCCGGGGTGCGGCCCTACGCGTGTGCGAGCGGTCAGACCGCGATCGCGACCTCGGAGAGGCCGCCGGTCTGCGCGACGACCGTACGGTCGGCCGAGCCGCCGGGGACGAGGGCGCGCACCGTCCAGGTGCCCTCGGCCGCGTAGAAGCGGAACTGTCCGGTCGCCGAGGTCGGGACCTCCGCGGTGAACTCTCCGGTCGAGTCCAGCAGGCGTACGTAACCGGTGACGGGCTCGCCGTCGCGGGTCACCGAGCCCTGGATGGTGGTCTCGCCGGGCTTGATCGTCGAAGCGTCGGGGCCACCGGCCTGTGCTCCACACATACTGTTCAGTCCTCCAGGTCGGGGCGGGATTACTTGTTGGCGCCGAGCTCGATCGGCACGCCGACGAGCGAGCCGTACTCGGTCCACGAACCGTCGTAGTTCTTGACGTTGTCGACGCCGAGCAGCTCGTGCAGGACGAACCAGGTGAGCGCCGAGCGCTCACCGATACGGCAGTAGGCGATGGTGTCCTTCGCCAGGTCGACCTGCTCCTGCGCGTACAGCTCCTTCAGCTCGTCGTCCGACTTGAAGGTGCCGTCGTCGTTGGCGTTCTTCGACCACGGGATGTTGCGCGCGGACGGGATGTGGCCCGGACGCTGCGACTGCTCCTGCGGCAGGTGCGCCGGGGCGAGCAGCTTGCCGCTGAACTCGTCGGGCGACCGGACGTCGACCAGGTTCTTCGTGCCGATCGCGGCGACCGCGTCGTCGCGGAAGGCGCGGATCGAGGTGTCCTGGGCCTTCGCCGTGTACGTGGTGGCGGCGCGCGTCGGGACGGCCTCGACCAGGTCGCGGGAGTCCAGCTCCCACTTCTTGCGGCCACCGTCGAGGAGCTTGACGGAGTCGTGGCCGTAGAGCTTGAAGTACCAGTAGGCGTAGGAGGCGAACCAGTTGTTGTTGCCGCCGTAGAGGACGACGGTGTCGTCGTTGGCGATGCCCTTGGCCGAGAGGAGCTTCTCGAAGCCCTCCTGGTCGACGAAGTCACGGCGGACCGGGTCCTGGAGGTCGCTCTTCCAGTCGATCCTGACCGCGTTCTTGATGTGGTTCTTGTCGTAGGCCGAGGTGTCCTCGTCGACCTCGACGATGACAACCTTCGGGTCGTCGATGTGGGCCTCGACCCAGTCGGCGTCGACCAGAACGTCGCTGCGGCTCATGCTTTTCTCCTCCGGGGCAGTGTGCGGGGGGCAGTGTGCTGCGAGGTGATGGTGCGGGCGTACGGCGCGCGAATGGCCCTGAGAGCGCTCGAAGGGCCCGGGAAGACGGGGCGGGGAGTATGCGGAACTGAACAGTCCCGCCGGTCCGGCGTCCCGCTCAGGCAGTGCGACAGAGCATGGCGGCGACGCGGCACAGGTCTACTGCCCGCCGCTTCGTGAGGTCCGCCTGTCCCCGCTGAGGGAGACCGCCGATAAAGCACTGCATGGGTCCGATCGTAGGGACGACCGGGCGGTCATGTCACCGGTGTGTCACATGTCAAGACACGATCATCCGCAATGTGGGACTCAGGGTGGCACGTGAAGCCCGCCCCGGGAAGGCGGCGCGGCGCCCCGGGCCCGCCCCGGCGGATGGCACGGGAGGCCGTCCGGAGAGCGTCCGGGGAGCGTCTGGAGAGCGGACGTGGCCGTCTCGGCATCCGGCCGCCAGGCCATACGCAGATCGGTCGGACCCTGCGTCGGGCCCTGGGGGCGGAGTCTGCGTCGGGCCGCATGTCACTCAGCCGGACAGGGAGACGTCCGTGCCCGTTCCGGAGAAGCTCAGGCCCGCCTCCGTCGCCGTGACCTTGTCGAGCTTGATCGTCGACGGCAGCCCGTCGATCTTCAGGTCGTAGTCGACGACCTCCCGCATCTGCTCCTCCGCCCCCGGCACGTACAGCTCGGGCAGGCTCGCCGCCTTCAGCCTGACCGTGTCGCCGTTGACCAGCGAGACCGCGCTGTACGCGGTGAGGGTCTTGCCGTCCAGCAGCCCCTTGAACGGGCCGGGGACGGTGATGCCCGCGCCGTCCAGCACCTCGCCCATCGGGCCGGAGAGCTTGACCTGCCCCTTGGCGGCCCGCTCGGCGCCCGCGTAACCGACGGTCGCGCCCTGCGGCGCGGAGCCCGAGAGGTCCGCGTACGAGATCTGCGCCGAGCCGGTGGCACTGGCGGCGGTCGCCGTCGAGAAGCTGCTGTCGAACTTCACGTCCTTCAGCTCCGCCTTGACCTCGGTCACCCGCACCGCGTGGCCGTCGGCGCTGGCGCTGACGCCGTCGAGGCCGATCCGGACGTCGTCCAGGGACGTGCCCACGACCTGGGTCAGAAAGGGGAACCCGTTGATGGAGACCTCCGGGTCGGAGGCGAGGCCCGCGCCGGACCTGATCCTGCTCGCCACCTGGTCCTCGGCGAAGGAGACCGCGACCCGGTCGGCCGCGACGAACAGCCCGCCGAAGACCACGACGAGTATCAGCAGTGTCCGCAGTGCGCGCATCGTTCGGTGTCCCCCACCCTGTTCATGACCGGTCTGTGTGGTCCGGTTCGCTCCCCGGCCGTCCCCTGGTCGGATCCGGTCGTACTGTCGCAGGACGTTTGGCGGAGACGTACGGTTCCCGCCGTACGGTTCCCGCTGTCATCCGCCGTATGCCCCGCGGCGGGTGTCAGGCCAGCGCGCGGCCCAGCAGGTAGACGGCGGGCGCGGCGGCCGTGAGGGGCAGCGCCACCCCGGCCGTCATGTGCACGAACTTGGACGGGTAGTCGTAGCTCGCCGCCCGCAGCCCGACCAGCGCGCAGACGCCCGCTCCGAGCCCCAGCAGCGCGCCCTGGACGCCCAGGTCCGTCAGCCCGCCCGCCACGATCCCGCCGCCCGCGCCGGCCAGCAGGGACACGGCGACCGAGACGAAGCCCGGCAGCGGCAGCGCGCGGGCGACCGTGGCCGCGGCGACCGCCACGCCGCCGACGGCCACCGCGTCCGGGGCGGCGGCGAGGTGGCCCGTGGCCAGGATGGCGAGCGCGGCGGAGACGACGGTGGCCATCAGGCCCGTCATGCGCTCGTCGGCGCTCGCGCGGCTGCGCAGTTGCAGGACGAGGACGAGCAGCACCCATACGCCGAGGGTCCCGATGATCGCGGCGGGACCGTTGGCCCGGCCCGCGGCGAGCACGGCGATGTCCGCGACGATCCCGCCGAGGAAGGCGAGCGCGATGCCCTGCCGGGCCGGCCACATGCCGTTCAGCCGGAACCAGCCGGCCGCGGTGACGGCCTGGAGCAGCACCAGCGGTACGAGCAGCGCGTACGGGCCGAGGGCCGCGCCCCCGGCGAGCAGCAGCCCCAGCGCCGCCGTCAGCGCGGCCGGCTGGACACCCGGCGGGATGATCGGCGAGCGGCCCTCGGCGCGGGCGCGCTGGGCGTCGGTGACGCGGGCGTTGCCGAGCGTGGTGGGCGCGCTGTATCCGGCGGCGTCGAGGGAGCCCGGGCCCGCCTGGGGCTGCCCCTGCGCCTGGGGCTGCCCCTGCGCCTGGGGCTGAGGCTGGGGCTGGACCCCGGCCTGGGCCTGGGGGGCGTGCGGGGGCGCCTGCGCGGGCGCGGGGGCCGGGGCGGGGGCCGCCTGCGGCGGAGGCGTGTAGGCGCCCTGCGGCGGCAGGTACGCGGTGTCGGCAGCGGCGGCGGCCTGCTGCTGGTACGGCTGCGCCGCCTGCTGCTGGTACGGATGGGGCTGGGCCGGGGCCTGCCCGTAGGACGGCTGCCCGTAGGTCTGCTGCGCGGGCTGCGGGGATGGCTGCGGGGCCGGCTGCTGGGCAGGAGGCTGAGCGAGGGGTTGTACGTGGGGCTGGTACTGGGTGTCCCAGGTCTGCCCCTCCCACGTCTGGGCGGCCTCCCCGCCCGGCTGCCCCGGCCCGGCCTGCTCGGGCGCGGCCCACCCCTGGTCCGGCGGACCGAACCGACCCTGTCGGCCCTGCTGCCCGTACGGGTCCTGCTGCCCGTACGGATACTGCTGATCGTTGCTCATGATGTGCGGTTCACCCTCCTGCGAACGGCGGGAGCACCTCGACCGTGCCGCCCTCGGCAAGGCGTACGGTCTCATGCTCGCGAGTGCCCACGGGGTCACCGTCGACAATGAAGGAACACCTCTGGAGTACCCGGGTCAGCTCACCCGGGTGCCGGACTCGCGCGCCGTCGAGCGCCTCGGCCAGGCTGTCCGCCGCGTAGGGCTCCTCCGCGATGCCTGCCGCTGCTCTGGCCGCCGCCCAGTAGCGGATCGTGCCGGCTGCCATAGAGGCAACTCCTTTCGTCGGACTCCATGATGTACGGCGCGGACACGCCTCTGTGCGCCCCCTGTGCGATCCGCACAACCGGGGCCCGGCGGTCTACGGTCCAAGTCCTGCGTGAATCCCCCCGCGAACCCCCGGACGGACCACCCGCACGAAACCCCCCGTACACAGGCAGTACACCGTTTCTTCGTGAGCGTTCCGGGCCCTCCCGACGCGGTTCCGGTGCTGCTCAGAGGCGGTTCCACGGGCCTGTGCCCGGGGTCCGACGGACCGGTGTCCTCGCATGATCTGCGCGATTGCCCCTCTGACATGGAAGGAATCTGGGTTATTCTCCTCCGGAGAGGATCCGGGCAAAGCAGCCCCCGGGTCCTTTTGTGTTTTCCGATCGTTGTTACAGCCAGATGTCACAGACGGAAGACACGGACATCCGGGCCGCGCCCCCGGGGACGAGGGGCAGCGCGGGCCGTACGGCAGTACAACAGCAGTAGGCACCAGGCAGTAGGCATGACGCAGTAAGCATTGAATTGAGCAGTGAGCAGTGCCGCATACGTCCTCGCAGGGACCGAGGAGGAACCGACGTAATGGGCAAACGAACCGTGAACGACAAGAGTCCGGGCAAGAGTCCTGGCAAGAGTCCGGCCGAGGCAGGTGAGCGGCGATGAGTTCTCTGCTGCTCCTGACGAACGCCCTCCAGCCCTCGACGGAGGTGCTGCCGGCCCTCGGACTGCTGCTCCACAACGTGCGGGTGGCCCCCGCCGAGGGGCCCGCCCTCGTCGACACCCCTGGTGCCGATGTGATCCTGATCGACGGCCGCCGTGACCTCCCGCAGGTACGGTCGCTCTGCCAGCTCCTGCGGTCCACCGGACCCGGCTGCCCGCTGATCCTCGTCGTGACGGAGGGCGGTCTCGCCGCCGTCACCGCCGACTGGGGCATCGACGACGTCCTGCTCGACACCGCGGGCCCGGCCGAGGTCGAGGCGCGGCTGCGGCTCGCGATGGGCCGCCAGCAGATCCAGACGGACGACTCCCCCATGGAGATCCGCAACGGCGACCTGTCGGTCGACGAGGCCACCTACAGCGCGAAGCTGAAGGGCCGGGTCCTGGACCTGACCTTCAAGGAATTCGAGCTGCTCAAGTACCTCGCGCAGCACCCCGGCCGGGTCTTCACCCGCGCCCAGCTCCTCCAGGAGGTCTGGGGGTACGACTACTTCGGCGGTACGCGGACCGTCGACGTGCACGTACGGCGGCTGCGCGCGAAGCTCGGCCCGGAGCACGAGTCCCTCATCGGGACCGTACGGAACGTGGGCTACCGCTTCGTCACCCCGGAGAAGGCCGAGCGCGGCTCCGAGGACGCCAGGGCGAAGTCCGCGGCCCGCGCGGAGGACCGCGCCGGGGACCGTACGGAGCCCCGCCACGAGAAGGCCGAGGCGCCCGGCACCGACGCCGGGGCGGCCACCGGAACGGACGCGGCGCAGGAGTCGGTCGAGGAAGCCTCCGTACGGCCTGCCCAGCGATAGGTCACCACGCGTAGACTGCCGCGCGTGGCCAAGGTGACGCGGGACGATGTGGCACGACTGGCGGGGACTTCCACCGCCGTCGTCAGCTATGTCATCAACAACGGACCCCGGCCGGTCGCCCCGGCCACGCGCGAGCGGGTGGTCAACGCCATCAAGGAGCTGGGGTACCGGCCCGACCGGGTCGCCCAGGCCATGGCCTCGCGGCGGACCGACCTCATAGGGATGGTCGTGCCGGACGCCCGGCAGCCCTTCTTCGCGGAGATGGCGCACGCGGTGGAGCAGGCGGCGGCCGAGCGCGGGAAAATGGTGCTGGTCGGCAACTCGGACTACCGCGACGAACGGGAGGTCCACTACCTGCGGGCCTTCCTCGGCATGCGGGTCTCCGGGCTGATCCTGGTCAGCCAGGGCTTCAGCGAGCGCGCGGCGGCCGAGATAGAGGCGTGGGACGCCCGCGTCGTGCTGCTGCACGAGCGCCCCGAGGGCATCGACGACATCGCGGTCGTCACCGACGACATCGGCGGCGCGCAGCTCGCCACCCGCCACCTCCTGGAGCACGGCCACCCGTACGTCGCCTGCCTCGGCGGCGTCGAGTCGACCCCGGCGGTCGGCGACCCGGTGACCGACCACGTGGAGGGCTGGCGCCGGGCGATGCTGGAGGCGGGGCGCCCGGTGGAGGGACGGCTCTTCCAGGCCCCGTACAACCGTTACGACACCTACCTGATCGCCCTGGAACTCCTCGCCCGCCCCGACCGGCCCTCGGCGATCTTCTGCGCCACCGACGACCAGGCGATCGGCGTCCTGCGCGCCGCCCGCGAGCTGCGCCTCGACGTCCCGGGCGACCTGGCGGTGGCCGGCTTCGACGACGTCAAGGAGGCGGGCCTGACGGATCCGCCGCTGACGACGGTCTCCTCCGACCGGCCCGCGATGGCGCGGGCGGCGGTGGACCTGGTGCTGGACGACGGCCTGCGGGTGGCCGGCTCACGGCGCGAGCGCGTGAAGCAGTTCCCGTCGGCGCTGATAGTGCGGCGCTCCTGCGGCTGCGCGTAGCTCCGGGACCCTGCCCGGCACCGGCTGCGCGTAGCTCCGGGACCCTGCCCGGCACGTGGCCCCCACATGTGGCCCCGGCCGGGGCGGCTGATCCGCCCGGCCTTTGCGCCTCGGCCTTTATATGGGGCATACACGGTTTTGTTGCCCTTCTCAGCGCCTCCTCAGCCTGTTCTCATGTACGGCGCCGAGAGTCGTTGCCATGACCGACAACTACCGCGGCAGCGGCGACGCAGACAGCACGCAGCAGCACCCCACCCAGGGGTTCCAGGGCCCGGCCTACCCGCCGCCGCCCTCGTACGGTCCGGCATACTCCGCCACCCCCGCGCCCGGCCCCGCCGCCACTGCCGCGGGCCCGTACCCGCACGGTGCGCACGACCCGCACGGTGCGCACGCCTCCGGCAGGACCGCGCGGCGCGCCAAGGCGCCCGTCGCGCTGCTCGCCGCGGTCGCGCTGGCCGCCGCCGTCGTCGGGGGCGGGTCGGCCGCGCTGATCGGCGCGTACACGGGGAACGGCGACGACGGCGGCAACGGGGACACCGCCATCCACGGGACGACGGTCTCGCAGAGCAGCACGGGCACCGTCGCGGGTGTCGCGCAGTCCGTGTCCCCGGCGATCGTCGAGATCAACGCGGCCTCGAACAGCGGTGAGTCCACCGGCTCCGGTGTGATCATCACGTCCGACGGCGAGATCATTACCAACAACCACGTCATCGCCGGGGCCTCGTCCGTGAAGGTCCAGCTCAGCACCGGCAGGACCTACACCGCGAACGTCGTCGGCACCGACCCGGACAAGGACCTCGCGCTGATCAAGTTGGAGGGCGCGAGCGGCCTGAAGACCGCCTCCCTCGGCGACTCCAGCCAGGTGAAGGTCGGTGACGAGGTCGTGGCGATCGGCTCCCCCGAGGGCCTGACCGGCACCGTCACCAGCGGGATCATCTCGGCCCTGAACCGCGATGTCACCGTCGCCAAGGACCAGGACCAGGGCCGGCAGCAACAGCAGGGCGGCAACGGCGGCGGCAACTGGCCGTTCGAGTTCGGCGGCCAGCAGTTCAACGGCGACACCGGCTCCTCGAAGACCACGTACAAGGCGCTCCAGACCGACGCCTCGCTCAATCCGGGCAACTCCGGCGGCGCCCTGATCAACATGAACGGTCAGATCATCGGCATCAACTCCGCGATGTACGCGCCGAGTTCGTCGTCCTCGATGGGCGGCTCCAGCGCCGGCAGCGTGGGCCTGGGCTTCGCCATCCCGATCAACACCGTCAAGGCGGACCTCTCGGCGCTGCGCTCCGGCGGCGCCGGCTGACCTCGCCACCACCGTTGACGTACCACCCCGTACGACCCCGTACGACCCCGCAGGAGACAGTCATGAACGGCACCCACGCCCCCCTCACCCGTCCGGCGGGACCGAGCGATCTGGCGCTTCCGCTCGCCCTCGTCCATGATCTTGCCCAGGCCGCGGCGCCCACGCGCCGCACGGACGAGATACGTACCGCCACCGCGTCGAAGAGGCGTGGAACGGGCCGCCGCCACAAGGCCGCCGTGCGAGGCTGAAGGCAGGCAGCACACCTCAGCGCCCACCCGCTGACCGAGACCGACGAGGTAGAAGCGAATGAGTCCCGCCGAAGGCGATCGCGATCCGCAGCGCATCCTGATCGTCGACGACGAGCCCGCCGTACGGGAGGCCCTCCAGCGGAGCCTCGCCTTCGACGGATACGGGACCGAGGTCGCCGTCGACGGGGTCGACGCCCTCGCCAAGGCCGCCGCCTACGCGCCGGATCTGATCGTCCTCGACATCCAGATGCCCCGCATGGACGGCCTGACCGCCGCCCGGCGGCTGCGCGCGGGCGGCTCGAAGGTGCCGATCCTGATGCTCACCGCCCGCGACACGGTCGGCGACCGCGTCACCGGTCTGGACGCGGGCGCGGACGACTACCTGGTGAAGCCGTTCGAGCTGGACGAGCTGTTCGCCCGGATCCGCGCGCTGCTGCGGCGCAGCTCGTACGCCTCGACCGGCTCCGGCGAGGTGGCCGCCGAGGACGTCCTCTCCTTCGCCGACCTGCGGATGGACCTGACGACACGCGAGGTCACCCGGGGCGACCGGCGCGTGGAGCTGACCCGTACCGAGTTCACACTCCTGGAGATGTTCCTCGCGCACCCGCGCCAGGTACTGACCCGGGAGCAGATCCTCAAGGCCGTGTGGGGCTTCGACTTCGAGCCCAGCTCCAACTCGCTCGACGTGTACGTGATGTACCTGCGCCGGAAGACGGAGAGCGGCGGCGAGCCGCGCCTGGTGCACACGGTGCGCGGGGTGGGATACGCGCTGCGCGGCGACACGGGCGGCGGCGGCGCGGGTACGGGCTTCGTCACCGACGGCGGGCACGGCGGACCTGCTGGACACGGCGGCCACGGCGGATACGGCGGCCACGGCCACCGGCACCGGAACGGCGGTCCGGCGTGACCGGTCCCGTCCAGCGGTTCCGTGCGCTCCCGCTGCGCTCCCGCCTCGCCCTGCTGGTCGCCTCTGCCGTCGCGATCGCCGTCGCCGCCGTCGCCGTCGCCTGCTGGCTGCTGACCCGCACCCAGCTGCCGAGCGAGCTGGACTCGTCCCTGGAGAACAGCACCGCACCGCTCAGCTCGGTACAGGACGCGATCGCCGCCTGCAACGCGGGCACCAACCCCGAGACCAGCGCCACCTCCGGGTTCGCCTACATCCAGGTGGTCCTGCCCAGCGGGCAGCGCTGCGTCTCTCCCGGCTCCGAGCCCGTGAAGGTCCAGCAGGAGGACCTTCAGGTCGCGGACGGCTCCCTCCACACCGCGCTCCACGACAGCGTGACCGACGACGGCGCCAAGGTCCGCGTCTTCACCCAGCGCGCCGCCTACCGGGGCCTGCCGCCGGTCGCCGTCTCCGTCGCGCGCCCCCTCGCCGAGATCGACGCCTCCCTCAACGAGCTCGCCGTGCTGCTCGCGCTCGTCGCCGGGGTCGGGGTGGTCGGCGCGGGGCTGGCGGGTCTCTGGGTCGCCAGGTCGGGGCTGCGGCCGGTCGACGGGCTGGCCCGCGCGGTCGAGCACGTCGCGCGTACGGAGGACCTCACCGTCCGGATCCCCGTCGAGGGCGAGGACGAGATCGCCCGGCTGTCGCGCTCCTTCAACTCCATGACCGCGGCCCTCGCGTCCTCCCGGGACCGGCAGTCGCAGCTCATCGCCGACGCCGGGCACGAGCTGCGGACACCGCTCACCTCGCTCCGTACCAACGTCGAACTCCTCGCCCGCAGCGAGGAGACCGGCCGCGCCATCCCCCCGGCCGACCGCAGGGCGCTGATGGCGTCCGTCAAGGCGCAGATGACCGAGCTGGCCTCGCTCATCGGGGACCTCCAGGAGCTGTCGCGGCCGGACGCCGCCGACCCCGGGCCCCTCCAGGTCGTCGCGCTCCACGAGATCATGGGCAGCGCGCTGGAACGGGCGCGGCTGCGCGGCCCCGACCTGACGATCACCACGGACCTGCGGCCCTGGTACGTACGGGCCGAGCCGGCCGGCCTGGAGCGTGCGCTGGTCAATGTGCTGGACAACGCGGTCAAGTTCAGCCCGTCCGGCGGTACGGTCGAGGTCGCGCTGAGCGGCGGGGAGGGCGGCACCGGCGAGCTGACCGTACGCGATCACGGCCCCGGCATCCCGGCCGAGGAGCTGCCGCACGTCTTCGAACGCTTCTGGCGCTCCCCGACGGCGCGCGCCCTGCCCGGCTCGGGGCTCGGCCTGTCGATCGTCGCGCGTACGGTCCAGCAGGCGGGCGGCGAGATCGCGCTGCGCCAGGCGGCGGGCGGCGGGACGGTCGCGGCGATCCGCATCCCCGGCGCCCCGACACCGCCGCCGGAGGGCCTGGACGGGCTGGGCGGCCTCGGCAACCTGGACGGCGCGCACCGGGTGTGAGGGGGCGGGGCCGGGCCACGGCCCGACGCCCGCCCCCTCTCCGCTCTCAGCCGTTGTGCCGTATCAGCGACTCCACCAGCCCGGCCCGGGTGGCCGGGAAGTCCAGCGGCACGATCCCGAGACCGCGCCAGCCGCTCGCCTCCGACCCGTCGAGGAGGGTGTGCACCCGCGGGTTGAGGGTGTCGGAGTTCCAGCGGGGCGTCGACAGGAACGCCGTACTGACGAAGTTGATGTACATCTTCCCCGGCTGCGCCACGGCCTTCCGGAAGTGGGCCTCGATCTTGGAGTACTTGGCGCCCGGCTCGGCCTGGTAGTCGTCCTGGATGTCGAAGTACGCGCCGTCCCCCCACCGCAGGCCGGGCAGCCCTCCGTTGTCCCCGATCAGCACGACCTTGCCGCGCGCCGCGCCGAGAGTGGGCAGGCCGTTGTCGAGCCGGAAGAGGGAGCGCCAGCCCTTGCCGTCGAGATACGTGTCGAAGATCCGCCGGAACTCCGCGTCGCTCTCGGTGGAGTACTCCTGCTTGACCCGCATGAGGACGGTCTCGGAGGGGTTGGCCCGGAGGAAGTTCCGGCAGGCATTGAGGACGTCGTCGAAGTTCAGGTTCTGGTAGAACGCGCCGTGGTGGATGGAGAACGCGCCGTCGAAGAGCCGGCAGCGGATGTCCAGGAAGCGGATGCCGCTGGTCAACTGCTCGGCTATGGAGGTGTTCTGGCAGGCCACGAAGAGGCCGCCGGAACGGGCGCCGGAGTTGTGCGTACCGGGAATGGTCAGGCGCTGTACGGGGGTCGAGTCGGCGAAGCCGCCCATCCAGTCGTGGGTGGCGAATACGCGCGGGGACGTGGCCGCGCGGGCGGAGGCCGCGACAGCGGTCCCGCCACCGGCGCCCACGCCCACCAGGGCGGTGGCGGACACGGCGAGGGCGCCGGCGAGAAAGCCGCGGCGGGTACCGGGGGATGTGCTCATGTGGGGGTGCCTCCGTCGTCCGTAAGGGCATCAGGGAAACAGCCCTCGGATTATGACGGGTACACATCACGAGTGGAACACATTCACGGGGATTGGTCTGTACCAGGTGCGCCAGGGCCCTGCACCTGCCGACCCGGCACACAGCGCCCGATCACTCGAACCACCCCTCGAACTACTGCTCTTCCTCCTGCGATTCGCCCTTCCGCCGCGGCGCCGACTGCACGGACACGGGGGCGGCCTGCGTCGTCTCGGCCGCCTTGGCCGCGCGCTCGTGCGGGTCACCCTCGCTGCTCATCGTCATCCCGTTACCGACCGACGTCCCCGAGACCGCACCCTCGCGCTGCTGGAGCACATGCGCGGTCTCGTGCCGCTTGGTCTTGATGTCATGGCCGCCCTTGCCGAGCACGATGTGCTCGCCGGCGGTGTACGCACGCGCCCCGATACCGGCCGCCGCACGCTGCGCCTTCGCATCGTCGTGCACCTGCACCCCGGAGAGGTCGGCACCGCCGTGCCACGCCTCCAGTTCGCGGAGCTCCGCCCCGGCGAGCCGCTTCCCAGGGCTCTGCGTCACTTCTTTCACGAGGTCAAGAGTGTGTGTCTCGTCCTCGGGCTCGGACTCGGGCGCGCGCATACGACGCTGTACGGGAAGGGACGCCCCGGCATCCCCATGACCGCACGTCGGGCTGTGGCTGTGCCGCTCGTCCGCCAGCATCCGTGCGACGGCCGCGTTGCCCACGGACCGCTGCAGCGCCAGCACCGACTCCCCGCTCCGGCCGCCCGGTGCCGCGACCGGCGAGAGAGGGGCAACGGGCGGGGCAGCAGCCGTCCGGCCATGCGCGCCGACAGAGGGCAACGGCATACCCCGCCGGGCGCCCTTGTCCGACTTCTCTTCGTGACCAAACAAGGGGATCGCCTCATTCGCGCAGCACCGACACAGGCCGAAATGAACTCAACCAATGACGGAGCCGGGAAGGGAAGGACCCGGAGGACACCGGTAGAGGCAGATGCGCTGCCCCTTCCGCTCCTGGCTCGTCGTCGAGCGCGAGCGCGAGCGCATCGCCTTCCGCTCCGCCGAGTACTGGGACCTGACCGGCACGTTCGCCACTGGCCGCCCGGGGGAT
>NZ_JBFBJB010000026.1:88853-139866 GCF_040685895.1 Streptomyces sp. NPDC088124 | reverse complement strand
GGTGTCGAGGTCGCGCAGAAGGACTTCTCCGGGTCGGGCAACACCGTCGACCACGTCGGGCACGGCACGCACGTGGCGTCGACCGCCGCGGGCTCCGGCGCCAAGTCCGGCGGGAAGTACAAGGGCGTCGCGCCCGGCGCCGAGATCCTCGACGGCAAGGTGCTCGACGACAGCGGCTTCGGCGACGACTCCGGCATCATCGCGGGCATGCAGTGGGCCGCCGACCAGGGCGCGAGGATCGCCAACCTCAGCCTCGGCGGCGAGGACACCGTCGAGCACGATCCGCTGGAGGCGGCGGTCGACCGGCTCTCCGCCGAGAAGAACATCCTCTTCGTCATCGCCGCGGGCAACGACGGCCCCGACGCCGGCACGATCGGCTCGCCGGGCAGCGCGGCCTCCGCGCTCACGGTCGGGGCGGTCGACCGCACGGACGCGATCGCCGACTTCTCCAGTGTGGGGCCGACGGCCGACGGGTCGCTCAAGCCCGACATCACGGCCCCCGGCGTGGACATCGTGGCGGCGAAGGCGGCGCAGGGCCAGCTCGGTGATCCGGCCGCCGACGGATACGTGTCGATGTCGGGCACGTCGATGGCGACCCCGCATGTGGCGGGCGCCGCCGCGATCCTCGCGCAGCAGCACCCCGACTGGAGCGGGCAGCGGATCAAGCAGGCGCTGACCGCCTCCGCGAAGCCGGGCACCGGCCTGACGCCGTTCCAGCAGGGCACCGGCCGCGCGGATCTGGCCAAGGCGATCACTCAGAGCGTGGTGAGCGAGCAGACGTCGGTGAACTTCGGTCTCCAGCAGTGGCCGCACACCGACGACAAGCCGGTGACCAGGCAGGTCACCTACCGCAACACCGGCACCAAGGCGGTCACCCTCGACCTGTCGCTGCAGACCACCGGCCCCCAGGGCAAGCCCGCCCCCGCCGGCTTCTTCACCGCCGACGCCGACCGCGTCACCGTCCCCGCCGGTGGCACCGCGAGCGTCGGCGTCACCTCGAACACCCGGACCGGCAGTGTGGACGGCGCGTTCTCCGGCACCCTGGTCGCCAAGGCCACCGCGGGCGGCCAGAGCGTCCGTACCACCTTCGGTGTGATCCGTGAGGTCGAGTCGTACGACCTCACGATGAAGTTCATCGACACCAAGGGCAAGCCCGCCGGCGCGACGGCCACCGTCTACGGGCACGACGGCGACTTCTGGAAGGACGCCTCCGGCGCCGGCAGTGCCAAGATCCGGGTCCCGAAGGGCACCTACCTTCTCGACGTCCCCGTCGAGATCCCGAAGCCGGGCGGCGGCGAACCGGACGTGGCCCTGATGGTCCAGCCCGGGATCTCGGTCACGAAGAACGCGACGGTGACCTTCGACGCCCGCAAGACGAAGCCGGTCGCCATCACCGCGCCGGAGTCCGCGAAGGCGGGCGACGCCTACCTCAACTACCTGCTGGACACCCCGTCCACCTCGCTCGCCAGCACCTACTTCCTGAACACCTTCAAGGGCCTCAGGACCGCGCAGGTCGGCGCCGCGCTGCCCGGCAAGCAATTCTCCACCCAGCTCAGCGGCCTGTGGCAGAAGGGCAGCACCAGCTACAACCTGCTCTACAACCGGCCCGGTTCGATGTACACCGGCTTCACCCACAAGGCGGCCAAGAGTGAACTGGCCCAGGTCAACCTGAAGATCGGCTCGTCCGCCAAGAGCCGCTACGGCACCGTCAACGCCTTCTGGTCCACCCCGCAGGTCGGCCTCGGCACGGTCACCGCGCCGTTCCCGCTGCCCGGCACCGCGAAGACCTACGTCACCACGCCCAAGGGATTCACGTGGGAGTTCGGCGTCGGCCAGCAGGGCCGCACGGAGGAAGACGGCGGTGAGGCGAACTTCACCGACAAGGCCACGACCTACCAGCCGAAGAAGACGTATGACAAGGTCTACAACGTCGGTGTGTTCAGCCCCAAGGTGGACGCGAACAACCTCGCGCAGCGCCTCGGCAACGAAATGGCCGTCTGCGTCGCTCCGTTCGCCGACGGCGCCGGACACCCCGGCAACTCGTCCGTGACCAAGCAGCGGACCGTCATCAGCGCCGACAGCAAGAAGATCGTCGATGTGAACGGCGAACTCTGCCAGTTCACCGACGGGCTGCCCACGAAGTCGTCCCGCTACGTGATCAGCACGGACGCCACGCGCTCCAGCAAGGTCGCGGGCGTCAGCAGCCGCCTCGTCGCCGCCTGGAGCTACACCTCGAAGAAGACCACCGGTGAGTCGCCGGTGAACCTGCCGCTCTCCACCGTCCGCTTCGCCCCGAAGCTGGACCTGGCGAGCACCGCCGCGGCGGGCAAGAAGCTCACCGTCCCGCTGACGATCCAGGGGCCCGCCGCCGGAAAGGGCTTCAAGTCCCTCGCCGTGCAGGTCTCCTACGACGGCGGCGCGAAGTGGGCCAAGGCGCCCGTCACCACCGCGAAGGACGGCAAGAAGAGCCTGTCGCTGAGCCACCCGAAGAAGGCCACCTCGGTCTCCTTCAAGGCGAAGCTCACGGACAAGAACGGCAACACCTACGACGTGACCGTCCTGAAGGCGTACCTGCTCAAGTAGGCGGGCACGCAGGCAGGACTGGGACGTCACAGATCACCGGCCGCGCCCGGGGAACGGACACCGTTCCCCGGGCACGGCCCTGTCTCTCGCCGCCACGGCCACTGAGTACGCGTACTCAGCCACCCGGTACCGGAGTTGAGTACCCGGCGCGTGGCCGTCCGGCCTCCCGGCCGCCAGGCTGACACCATGAAGCCGAACACACGCGTACCCGGCCCCCGGGCCCGCGACGCGGGGTCTCCCGACCCACGGGTCCTCGCGGCCGCGACCCCCGCGGGCCGGGACCGGTACATCGACCTGCTGCGCGTGGCCTCGCTGGGCACCGTCGTGCTCGGCCACTGGCTGATGGCGGCCGTGACCGTCGACGCGGAGGGCCGCGCGGAGGCCGGCAACCTGCTGGCGGTCGTGCCCTCGTTGCAGATCCTGACCTGGCTGCTCCAGATCATGCCCGTCTTCTTCTTCGTGGGCGGCTTCTCGCACGCCCTGTCCTACCGCTCACTGCACCGCCGGCTCGACGGCCGGGGCGTGTACGCGGCCTTCCTGCGGGTCCGGCTGCGTCGGCTGCTGCGGCCGGTCATGCTCTTCGTCGCGATCTGGGGCGCGACCGCGCTCGCCCTGCAACTCATCGCTCCTGAAAGCCAGTTGGCGAACATCGCGGCACGGCTCGTCGCCCAGCCGCTCTGGTTCATCGGGATCTACCTGGCGATGGTGGCGCTCACCCCGCCGCTGCTGAAGCTCCACGAGCGGTACGGCTGGGCCGCGTTCGGCGCGCTCACCGCCGCCGCGGCCACCGTCGATCTGCTGCGCTTCGCCCTCGGGGTGCCCTACGTCCCGTTACTGAACTTCGCGTTCGTCTGGCTCGCCGTCCACCAGCTCGGCTTCCTCCGCGCGGACGGCCGGCTGCGGGCGCCCCGGCTCCCGGCCGCGCTCGCCATGACCGGGCCGGCCGCCGCCACCGCGCTGGTCGCCCTCGGACCGTATCCGCTCTCCATGGTGGGCATGCCGGGCGAGAAGATCAGCAACATGGCTCCGCCCACCTTCGCGCTCCTCTGCCACGGCGTCTGGCTGGTCGGCGCCGTCGAACTGCTCCGCGCCCCCGCCGCCCGGCTGCTGGCCCGCCCCCGCGTGTGGCGCGGTGTCGTCGCCGCCAACGGCATCGCCATGACCGCCTTCCTCTGGCATCTCACCGCGATGCTCGGGGTGTACGCGCTCGCCCTCGGGCTGGGCGCGCCCTTCCCCGCCCCGGGAACCGGGACCTGGTGGGCCCAGGTCCCGGTCCGGCTGGCCGCGGCGGCGGCGCTCACGGCCCTGCTGGTCGCCGTCTTCCGCGCCGCGGAGCGCCCGCCGGGCCCGGCGCTTCCGGCCGCCGCGCGCACAGCCGGGGCTCCCGCCCCTGCCGCCGGGTCCGGCCGGTGGACCGCCCGGTGGGGCGGCCCGGGCGCGGCCCTCGGTGTCACACTCACCCTGTTCGGGGTGCTCGGGCTGTCGGCCGTCGGCTTCGCCGGGCTGCTGGAGGGGCACTCCGCGGTGCTGGTCGCGGTCCCGGTCACCGCTCCGGTCGCCGTGGCCATGACGGCCGTCGGCTGGCTGCTGGTCGAGGCGGCGGGCCGCCGCGCACTCCCAGCGGCGCCGTCAACTCACGGTGCAGGGGACCCGTTCAGCGTGAAGGCGGTGGGCTTCCCGTTGCTCCCCGTCCATGAGGCCGTGAACCCCACGGCGACCGAGGAGTTCGGTGCGATCACCGCCGTGTACGAGGCGGCGGCGACACTGACCGAGGACGCGCTCTGCGACGCCGTACCGCCCCACAGGTTGGTGATTTGCTGGCCGTTCGGGAAGGCCCAGCCGAGCGTCCAGCCGTTGACGGTGGAGCTTCCGGTGTTACGGATCACGATCTCCCCCTGGAAGCCGCCGCTCCACTGGCCGCTGACCGTGTAGGCGACCGCGCAGGAAGCCGTCGTCCCGCCGCCCGGCGCGGTGGTCACCCGTACGGTCGCCGACCGCGCCGACCGGTTGCCCGCCGCGTCCCGCGCGTAGACGGCGAAGTCGTACGCCGTCGCGGCGGAGAGCCCCGTGACGGTCACCGAGGGGGTGGCGGAGGTCGCCGCGGCCGTCTCGGCGGCACCGCTCACACGCACCACGTCGTACGCGGTCACCCCCACCGCGTCCGTGGACGCGGCCCAGGACAGGGTGACCGAGGTGGCGGTCACGTTCGAGGCGGCCGGTGTCCCGGGGGTGGTGGGCGCCGTGGTGTCGCCGCCGGACGAACCACCGTAGACCGTCGCCTGCTTGGCGGTGGCGGCGATCCCGTTGGCGCCCCGGAAGATGCGCTGTCCCCACGCGCTCAGCGCGTTCGGGTCGAAGCCGGTCGCCATGTCGAGGTACTCGACACCACCGCTGTTGCCACTCCACGACCAGCCGAGATAGCCGAGGCCGAGGGACTGGGTGGTGGACATGATGGCGTCCTCGTCCGGGTCGCCGTCCGAGTGCAGCTGGCCGAACTCGCCGACCAGGATGGGGAGTCCGGCGCTGACGAAGCTGTTCAGATACGAGGAGACCTCGGCCGCCGTGTCGAAGACGCCGTACATGTGGATCGAGAACATGGTGTTGCGGTCGGGGTCGGCGGCGAAGACGGATGCCGCGTTGTCCCGCATGGTGAAGGCCCAGTCCTGGCCCCAGTTGGGCCCGTCGACCATCAGGGTGTGGTCGAAACCGGCGTTCCGCAGCCGCTGGATCGCCGCCTTGGTGTCGGCCGTCCACCCCGCGTAATTGGTGTTGCCGTAGGGCTCGTTGCCGATGTTGACGATGACGTAGTTCTCCTGGCCGGTCAGCGCGCTCTGCACACTGATCCAGTAGTCGGCGGCGCGGGAGAGGGAGACCGCCGCGCTCTGTTCGCCGTAACCGGTGGTGTCATGTGCCTCCAGCACACAGATCAGCTTGTTCTGCTTGCACTGCGCGATGACGTTCGCGACGTCGGTGGCGTCGTTCCTGGTCCACTGGTCGCCGGTGCTGAGCACCACCCGGACGGTGTTGGCGCCCAGCGCCTTGATGTCTTTGAGCGCCGACGTGGTACGGCTCGGGTACCAGGTGTGGGCGTGGTTGACACCACGCATGACGAAGTCGTTGCCGTTGCCCTCCAGCAGCCGTCCGCCGCTGATGTGCAGACCGGTGGCGCGGACGGCCGACTGCGCGGGCGAGGCGGCCAGGCCGAGGGCGAGGAGCGAGAGGACGGAGAGGAGCAGGCCGAGGAGTGTGGCCCGGGACGTTCCGGTGGGGGGTCGCGGTCTCATGGGGGTCTCCCGGATAGGTGGACGGTACAGGGTCAGCCGGCCGTGCAGCCCGTGACCCGCGCGGCCGGAGCGGCGGTCCCGGGCCGGGTGGCGATGAAGCCGAACGCGGTGGAGGCGCCGGAGGCGAGCGCGCCGTTCCAGGACACATGGCCGACCGTCGCGCCACCGGTGGCCGTGGTCAGCACCCCGTTCCACACCTGGGTGATCGCCTCACCGCCCGGCAGCGTCAGCCCGACGGACCAACCGCGCAGCGCGGAGGCCCCGTTGTTCGTCACCGTCACCTCCGCCTGGTAACCGCCCTGCCATGTGGAGACGGTCCTGACCGACGCACCGCACCCGGCGCCGCCCGGCCCGGTCGGGGTCGGAGTGGGCGTCGGATCCGGTGAACCGGGTGTCAGCAGCGCGGTCAGCGCCGGATACCAACGGGCCGCGATCTTGTTGTCACCGGAGCTGTTCGGATGCACTCCGTCATAGGTGTCGGCGGCCGTGCCGAAGCCGGTCCACTGGTCCACGGCGATCACCGGCGAGCGGGCGGTGGTCCGCCCGGCGGCCCACGCGGGGATACGGCTGTTGAGATCCACCACGCGCTGGGCGCACTCGGCGCAACTGCTCGGGTTCATCGGGATGAGCTGAGCGACCAGAATCTTCATGTCGGGATTGCTCGCGCGCATCTGGCCGACGAGCGTGTCGAAGGCGGCCAGGATCCGGTCGGGCGCGATGTTGCTCCACACGTCGTTGGTGCCGAAGTGCATGACAACGATGTCCGGGCGGGTTGCGTCCAGCCAGCCGGGAAGCTGGTTCTGCGCGGCCACATTGGTCGCGAGGAAACCGCCGTGGCCCTCGTTGTCCCCGTCGTGCGGCTGCCCGCACCCCTGCGGGCCGAGGGTGCCGACGAAGTCGATCGAGGTGTAGCCGGAGTCCTGCAGGCGGTTCCAGAGCACGGACCGCCAGCAGCCGGGCGATCCGGTGATCGAGTCGCCGAGCGGCATGATCCGTACGGGGTCGGCCGCCGCGGCGGCGGTGGCGCCCGGGTGCGCGACCACCGCGGTGAGCAGGGCGGCGGTGAGGGCGAGAGCGGACAGGAGCGCCCGTAAAGCTGTGCTGTTCCGCGTATTCCGCATATCCAAGGTCCCTTCTCGTGTATGCGGAGCGAGAGGACAGAGACCCACGAACGATGATGGGAGCGCTCCCACTCGCGGCCGGAGCGGTCGGCGTTTTCTGTCGGGGGCCTGGGCACATCAATGCACCGTTGTCGGATGCACGTCAAGACTTGCGGCACGCGTGACCGCCACCGACCACCTGGCGCGGGCCGGGGGCCGTCGTGCCCGGCCGCTACGCGGCCAGGCCGGGGGCCAGGGTGATCAGCAGCGGGATCAGCGGGGTGAGGGCGGCGAACGTCGCGGTGGCGGCCCGCTGGGTCGCCCCGAGCCGGGGCGGCGGGTCGAGCAGGCGCTCCACGCGGGCGTGGAGGAGGCGGCGCGGACTGTCGCAACTGAGCACGCCGCGATGCTGGTTGAGCTCGATGAGGGCGAGCGCGGTGGTGAGGTGGCCGCAGCGCCGGGAGGCGGTGTCGTCGGCGGCGAGTTCGACGAGGCGGTGGGTCTGGTCGGCGAAGTGGGCGAAGAGCGGGACGCGGGGGAAGCCGGCCGCCAGCGCGCCGGACAGATGCAGCAGCCAGTCGTGGTGGGCCCGCGCGTGACCGAGTTCGTGGGTGAGCACCGCGTCGAGCTGACGGCCGGTGAGGCGCCGCAGCGCACCCGTGGTGATGACGAGCTGGGGTGTGGCACCGGCCAGCAGCCAGGCGTCGGGGTACTCGTCCTCCAGGACCAGCAGCGGCCCCGCGGGGACGGCGAGACCGGCGGGCAGGTCGGGGGCGCGCTCCCTCAGGTGGGCGCGGCGCACCCGGCGGCGGCGCCGGTCGTTGACCAGCTCCCGTGCGAGCATGGCGCCGGTCCATGCGGCGCCGCAGGCCAGCAGCAGGGTGAGCAGAGCCGTCCACGGTGGTACGGACGTGAGGTCGTACGCGTCGACGACCGCGGGCGGGGCCGGGGCGAAGAGGCGGGCGCGGACGGTCTCCAGGAGCGCCGCGGCCCCGAGGAGGAGCGCGGACAGGCAGCTCAGCAGCACGGTGCCGACCAGGCACTGCCACACCCACAGCGCGGTGACCGGCTCCCGCTCCGGCCACCCGGCCCGGAGCAGGGCGCGGGGTGCGAACACGGTCGCGGCGAGGCCGACCGTGGTGAGCAGGAGCAGACAGAGTGTCACGCCACGGACTCCGGGTGTGTGTCAGACGCGGTATCGGGGGTGGTACGGGGACGGTGCGGGGGTGGTACGGGATGGGACGGCGGGCGGTGGCGGCGGTGGAAGCGGTGCCCAGGCCAGCATGACGGCTGCCACGGCGGGAACGACACCCCCTGGACCCGTCGAACACGGTACGGGCGGCGCCTCCCGGGCGGCCTCCGTCGGTCGGGCCCGCAGGGCGACGCGGGCGGGCCCGCGGGTTCAGTCGCCGGCGGTGTCGGCGTCGGTGCCGCTGCCGGCTTCGCCGCCGGTGTCGCTCGTCCCGGGCGCGGTCAGGGCCAGCAGCCGCTCCCGCAGCGCCTCCTCGATGGGCGCGGGCAGATCGAACCCGCTGGTGGCCCGGAACAGCCACCAGCCGTCGGCGGCCAGCCGCGCCAGGAACAGGTCGATCTCTTCCGGATCGGTCGACCGGGGCATCGGGCTCCAGCGCGCCATCATCTCCTCCCACACCGCGGCGAGCTCCGGCTGCGTGACGGACTCGATCATGAACGCCAGATCCGCCTTGCTCGCGCCGCCCCGTGTCCCGACCCGGGCGTACGCCTCGATGGTCTCCCGTACCGTCGCCTCGTCGCGTGGCTTGCCGAGCTCCGCGACGAGTGTCTCCTCCCACGCCGCCGTCAGATGGTGCTGGATCGCCAGCAGCAGCTCGTCCCGGGTGCGGAAGTGGTACATCAGGCCGCCCTTGGTCACCCCGGCCTCCTCGGCCGCCGATTCCAGGGTCAGGCCGGTGATGCCCTCGCGCTCCGTCACGCGGATCGCCGCGTCCAGGATGAGGTTTCTCGAACTCGGTCGCATCCCGTAACTGTACCATCTGGAAGGTTGAACTCCGTCGCGCCGCGGCCCGTCGCCCGCGACCCGCGCCGACCGGCGCCGATCCGGTGAACAACCGCCCGTGCTCAGCCGTATCCCCGCTGAGCGCGCCCGTAACGGACCGGCCCCGTCGGTCCGTTCGCGCCCCGAGACCGGAACAAGGAGAGGCGACGTGCCCCAGCCGCGACCACGAGGCCGAACCGGCCCCCGCGATCCGTCCGTCACGGATCCGTCCGCCACGACCCGGCGGTGGCGGGGCTCCGGCCGCGCCACCGCTCCGAGCGCGCCGGAGGAGGCCCGTTCATGCGTACGCCGACACACCGGGTGAGGAGGCCGGGGACCCTCCTGGCGCTGGTCGGTGCCGTACTCGCGCTTCTCCTCGCCGGGGCCGGACCCGCTGCCGCGCACGCCGCCCTGCGCGGGTCGGACCCCGAGGACGCCGCGGTCCTCGACGCCGCGCCCGAGCAGGTCACCCTGACCTTCACCGAATCGGTCCGCCTCGCCGAGGGCTCCGTGCGGGTGCTGTCCCCGACGAACGAGCGGGTGAACCCGAATCCGGCGGAGCACGTGGCCGGAAAGGCGGACGCCATCCGGGTCGGGCTGCGCGGGAAGCTGCCCGACGGCACCTACACCGTGTCCTGGCGGGTCATCTCGGCGGACGGCCACCCGATCTCCGGCGCGTTCGTCTTCTCCGTCGGCGAACCCTCCGCGACGCGCGCCGAGTTGCCCGCGGAATCCCCCGACGACACCGCTGTGACCAGGGTCTACGACGCCTTCCGCTACGTCGCGTACGGCGGCTTCGCCCTGCTCCTCGGCGTCGCGGTGTTCCTCCTCCACTGCTGGCCCGCGGGCACGTCCCTGCGGTCGCTGCGCAGGCTCCTGGTCGCCGGGTGGGCGGCGTTGCTGGCCTCGACCGCCGTACTGCTGGCGCTGCGCGGGCCGTACGAGACGGGCGGCGGAGCGGCCACGGCCCTCGACCCCGGACTGCTGGGCAGCACCCTCACCGGCCGGGCCGGAATGGCCCTGGGGGTACGGCTCCTCCTCCTCGCGGTGGTGGGGGTCCTCCTCGTGCTGCTCGGGCGCCGGTTCCGTACGGCGGACTCCGCGCCGCCCGTCGGCCCCCGGCTCCGCGTGGCCGGGGGAGTGCTCACACTGGCCCTCACGGTCACCTGGGCGGCGGCCGAGCACGCGTCCGCCGGTCCCCAGGTCCCGCTGGCGATCCCCGTCGCGGTGCTGCATCTGCTCGCGATGGCCGTCTGGCTGGGCGGGCTGGTGGCGCTGGCCGCCGCCCTGTGGCGCGCACCGGCGGACGCGCCCGTCCCCGCGGCGGCGGTCGCCCGTTTCTCCCGGCTGGCCTTCACGGCGGTGGCCGTACTGGTCGTCACCGGCGTCTACCAGTCCTGGCGGCAGGTCGGCTCCTGGGAGGCACTCACCTCCACCGAGTTTGGCAGGACCCTCGTCGTCAAGGTGGTCGCCGTACTCGCCCTGCTGGTCGCGGCGGCGTACTCCCGCCGGTGGACCGGGGGCCCGTCGGCCACGGACGGCAAAGGGGTCTCCGAGGCCCAGGCGACGGACGGCGCGGAACCCCGGCCCCCCGCTCCGTCCGGCCCCCACCGGCGCGCACTGCGCCGCTCGGTGGTGGCCGAGGCGGTCCTCGGCGCGGTCGTCCTGGCGATCACCACGGTGCTCACCGGCACCCCGCCCAGCCGCGCGACCGTGGAGACGACGGCCGGGGCCGCCCTCCTCCAGGAGCCCCCGGTGGTCGTGGCCACGGTCCCGTTCGACGTCGGGACGCCGAACGGGACCGGCAAGGTCCAGCTCACCTTCGATCCGGGGCGGCCCGGCGAGAACGTGGTGGAGGCCCTGGTGTTCGCGGTCGACGGCGGCATCGCCACGGTCCCCGAGCTGCGGCTCACACTCACCCACCGCGCCGAAGGCATCGGCCCGCTCGACGCGAAACTGATCGACCGGCAGGGTTACTGGTGGACGGACAGCCTGCGCCTGCCGCTGGCCGGAACCTGGACCATGAAGCTGTCCGTGCGCACCAGCGAACTCGATCAGGTCACCGTGGAGCAGGACATCCGCATCAGGGACCGGCTCACCGGGGCGGCCGGCGGCTGAGCGCTCAACGCCGCGGAGGCTCCGGCGGGTTCGCGGGGGTCGGTGACGTACGGGAACGCAGGAACACATCCCTCGGGCAACACACAACGGCAACGGACGACGACGAAGGGCGCCAGGGCCTCGGTGGGCGGGTGGCGCCGGGGTGGAATCGCGTTGTCCTGCTACGGCCCGCAGGGCACCAACCGGTGGCGCAGGGCCACGTCCGCGGTCCCCGGAACGAGCGCGTCCGGCGTCAGGGCGCGGTGCCACGGCCGGCCGGGGTCCTCGTGGAGCGCGGGCCGCACCCGAAGGAGTACGCCGACCCCCGCCACACACTGCCGGGCGGGGGCCGCACAGGGCCGGACGACCCGGGACGGCATGGCGCCCGCGTCGCGCAGCAGCCACGCGCGGAGCAGGGCGGCCGCCAGGTTGAGGGCGGGCGTCGCCGCGAGGTTGTGGTGCCGTGCGGTCGGCCAGCGCCTGATGCCCGCCCGGCACGACCGGGCTCGCCCCGGTCGCCGTGAGCCGGCCGGGCAGCACCGCCTGCGCCACCCCGGTATCACCGACAGCGGGTCCCGCCCGGGTCCTTCCGGACTCGTTCCGAACGGCTCCGTGAGCGCGACTGGCTCAGTGAGGGCGTCCCGGCTCGGTCCTCCCGTCGGCCCGACGCTGCCGCTCGTGATGCCGGCGGGCCTTGAGCCGGTTGCCGCAGGTTCTCATCGAGCACCACCGCGCGGTGTTGGCACGGCTGTGGTCCACTAGAAAAAGTCGGCAGTCGCCGTTCGCACACGGGCGGAGCCGGCCGGGCAGTTCGTTCCGGACACGGTCCCAGGTGAGGATCAGTTCGACGGCCGGCCGCCGGTCGGCCTCGACCTCCAGGATCCAGTCCAGGCCGTCCCCGCTCAACCGGGGCACCTTGCGCGCACCCGCGACGATCGCGGCCAGGATCTCCGGCCCGCTCTCACCGCGCACCACCCTCTGCAGCGCGTCGCGGGTCTTCCTGAGCCATACCCGCTCTCCGGGGCCGCCATCCCCACCGCGCTGTACCGCCCACCCGCTCAGCGCGGGGTCGTCCCGCCACAGGTCACGCGGGACTCCGTCCGCCATGGGTGTGCTGTTCAGCGCTTCGAGCAGCACTTCCTCGCTGAACATTCCGCCTCACCTTCACTCGTAACCATCTTGACGCGCTTGACAGGTTACAGGCTCACGAGTCAACCTGGAGAGGGCCCTAACCGCATCAACGTACGTAAGGGGTTAGTCATGACTGAGGTGCGACACCGCTACGCCACCGTGCTCGGGCACCGCGTCTTCTACCGGGAAGCCGGCCCCGCCGACGCGCCCGCCGTCGTCCTGCTGCACGGATTTCCGACCAGCTCGCGCATGTTCCGGCACCTGATTCCCGCGCTGGCCGACCGGTTCCATGTCATCGCCCCCGACCATCTGGGGTTCGGGCACTCCGCCACTCCGCCCGCCGACGAGTTCGCCTACGGTTTCGACGCTCTCACCGAGGTGACCGAAGGGCTTCTCGCCCACCTGCGACTGGAGCGGTACGCGCTCTACGTGCAGGATTACGGCGCCCCCATCGGATGGCGCCTCGCGCTGCGCCACCCCCGCGCCGTCACCGCGATCGTCTCGCAGAACGGCAATGCCTACGACGAGGGATTCGTCCCCGACTTCTGGGCTCCCGTCTGGGCGTACGCGCAGGCACCGGGCCCCTTGACGGAAGCCGCCGTGCGCGGGGCCCTGAGCGAGGAAGCCATCCGGTGGCAGTACCTGAACGGGGTCGCCGAACCGGAACTGGTCGACCCGGACACCTGGGCCGCTGATCACCGGGAGATCTCCCGCCCCGGCCTCGACCGGATCCAGCTCGACCTCTTCCGTGACTACGCCACCAACCTGCCCCTCTACCCCAAAGTGCACGCGTACTTCCGCGCCACGCGGGTGCCGCTGCTGGCCATCTGGGGTGCGGGGGACGAGATCTTCGGCCCCGACGGGGCCCGGGCCTTCGCCAAGGACCTGCCGGACGCCCGGATCCAACTGGTGCCGGGCGGGGGCCACTTCCTCCTCGAAAGCCATCTGGACACGGTCGCGGGCGCGATGCGCGCCTTCCTGGAGCAAGCCCTGCACCAGGACACGCGGGACACCCCGACCCCCGCGCCCGCGTGATCCGGTTCAGACCGTGATATCCGGTTCAGACCGTGATATCCGGCAGGTCAGGCCGTCTTGATGCTCAGGCGGCCTTGACGGGTCCAGCTTCGCTCAGGCCGCCTTGACGTGGTCCAGCGCGTGATTCGGGTTGAGCACGTACTTCCGGCTCGCCCCGTGGTCGAACTCCGTGTAGCCGCGCGGCGCGTCCTCCAGCGGGATCACCGTGGCGTTGACCGCCTTGGCGATGTGGACGCGGTCGTGCAGGATCGCGTTGGCCAGACCCCGGTGGTACTGCATCACCGGGCACTGTCCCGTGGTGAACCGATGGCTCTTCGCCCAGCCGAGGCCCAGCCGTACCTTCAGCGTGCCGGTCCTGGCGTCCTGGTCGACACCGCCCGGGTCCTCCGTGACGTAGAGCCCCGGAATACCGAGCGCGCCGCCCGCCCTGACCGTGCCCATCAGGGAGTTCAGGACGGTGGCGGGCGCCTCTCCGGCGTCGCGGCCGTGGGCGCGTGCTTCGAAGCCGACCGCGTCGATCGCCGCGTCCACCTCGGGCTCGCCCAGGATCTCGGTGATCTGGTCCTCCATCGAGCCCTGCGTGAGATCGACGGTCTCACAGCCGAAGCTGCGGGCCTGGGCGAGCCGTTCGGCGTTGAGGTCGCCGACGATGACGACGGCGGAGCCGAGCAACTGGGCCGAGGCCGCGGCCGCCAGACCCACGGGTCCCGCGCCCGCCACGTACACCGTGGAGCCGACTTCCGTGCCCGCGGTCACCGCGCCATGGAAGCCCGTCGGGAAGATGTCGGACAGCATCGTGAGATCGAGGAGCTTCTCGCGAGCCGCGTCCCGGTCGGGGAAGCGGAGCAGATTGAAGTCCGCGTACGGCACCATGACGAACTGCGCCTGGCCGCCGACCCAGCCACCCATGTCGACATATCCGTATGCCGCCCCGGGGCGGGCGGGGTTGACGTTCAGGCAGATGCCGGTCTTGCGCTCCTTGCAGTTACGGCACCGGCCGCACGCGATGTTGAAGGGCACCGACACCACGTCGCCGACGTCGATGAACTCGACGTCGGGGCCGCGCTCGATGACCTCCCCGGTGATCTCGTGCCCCAGAACCAGGCCCTCGGGAGCCGTCGTACGGCCACGCACCATGTGCTGATCGCTCCCGCAGATATTGCTGGCGAGCACCTTGAGGATGACCCCGTGCCGGCATACGCGGCCCACGTTCTCCTTGGCCACGCCCGGACCGTCCTGCAGTTCGAGCGTGGGGTAATCGGTGGTCCTCACCTCCACCTCGCCCGGCTTGATGTATGCGACTGCCTTGTTTCCTCCACTCATCCTGGCTCGCCGTCCCTTCGGCTCTTCGTCCAGCGGCTGATTCTTCGCGGAACCGCGCGTGTGGTGGTCCTATATAAATCAGCCTAATCCTGCCCAAAGAAGCGGACAAGTGGCCGCAAAACGGTGCCATGCGCCTCGCTGGACTCTGCCGCGGAGGAGAGGGCCGGCGGCTGCCTCGCCCCAGGTCACGGTCTAAGCGCGCGTCACATTGCCGACCGCGGTGCGCAGGTCGTCCTCTCCGGTGCGCAGCGGCGGCAGGGCGGTTGCGTCGGCCGGATTCAGTGAGTCGAAGAGCAAGGTGATGAAGCGGGCGCGCAGGGATGGTGTCGTGCCGGGGAGGGCCAGGCCGGCCACGGCCATGACCAGGAAGTGGGGGATGTCCTCGGCGGTGAGGTCGGGCCGGATCTCGCCCGCCTGTTGCGCGCGTACCAGGAGCGGGTGGAGCGAGGCACTGAAGCGCTGGAGGACATCCACGGCGACATCGGCGAAGTTGCTGGCGAAGGTGACCAGTCCGCGCTCCTCGGTGATCAGGTCGAGCAGGAGTGTGGCGATCTCCTGGAGGGCCTGGCGCGTGTGCGGGGAGTGGGCGGCGCGCTCGACGAGGGGGATCAGGTCGGTATCGAGGATGTCCTCCAGGACGGCCCGGACGACGGCTTCCCGGTTGGGGAAGTGCCGGTACAGCGTGGCGATGCCCACGCCGGCCTCCGCCGCTATCTGCTCCAGGGAGCCCTCGCCCTTGCCCAGCACGGTCCGTCCCGCGGCGGTGATGCGCTCGATGCTGGAGCGGGCGTCGACGCGGCGCCGCGGGGTGCGGTCGTTCTTGGCTGCCATCCGTGACTCTTCCCTGCCTGTTCTGTGACGAGGGATCCCCCTCCGTCCCTGGCAGACTATCGCAGTGATAGTCACCTATCGGTTCGGTAGTACCCTCTCACTTCATGGTGTGGCCTGGGACGTCAGGCCGCCAAGCTCTGGGGAGAAATCTGTGTCCGTTCTGCTGTACCGGCTCGGAAGGTTCGCCTACGGCAAACTCTGGTACGTCATCGGCGGCTGGCTGGCCGTGCTGACGGCTGTTGTGGCGCTGCTCGTGGCCAACCCGGTCAGACTCAGCAACGAGGTGCGCATCGACGGGACCCCGTCCCAGCAGGTCATCGACGAGCTGGCCACCTCTCTGCCGGAGGCCTCCGGCGGCCAGGGCATCCTGCTCTTCAAAGCCCCGGACGGTGCCCGGATCGACGGCGGGAAGGTACGGCCCGCTCTGCTGGCCGCCGTGGACGCCGTCTACCGCCACGATCACGTCATCGACGCCAGGAAGGTGCTGGCGCGGGAAGCCGCCCGGGGGGAGAACAGTCCGCTGCTGCGGGCCCAGGCGGCGGTGGCGCAAGCGGCCGGCCGGTCTTCCGGCAGGAATCCCGTCCCGTTGCAGGCGGGCGGTCAGCCGGTGCCGGGAGTCGTCGTCTCCGCCGACGGCTCGACAGCGTTGATGCAGTTCCAGTTCGACCAGCAGACCTTCGAACTCCCGTCGGGGACGATCGACAGCACCATCGAAGCCGCCGAGCAACAGGCTGCCCGCGCCGGCCTGGAGGTTCTGCCGTCGGCGGCCATGATGGAGATTCCCGAGATCGTCGGCATCGGGGAGATCGTCGGCGTTGCCGTCGCGGCCCTCGTCCTGCTGATCACCCTGGGATCGGTCGTGGCCGCAGGCCTGCCCCTCGCCATCGCCCTGGTCGGTGTCACCGTGGGGGTGGGCGGCGCGTTCACCCTCTCCACCGTGTTCGAGATCCACTCACTCGCCGCGGTGCTGGCGCTGATGCTCGGACTCGCCGTCGGCATCGACTACGCCCTGTTCATCGTCAACCGGGAACGCCGGCTGATACTCGACGACGGCCTGGACGCCCACGAAGCGACCAGCCGGGCCGTCGGGACCGCCGGCAGCGCCGTCTTCTTCGCCGGCAGCACCGTCATCATCGCCCTGGCCGGGCTCCTGGTCATCGGCATCACACTGCTCTCCACCATGGCCCTCGTCGCGGCCGCCACGATCGCCGTCGCCGTCCTGCTCGCCCTGACCCTGCTGCCCGCCCTGCTCGGTCTGGTCAAGGAACGCGTCTGCCCCACCCGGACCCGGCACAAGGCACAGCGGCCCGAAGCCGCCGCCGACCGGGAACGAGCCGTTCGCTGGGGGACCCGCCTGGTCCGCCGCAAGTACGCCGCTCTCGCAGCGGCGATCCTGCTCCCCGTGATCCTCGCGGTGCCCGCCGCCGACATGAAGCTGGGGCTGCCCTCCGGCGCCAGCTACAACCCCGACACCGGGCAGCGCCGCGGCTACGAACTGACCAGCGACGCCTACGGTCCCGGTTACAACGGCCCGCTGCTGATCGCCGTCAACTCCACCGCCAAGGGCGAACTCCTCAGCCCCGCCACTCTCGCCGCGGTCACTTCCGACCTGAAAAGCGTCAAAGGATCGGCCTCGGTCTCCCTGGCCGGGATGAACCGGACCGGCACCACAGCCATCCTGAGCCTGATCCCCAGCAGCGGCCCGAACGACGACGCCACCCAAGAACTCGTCACCGCGATACGGGACAAGAGCGCCGGGATGAGCACGGCGCACGGCGTCACCATGGGCATATCCGGCTTCACCGCCCTCGCGATCGACGTCTCCGACCGACTCGCCGACGCCCTGCCCCTCTACGTGGCCACCGTCCTCGGCCTGTCCCTGATCGTCCTGCTCCTGGTCTTCCGCTCCCTCATGGTCCCCGTGACCGCCACCCTCGGCTTCCTCCTGACCATCGCCGCCACCTTCGGCCTCACCACCGCCGTCTTCCAATGGGGCTGGCTCCAGAACCTGATAGGACTCGACGCCACCGCACCGGTCGTGAGCCTGCTGCCCATCATCATCACCGGGGTCCTCTACGGACTCGCCATGGACTACCAGATGTTCCTGGTGACCTCCATGCGCGAGGCGCACGTGCACGGTGCCACCGCCCTCGACGCCACCGTCACCGGTTTCGCCCGCGCGAGCTCCGTCGTCCTGGCGGCCGCCACCATCATGGTGTCCGTCTTCGCCGGGTTCGTCTTCAACGCCGAACCCATGATCAAACAGGCCGGCTTCGCCCTGGCCGTCGGCATCCTCATCGACGCCTTCGTCATCCGTATGACCCTCATCCCGGCCACCATGGCACTCGCACAGGAGAAGGCCTGGTGGATCCCCGCCTGGCTGAACCGTCTGCTGCCCGACCTCGACGTCGAAGGCGACAAGCTCGCACAGAAGATCCCCCTGCCCCGCCCCACGACCCCATCACCGCACGCGGCGCCGCAGAAGGCCGACAGCATCGGCTGACCGGAGCCACCGTCTGCGTGCCGCCGCTCCGCGCCCGCACCTGCGACGCTGGTCCTGCCGCCCCTGATCATCGTGGTGACGGTTCTCTTCGCCCTGGTCGCATGCCCCGGGACGTTCACGTCGACGCACCCGGCCTCGATGCCGTCCAGGAACGCGCGGGCCTCGTCGATGTCGCCGGTGTAGATGCCGGCGGTCAGTCCCATCGGGGTGGCGTTGGCCGCGCCGAGTGCTTCCTCGAAGGAGGGTACCCGGCTGATCGTGAGGAACGGCAGGAAGTGTTCGGTGGTCGACAGTGTGTGATCGGCGGGTACGGAGGACATGATCTTCCCCTCGTAGCGTAGAGACCGTGACTGCAGGGGAAGTTGGGAGTCATGGCGGGCAAACGACGGAAGTTCGACGCGGAGTTCCGGGCAGGGGCTGTACGGATCGTCACCGAGACCGGTAAGCCGATCGCGCAGGTCGCGAAGGACCTTGGGATCAACGAGACCACGCTGGCTAGTTGGGTGTCCCGGGCTCGCAGGGCGGGCGGGGCCGAGACGGCCGGTGAGAGCGAGGAGCTCGCGCGGCTGCGGCGGGAGAACGCGCAGCTGAAGAAGGACAACAAGGAGCTGGCCATGGAGCGTGATGTGCTCAAACGCTGCATGGTCTTGTGGGTGAAGTAGCTGCGGCGGACCCGGCCGCCGTGGTCGGGGCGATCAGCGACTGCAAGACCGAGGAGAACATTCCGCATCGCATCGCCTGCCGGGCGCTGGGGGTGTCGGAGGCGTGGTTTTACAAGTGGCGCCGCCGCCCGGCCGAGCCGACGAAGCGCGAGGCCAGAAGGGCTGCCCTGGCCGAGCGGATCCGTTACTTCTTCGACCGCTCGGGCAGAACGTACGGCTCGCCGAGGATCACGCTGGATCTGTGGGAGGAGGGCTGGCAGGTGTCGCAGAACACCGTCGCTGAGACCATGTCCGAGCTCGGCCTGCAGGGCCGCACCCCGCCTCGCCGGCGCCGCTCGCTGACCCGCCCCGGCAAGCGGAAAACCACCCCTGACCTGGTGCGGCGCAAGTTCGACGCCATCGCGCCCGACGTGCTGTGGTGGGGCGACATGACGGCGATCGATACCAGCGAGGGCACGCTCTGCCTCGCATCCGTCCACGACGCCTTCTCCCGCCGGGCCCTGGGCTACGCGATGGGCGAGCGGCACGATACCGCGCTGGTCAGCGCCGCCCTGCAGATGGCGATCGCGACCAGAGGCGGCCAGGTCGACGGCGTCATCTTCCACACGGACCGCGGCAGTGAATACACATCCCGGGCGTTCCAGCAGCTCTGCGGCCGCTGGGGCGTGGTGCAGTCGATGGGGCGAGTCGGGTCGGCCCTGGACAACGCCGCCGCGGAGTCGTTCCACTCGGTCCTCAAGGTCGAGTACGTCCACCGGCATACCTTCGCCACGCGGGCCGAGGCGAGGTTGAAGATCGCGACGTGGATCGCGGACTTCTACAACACGAAGCGGCGTCACAGCGCGGCCGGCGGGAAACCGCCTGTCCAGTTCGAACGGATCATTCAGCAGGCGCGAGCCCGGACCGATCAGGAAGGCCGGGCCGCATAACCAACGTCTCTACGAAAACAGGGGATTGACATCTCACTGCTCACCTGACGCGCTACTGAACAGGGCTGCTGCGTATGCGGCGAGCGCCGCGGTCGGCAAACCACCGCCCCGGACGTGGGGGCAGCCGGATGACCGAAGGAGTGCCAGTACGTGTGGAGGTCCGGGCCGGAACTGGCCGTAGCCGTGTGATGCGCGTGCGCGGCGAGGGCTGAACTCCGAATTTAAGGGACGTCAGTGGCGGCGTCGTTGCGGGCATGGCGAGGCCCCTCTGGTGAGCACTCTCCGTAAAGGATGACGGGCAATCAAGCATGTCTGACGCATCGTTACCCATTCAAGATCATCTTGCGCACGCGTTGCACAAAGTAGCGGTGATCAATGGAAGGTCGAGAAAGGGTATAACCGCAGGTCGTCGGGCATTTAGAGGTGTCGTGTCCCTTGCCGCCAAGGGGCACGACACCCCGCCGGTCAGATGTCCCTGAAGAGACCGGGCAGCTTCGTGGCCTGTCATGACGGGTGCTTGAATGGCGCTGACCTGCGTGTACTCCCTTTCAGGTCTTTCACCCTCGTGCCCGCTGATGTGGCTGAAAGTCCCAGAGAAGTCCCAGGAGGCGCATTCGCTTCGTGCTGCCAGGAGTGATCCTCGGTCGCCCTGGAGGACGACCGCCACCCGAGGATCGCAACGTTGAGTTGCGCGGCCAAGGCAACGACCTGGCGAAGTGGCGGTCACCCTCCGGGGTGACCGAGGAGCGCAACGAGTATCGAGCGGCTGATGCGCGGGCCGACATTCGGGCAGCAAGCGACGTGATCCGCTCGATCGGAACACCCTGCAGGCGCGGGGCCGGCACGATGAATCGGGCAAGGCCCACCAGCCGCCCCGGAACACTCCCGCAGGCGCGGGGCCGACGTGCCGTTGGACGGGCTCGCGATCCCGAGCACCGGCCCCCCGCAGGCGCGGGGCGCGGTGACCTTGACCCGCCCATCGGGCAGAGTCGGAACCCCCGCCGCAGGCGCGGGGCCGACAACCAGGACCTGAATGCGAGCGGGCAGATCGTGGGAACACCCCCCGCAGGCGCGGGGCCGACTCACTCGGGGCGAGTTGCTGAGGCGTGGGGGTCGGAACACCCCCGCAGGCGCGGGGCCGACCACGGCATCACGAGCGCGATCAGCAAGGTGTACGGAACACCCCCGCAGGCGCGGGGCCGACGCCCGCCAGCCCGAATCGCCCAGACCATGAGGCGGAACACCCCCGCAGGCGCGGGGCCGACATCGCCGAGGGCTACCTGGAGGACTACCGGCTCGGAACACCCCCGCAGGCGCGGGGCCGACCTCGACGAGTACGGCAACCCCATCCAGCCCGGGGGAACACCCCCGCAGGCGCGGGGCCGACACTTGCTGAGCTGGTCTTTTACCTGCGGGAAGCCTCGATTTCATTCAGTGGGATCCGCTTGAGGCCCCCAAGGAGAATCAGTCGACAGGCGTCAGAAATGAACAATTGCGGTCAATCCCCACTCGTTGCCAGTGCCGCCACTTAAGCTGCGCAATCACCTTACTGAACTGTGTGGAGGGGACGGAGTGTTCCGCAGCGGTGTTCAATCCGGTAGTGGTGCCGATGACCTCCTCGGCGTGCTATGGGGGAAGTCCGAGGAAAAAGCCGGCGGGACGATGAACCTGCTGTTGTCGCACCTCCTGGACACAGCTGCGGTGGCTGAACGTATGTGGGACAACTTCCTTGCGCCGTCCACCAGGCGAAAACTGGATGAGATCGCAGGCGGCGCCGGCCGGGGACGGCGTCTGTTCTCCTGGCTGTGCGGGGTGCATGACTGCGGGAAGGCTACCCCGGCGTTCCAGCGGATGTGGGTGAAAGGTGCTGAGGCGGTGCGTGCCGCCGGGCTGGGCTGGTCCGAGCCGGCCATCGCTCACTGTAGGTGGCGGCATGACCGGGCTGGTGGGTATCTCTTGCAGAAACTGCTGCCGAGGAGCGGCTGGTGCGAAGAACAGGTCTCCTGGGTCTGGCCGTTGGTAGCAGGGCACCATGGCGCCTTTCCCAACCGCGCGACCACCCAGCCGGCGCTTAAGGCGCGGGGGCAGTTGGCCGGTGGCGGTCGTTGGCCCGAAGTCCAGCAGGAATTGGTAGAGCGTTTCACCGAGGACCTTGGCTTTGGTGAGCTGGCTGAGGTGGAGCCCTGCCGGGTTCCATCGCGGGCGACACAGTTGCATCTGAGTGGGCTCATTGTGATGGCGGACTGGATCGCCAGCGACGAGACGCATTTCAAAGGTGTCGATGTCCTGGCGGAGGTGACCCTTGACAACGCCCGGGTGCGCGCCGGACTGGCGTGGGAGGCGCTTGGCCTGCGCGGTGGGTGGGGTCGTCTGGCCGAGCCGGGGCCGGAGGCGTTCGCTGATCGGTTCGGGCAGAGTCCTCGTCCGTCGCAGAGGATGGTCATGGAGGCGGCACGGCGGATGGAGGCCCCGGGGCTGCTGGTGGTCGAGGCGCCGATGGGCGAGGGGAAGACGAAGGCAGCGCTGTTGGCGGCCGAAATTCTGGCGGCGAAGTTCGGGGCAGATGGTGTGTTCGTGGGAATGCCGACACAATCCACCAGCGACCCGATGTTCAGCCAGGTTCGGGCGTGGGTTGCCACGGTTGACGAGGACTTGGCTTCTCAGGTTGCCCTGCTTCATGGCAAACGGATGTTCAACAAGGAATGGCGGCGACTGCTCACGTCGGCTTGCGCCTCGGCTTCCGAGGTCAGGTTCGGCGGGATCGACGAGTACGGCGAGTGCGAGGGCGATGACCTCTACGGCGACGACCTGTACGGGGACCGCGATCCGTACTACGGGGACCGCGAAACCGCGCGAGGTGGTGCGTCGGCTCAGCCGTCGCCGCGTGGGCCCTCGGAGTGGTTCCTGGGCGCGAAGCGTGGGCTGCTGTGTCCGTTCGTGGTGGGAACCATCGACCAGTTGCTGTTCGCCGCTACCCGGACCAGACATGTGATGCTCCGTATGGCCGGCCTGGCCGGCAAAGTCGTGGTGCTCGACGAGATCCACGCTGCAGATGTGTACATGTCCCAGTTCCTCAAGGAGGGCCTGCGGTGGCTGGGGCAGGCGGGTGTCCCGGTGGTCCTGCTGTCCGCGACGCTTCCGCCGAGACAGCGCCGTGAGCTGATCGACGCGTACCTCGCCGGTGCGGTGTCCCGCGAGGAGTTCACGGCCGAGGGCCTCCCTGACCCGGTGGGGTATCCGTCGGTCAGCGCCACGTGGATGGCGCCCGACGGCTCCGGTCCGCATTTCGCTGTCGAAGACTGTGCCGGCTGGCGCAACGATCTCGCCGTCGCTGTCGATTTCATGCCGGAGACGATTCCCGGCCCGCAGACGTCGTACGAACAGAGGGAAGCGATCAAGGCAGAGGTGAACGCTTCGGTCGCCGCGTACCTCGGCCGCGAGCTTGCCGACGGCGGCTGCGCGCTGGTGATCCGGAACACCGTGGACCGAGCGCAGTCTCTTTACACCGAACTCCGCAAGTCCTTCAGTGACGAGGTGCTCCTGCTGCACGGGCGCATCGCCGTCGGACCGCGAGCTGACCGTACGGAAAAGTGCCTGAGCCTGCTCGGCGCGGCGAAGGAGGGCCTGCCCGGCCGACCGGCGCGGTTGATCGTGGTCGCTACTCAAATCGCGGAGCAGTCGTTCGACGTTGACGCGGATCTCCTGGTCACAGACCTTGCCCCGATCGACCTGGTGCTTCAGCGGGTTGGCCGTCTGCACCGTCATGAGGCAACTCGGCGTTGCGGTCGGCTGGTCAGAGCTCGTGTGGTGATCACCGGTTTCGCCCGTGCGGACGGTACGCGCGAGGTCACGGACTTCGAAGGCGGTACGACGGTACTGGAGCGTCCCGCACCGCGGTTTCTCGGCGGGTCCGAGTTCATCTACGGGCGCCACCTGCTTCTCAGGTCGGCCGCGCTGCTGTTCACAGCTGGGGACGGGTGGCGTATTCCGAGGCAGGTTCCGGAACTGGTCGCCGCCGGTTACGGGGAGGGCGAGAACGGGCTGCCGCAGGTGTGGCGCGAGGATGCGGAGTCGGCTCGGCTGCGGTGGGAGGACGAACAGCGGCGCCGGGCTGACAACGCGTCCGGCTGCCTCCTGACCCGGCGTGGTGACAGAGAAGGCACGACTCTGTCCGGACTGCACTATTCCTCGGTTCCGGGTGCGGGCCGTGACACGGACCTGGACGCGGTGGTCCGTGACGGCGAGGCCAGTACGGAGGTCATCGTCGTGACACACGACGGTGAGACGTACCGGACCCTGGCGGGACGTGCCCTGACGGTGAACGGAGACGTTCCGGATGAACTGCTGGAGGAGGTCCTCGGCGGGACGGTGCGGCTTCCTCCGCGCTATACGGCTGCTGCGGCTCAAGAGCTTGCACCACTGCCGGGATGGCTCGGTCACCCGCGGCTCGGATACAGCCCGGCGCTCGTCCTCGACTCCGGACACGGAACGGTTCTCGCCGATCGGGTAGTGCGTTACGAGCAGGACTTGGGGCTGGTGGAGGAGGGGGCTCCTGCCGGGTCCGGGAGATAACGGTAGGGAGAACCGGCTCTCGGCGTTCCGCGGAGCTTGCGGGGGAGAGCGGGAGAGATCTCCTGGATCTCTGTTCGGTCGACATTGCGGCGAACCTTTGGCCATTGATTCGGGCTTATCTGTTTTTCCTCTCGCGTTGCTTTTTGGTGTGTAGGGTTGCTTATGTGTCATGGGGTGGAAAAAGGGCTTGGGGGCACCGAGTTGTTCAATTTACTGGATGAGCCATGGCTGCCCGCAAGGGGCCTGGACGGTTCCGCGGAGCCAAATTCCCCGGATCTTTACGTGCTTGAGGAGGTCGGGCTGCGTCACTTACTCCTGAAGGCGGATCGTTTTCAGGATCTCGTGGTCGATCTGCCGACTCAGAAGCCCGCGATTTTCCGCCAGTTGCTGTTGCCCGTCGTGATGCACGCTCTCGGCCGACCGGCGGATGCCACCCAGTGGATGGAAATGTTCCAGGCCGGCGCTTTCACGCCGGAGCAGAAAAAGAAGCTCACCGGCTATCTGGACGATCACCGTCATCTCTTTGATCTGTTCCACGCTGCCGAGCCTTTCGGACAGGTCGCCGAACTGCACACGGCCAAGGGGGAGACCAAGGGAGCGGCCCTACTCGTCGCGACGGCCGCTACCGGGAACAATGTGCCGCTGTTCTCCTCCCGCACGGAGGGTGATCCGCTGGAGCTGCCCCCCGCGCAGGCGGCCCGCTGGCTTGTGCACACCCAATGCTGGGACACGGCCGCCATCAAGACCGGCGTCGTCGGAGACCCGAAGGCGAAATCCGGAAAGACGACGGGCAACCCGACCGGGCCACTGGGGCAGTTGGGCGTCGTCATGCCGATGGGCAGCACGGTGTACGAGACCCTTCTGCTGAACATTCCCTTTGGGCAGGCGCCTCTGTCGGACGACCTGCCGCAGTGGCTCCGGCGCGCAAAGGAAGGCAGGGTCGAGGACACCCTGTCGTGTGCCACCCCCGCATGGCAGACACGGTCGGCTCGCGGACTGCTGGATCTGTGGACCTGGCAGTCACGGCGTATCCGGCTGATCCCCGAGGAGACCCCTGCCGGGACACGGGTCACCCGAGTCATCGTGGCAGCCGGCGACCGGCTCACCGCAACGCCCGCGGACGAGCCCCACACCACGTGGAGTAGAGACCGGCCCTCATCACGAACCAAGAAGACCGGCACGTCTGGCAAGACCGCAGCACCGACGAGCGAGCGGCCCCGCAGGCATCAACCGGGACGAGCGGCCTGGCGCGGTCTCGAAGCCCTGCTGGCCATCGAGAGCGCCACCATGGACTACGAGGCGACCGCCACCCGCGCCGGTTTCCGCTCCAGTGTCCTGCTCAGCTCCCTCAGTGAAACGGTCGGCCGGATGCCGCAGACGTACCCGCTCCAGGTGGAGCTGACCGGCATCGCCTATGGCAACCAGTCCGCCGTCATCGAAGACGTCTTCTTCGACCGGATTCCCCTGCCGATGGCCGCGCTGGACCCGGACGGCATCATCTACGGCTCGCTTCTGGCCGCTGTGGACCAGGCCGAGAAACTGGCCGCGGCCGTCAACAACCTCTCCGGGGATCTTCGGCGGGCCGCCGGCAGCGAACCGATTCCCTGGGACAAGGGGCAACGCCCCGGCGACACCCTGCTGCACGCGCTCGACCCGGTCGTGCGGCGCCTGCTGGCCGGGCTGCGTGGGGTGGGAGAGGACTTCGACCTGTCCGAGCGCGGGCTTGAGGCATGGGAGGAGAAAGCCGGACGCGCGACATGGAAGGTGGCCGAACAGGTCTTCTCCACCGCTGCGCCCGCCCTGTTCACCGGCCGCTCGGTAACCCGGGACGGCAAGGAGTACGTGTACCGGCTCAGTACCGCTGAGCGGAACTTCCGAGACCGTCTCGACGCGGTCCTCACACGCCGCTCGGCACGGCTCAAGGGCCGGTGAACCACCACGTCGCACGTTCCTGGCACCACTTCGCATCCGATGGCCTCTGACCGAAGGGGACCGCTGTGTCCACTACCCCGCAGACCGACACCACACATGTCACCGCCCCCGACATCCGCCGCTACTGGGCGCGACACGTGGACGGCAATGGTGCCTGGCGCAAGCAGCCGGCGGGCAGGACACCCATGCGCCCACCCGGCGAGGACCTGGCGGCACTGCGCTCCGGACTGGGGAGACCGGCGGGCACCGTACCGGCACTGTGGCGTTTCTACACCAGCCCCGTCGACGGGCGGGTAACGCCGGAGCTCGAAGCCGAACACGCGGCCCTGTCGCTCTACGGCCTGCACCAGCAGAGTCAGAGCCGTCCCATGCACAAGCCCGGTATTCACGTGGGGACCGCACTACGAACGCTTCACCGCAGCGGACGCTTCGGTGAGGAGGCTGTCGACCGCCGCGTCGCCGCGGCGGTTCACACCTCGTCCGTCACCGCTCTGGTCTACCGCTTGCGCGGGCTGGTCACTCAACTGCGCTCGGTGGAAGCGCCGCTTGACTACAACCGTCTGCTCCACGACATCAAGCGCTGGCACTACGCCGAGTCCCGGCAAAGTGTCCGCAGGGACTGGGGCCTCGCCTATCACGAGTGGAGCGCCCGCAGCGACAAGGAAGCCCCGACGGAAGCGCGCTGACCACGCCGCGGCTGCAGGCGGGCGGACCGTGCTGATACCCAGCTTCGGCTCCCGGCCTCGGAGTTTGTATCGCCTCACCTGCAGCGGTCCGCCAGGGCCCCTGTTTCTCGTACCCGCTTGTTCCCGTACCGGCAGCCGGACCCGCTGAAACCGACACAGACGCTGACACCGACAGAACCGCTGGAGGACCCATGGCGCTGCCCGCGTCCCGCACCTACATCGACGTTCACATCCTGCAGACCGTGCCCCCGGCCAACCTCAACCGGGACGACCAGGGCAATCCCAAGGAGGCGTACTTCGGCGGAGTGCGCCGCTCACGCGTCTCCTCCCAGGCATGGAAGCGCGCCACCCGTACCCACTTCACCGAGCGCCTTCCCCAGCAAAACCTCGCCACCCGTACCCGTCGGATCGGCGGCGCGCTCGTCAGACAGCTCGTCTCCGTAACCGACCTGGAAGCCGAGGAGGCGACCCGTCTGGCGGGCGCCCTTCTGGAGCCCTTGAAGATCAGCGCAGGCAAGAAGGAGGGCGACACCGCCTATCTGTTCTTCTACGGCCGCCGCCAGCTCGATTCCGTCGCCGCCCTGGTCAAGGACAGGGCGGCCGAACTCATCTCCCTGGAAGACGAAGACCTGGCTGCTGAGATCAAGCAGTTGTCCGTCCAGAAGCAGTTCAGCTCCGGACACCCCATGGACGTCGCCCTCTTCGGGCGCATGGTCGCCGACATGCCGGCACTCAACGTCGACGCGGCCACTCAGGTCGCACACGCGCTCTCCACCCACGCGGTCGAGCTGGAATTCGACTACTTCACCGCGGTGGACGACGAACAGAAGAAGGGGGAGGAGACCGGCGCCGGCATGATCGGCACCATCGGCTTCAACTCCGCGACCCTCTACCGCTACGCGTCCGTCGGCCTGCATCAGCTTGTGGAGAACCTCGCCGACGAGGAAGCCGCAGTGACTGCGGTCGAGGAGTTCATGACCTCCTTCGCACGCTCCATCCCTTCGGGATACGGGAACTCCTTCGCGCACCGCACCCTGCCCAGCCTCGTCGCCGTCACCGTACGGTCCGACCAGCCCGTCAACCTCGTCTCCGCCTTCGAGGAACCGGTCACCGGATCCTCGGGAATCGCGGCTGCCTCCGCGACCCGGCTGGCCCACGAGCACGCCAGGGCCGTCAGGGCCTGGGGCGACACCCCCGCCTTCACCGCCCTGTGCCACACCTTCCCCACCACGGGCGACACCGCCGAACTGCTGGAGCACACCTTCGGCGAAGCACTCCCTTTCCCTCAGCTCCTCAGCGGCCTTCGCACCCATTTGACCGACACCCTCAAGCAGGCCGTCCGATGACGCCACCCCCCAACTCCACGCAAGCGCAGGCTTCCGCATCACCGCCCGCCCCTCCGGACGAGGGCCAAGCGGTACTGCTGCTCCGCCTCGCCGGCCCGCTCCAGTCATGGGGTTCACGTAGCGCCTTCAACCGTCGTGAGACCAACCCGGAACCCACCAAGTCCGGAGTGATCGGCCTGCTCGCCGCAGCCTCCGGACTCGCCCGCGAGGACGGGCTCGACGAACTCCTGCCCCTGCGCTTGGGCATCCGTGTCGATCAGCCCGGAACCCTGCTGCGCGACTACCACACCGTCAGCGACTACCGAGGCCGTCCGTTACCCCAGGCCGGTGTGAACGCGAAGGGAATTCAGAAGCCGACGTCCCCCGCCAAGAACACCCATGTGACCATTCGCTACTACCTCCAGGACGCGGTGTTCCTCGCCGCGGTGGCAGGCCCACGCCCTCTGCTCACCACACTCGACCTGGCCATCCGCGCGCCCGCGTTCCCCCTCGCTCTGGGGCGCCGCTCGTGTCCGCCCACTCAGCCGGTGTCCCTCGGTGTGCGCGACGGAGCCATCGATGACGTGCTGCGGGAGGAACCCTGGCAGGCGTCCCGACGAGCCCGCGAACAATACGCAGCCCAGCGGGGCCGAGAACGCAACCTGGGACGCCCCCTCCACCCGGCTCGGGTGGACCGCGCCGTCACAGTCGAGGATCCGAACGGGGACGACATCATCCACGATGTCCCCGTCTCCTTCCACCCGCACGCCCGTGGCTTCACGAGCCGACGCGTACGGCACGACTGGCTGAGCATCCCCACCGGCTTTCCCGGAACCCACGACGCCCCCGACGGTTCGGACGACGAAGCCGGACACGACCCCTTCGCCCTGCTGGGCTGGTGATCGACATGACCTATCTCTCCCGTATCCGCGTCAACCCGCTCCGGGCACAGAGCCGTCTGCTGCTCGCCAACCCCCGTGCCATGCACGGCGCCGTCATGGGCGGTGTCCCGGGTGCGGCAGGCAGCGAGCGAGTCCTGTGGCGGCTGGATGCCGACGATGCTCGTCGACCTCATCTGTTCGTCCTCACCAGTTCCAAGCCCGACTGGACACATGTGATCGAGCAGGCCGGGTGGCCCGACGCCGACGGGGAACACGCGGCAGTCCGCGACTACGCGCCCCTTCTTCGGCAGATTGCCGGCGGACGCGAGTTCGCTTTCCGCCTGACGGCCAGCCCCGTGCAGAACACCCAGTCACCCCACACCCCCACCCCCGCCCAGGCCGCCCGCTTGGCCGCCCGTACCGACAGCAAGCGCGAGCGCGGTTTCCGCCTAGGGCACCGCACCGCCGCCGCCCAACTCGGCTGGTTCCTCGACCGCACCGAACGCTGGGGCTTCGACATTCCGGCCTCCCGAAGCGACTCCCCGGCCCTCGGCCTCGACCAGCCGAGCCCGGACACCGTGCTCGACGCACAGGCGGCACCCCGGGACATCAACCCGCTCCGCGAAGTCCGTATCACCGGCCGGCAGCGCCACTCCTTCACCAAGGACGGCAAAGGCCCACGCGTCACCTTCCACAGCGCCACCTTCGAGGGGCGTCTCCGCGTCACCGATCCCACGGTGTTCACCACCCGCCTCCTGGAGGGGATCGGCCCCTCCAAGGCGTACGGCTGCGGCCTCCTCACCCTCGCGCCCCTCCCCGCACGGAAGGACTGAGCCATGGCCGAGCCCTGGTGGAAAGCCGACCCGCACGACCTGCACCGCATCGTGGACCGCGTATCCAGCGTCTACGTCGAGCGAAGCCACCTCGACCGCGACGAGAACGCCGTCGTCATCATCAACAAGCGCGAGACCGTGCGCGTGCCGGCCGCCATGATCGCCGTCATGCTCCTCGGCCCCGGCACCCGCGTCACCCATGGCGCCGTCCGTCTACTCGCCGACTCCGGCACCACGGTCTGCTGGGTCGGCGAACAGGGCGTACGCATGTACGCGGCCGGACTCGGCCCCAGCCGCGGCGCCGGCCTCCTCCACCGCCAGGCATGGCTCATCACACGCCCCAAGGAACGTCTGAACGTCGCCCGTGCCATGTACGGCATGCGCTTCCCCGGCGAAGACGTCTCCAAGGCCACCATGCAGCAGCTCCGGGGCCGCGAAGGCGCCCGCTTCCGCAAGCTCTACCAGGAACACTCACGCCGCAGCGGTGTTCCCTGGGACGGCCGCGTCTACAAGGCCGGAGACGCCTTCGCCGCGGGCGACGATCTCAACCGCCTGCTGTCCGCCGCCAACGCGGCCCTCTACGGCATCTGCCATGCCGTCATCGTCGGGCTCGGCGCGAGCCCCGGGCTCGGCTTCGTCCACACCGGATCGGCGATCTCATTCGTTCTCGACATCGCCGACCTCTACAAGGCCGAGTACACCCTTCCCCTCGCCTTCGACCTCGCTGCCCAAGGACTCACCGACGAACGGGATGCCCGCGTCGGCCTCCGCAACCAGATCGCCGAAACCAAGCTCCTCGGCCGCATCGTGCACGACGTAAAAGCCTTGCTGAATCCATCGGGCACGGATTTCGACACCCCGGAGACCAGCGAACTGTGGGACGAACGACTCGGATCGGTCGCAGCAGGAGTCAACTGGGCCGCCGACGCGCCGCACGACTGGGCGGGTGCCTCCCCCATGGCCGAACCCGCCGATCAAGCGAAACCGGATGGACCTGCCCCGCCGGAACTCACAGAGGCCGGCATGGGCGAGCAGCACATCACCATCATCGGACCAGAGTTCGAGGAACCGCCTTCGTCGGAGTCCGCACCATCACCGGAGGATCCGAACACTCCACAGCCCCCGAAATCGCCGGAACCTCCGGAGCAGACTTCGTGACCGTCATCGTCCTGATCGCAGCTCCCGACGGACTCCGGGGCCACCTCACTCGTTGGATGGTCGAAGTCGACGCCGGTGTATTCGTCGGCAACCCGAGCCGCCGTGTCCGCGACCGCCTCTGGGAACTCCTCGCCACGCGCATCGGCGACGGCCAAGCAGTCCTCGTCGAACCCGCCTCCAACGAACAGGGTTGGGCCGTCCGGACAGCGGGCCGGGACCGCTGGCGGCCAGTGGACTTCGACGGCCTGATCCTCTCGGCACGCAACCGGCGCTGACCATATGAACGTTTGATTTAAAGCCGCAGTTCGGTGGTCGCCCTCATCTTCATGCCCGGCGTAGTCTTTCGTTGAGATCTCGTCGGTATCCAAAAGATTCTTCTGACCCCGCATACGCGGGGATTGCCCTGGCCTGACGACTGGGCGTGCCATGTCACATCGGTTCTGGCCCCGCAGCGGCGGGGGTGATCTCTGCGACCAAGCCACGAAGGCCGTCCGCACTCAGAGTGCGGACGGCCTTTCGTGTGTCTCGTCGATCCCTTCTGGGCGTGCCTAACTGAGGGCAGCATCGTTGAGCATGGCGCCGGGGCGTAAAGACCCCGGTCGTCAGGCCCTTAAGTGACTCACGGAAAGGGGACAAGTCGTGCACCGCAGCTCCGCACGCTCCCTCTTGCGTAACGCCATCAGGATCACGAGGCGGCTCTTCCGCTGCGCTTTCAGCCGCATCCGGACCGCTATCAATCGGAGACGTCGCAGGGCATGCTTCGGTCAGATCCTTTTGGGAGCCTGCTATGGCGCTGGAACCAGCGCTGTCAGCGCCCTTGCTTATTGGGTGCAGAAGCATCTTTGACCGATCACGGGCCTTGACCACGGATTTCAGAGGAAGTCTCACGTGGTGAGTTTTACGAGTCTCTTGTAGCAGGTGAGGACTGCGGCAACGACCGGAAGAGCCGACGTCTGGCCATGGCCAGTGCCCTGAGCTGCCACAAGAAGCCGATGAACTTGCCACGTGAGACAACGTCTTAAGCTACTTCGCTGGGTAACGGCGAAGGGCGTCGTTACTGAGGTCGTGCCGCGTCTCGCTGAGGCCGGTATCTGGAGCGCTGGAGACGGGGTGTTTCAGGAGTACGGACGAGTATCTGCTTGCGTCACATGAGTGCAGACCGCCTCGAGGTTCTATGCATGGGAACCGCTCCGCCGCATCGGTTGAGGAGACGCTCGGCTCGCGCCAAATCTTCCGGCGTGTCTACCGCCACACCGTCGTCCAGGACAGGAACCATGTGTACGGCGTGACCGTGCTCGATGAACCGCAGCATCTCCACACCCTCGGCGCGCTCCAGGGGCCCCTGCTGGAGTTGTAGGAAGCGCTGGAGAGCTGGGCCGGTGAAGCCGTATAGACCCAGTTGGCGTAGGTACCTCGGGCGGTCTCCTTTGGGATAGGGGATGGGCTGGCGCGAGAACATCAGGGCCTCGCTGCGGGCCGTGACGACGACCTTGACGACGTTGTGGTCCAGGACGGCGCCGACGTCGACCAGCTCGGTGTAGGCGTTCACGGCGAAGGCGCCCGGCGGCCTGTACTCCAGGGCCTCGGAGACGTCGTCGATGGCGGTCGGCGAGATGAACGGCTCGTCTCCCTGGACGTTGATGTACCCCTCGGCAGGCAAGCGCTCGGCGACCTCCGCTAGGCGGTCGGTGCCGGTGAGGTGCTCTCCGGTGCGAATGCAGTCGATGCCCAGTTGGCGGCACGCCGCTTCGATGCGTTCGTCGTCGGTCGCCACGATGGCTCCGTCGAGGCGTTTGGTCTCCAGGCAGCGCTGGTGGACGTGCCAGAGCAACGGCTTGTCGCCGAGGAGGGCCAGTGGTTTGCCGGGGAAGCGCGAAGCGCCCCAGCGGCAGGGTATGACGGCGACGTGCCGGCGCGGACTGGCGCCGGTCGGTTTGGCTGTGGTGGCGGCCACGACGTCCTCCTGGTTGTCGGGTAAGAGCGGGGCTTCAGACGAGCTGGGCGAGCTTCGCGCGGACGGTGAGCGAGGCGGCGTTTGCGAACGGCCGCCACTGGTAGCCCTCGACCTCCTCTCCTTGAAGCGTCACCGCGTGTTCTGCCCCGAGTTGGAAAGCCCAGCGGAAGTCCACGTGGTGGTGGGCCGGCTCGTTCTTCGACGGGTTCGCGTCGATCGTGTGCTCGTCGATGTCGAGGGGAACGTTCTCGTAGCCGGCGAGGGGGACGACAGCGCTGGGCGGAATGCCGGCCTCCTCGTGCAGTTCGCGCAGGGCGGCGTCGCGCAGGTGCTGGTCAGTCGGTTCGTTGTGACCGCCGGGAGCCAGTAGTTTTCCGGACGCCTTGTGTGCGATGTGCAGCACGTGCCGTTCGCCGTTGATGAGGATGGCGCTGCAGGTTACGTGGGCGGGGAAGGTCTTACGGCTGGTGGAGGCGTCCGTACCGGCGAGCGCGGCGAACAGCAGGGTCAGGGAGTCACGTTCGTTCGGGTGACGGGCGAGGTGCGCCTCCGTGACGGCGCGGATGTGGTCGGTGGAGGGAGGCAACGAAGTCACCTTTCGAAGTGGCGGAGCCAGATTCTGGCGATGGTGTCGCGGTCGGCCGCCGGCATCTCGTACAGTCCGGGCTGGAAGCGGACGTGGCTGAGTGCGGCGGTGGCGGCGAGTATCTCGGCCTGGACGAGATGGATGTAGGCGCCGACGGCGGCGCCGTGCACGAAGTTGACTGCACCCCCGTCTGCGAGAACGTAGAAGTAGTGGCCGATGACCTCGTATCGCGTCAACTGGGGTCCGACGGGCTGGCGTTCGTAGAGGTCGTGGAGGCTGCCGAGTTCCAGTTCGTCCTCGGAAGAGGTCACCGATCCGAGGTACGCGCCGTTCCGCAGGGCGGCGAAATCCTCGTGCCGAAGGGCGAGATTGCCGGTGGCGCACAGGACGAGTTCCGCGTCGTGGACGGCCGCGGTGGTGGACGCGCTGGTGCGGAAGCCGAGGGAGTGCGCCTGTACCCGCTTCACCGGATCGTTGTCGTACACGGTGACGCGCAGGTCCTGGGCGCGCAGGGTTTGTGCGATGGCGCGGCCGATTTTGCCGAAGCCGATGACGCAGGCGTTGCGGCTGGTCAGGATGTCCCCTCGGGCGCGGACGAGGGCGTCGGTGGAGAACACGATCGACCGGCCGACGAGGTGGTCCTCGCAGTCCTTGAGCGGAGAGCGGGCCACGGACACGACCGGACACGGCAAGGAGCCGAGGGCCGCGTACCGCTGGTGACCGTTCTCGGTGTCCTCGACGACACCAAGGACGCGGCCGGAGAACTTGCTCACGAGAGTGTCGAGGCTGGCCGCGAAGTACCCGCCGATGTCCACCAGGACGACGTCCTGGCCGCCGGCCGTGTCCTCCAGGTAATCCAGGGCTTGCGCCTCGTCGGTGAACCGCTCCCGGGTCAGATCGTGGACCGGCAGGGTGCGCCGGACGGCGTCGAGGGTCGGCTGGTGGATCGACCGGGGCTTGGGCAGTACGGCGCCCACCGTGGACACCGCGGTCATGGCGCGCAGGAATGCCGGTCTTTCCGGGAGCAGGTGCGTGATGACCAGCGTCGTGATCGTTTCGCCGGTGGGGAACTGCGCGGTGATCTGCCGGAAGAAGGCGTCCAGCCGCGCTTGCTCGGGAGTTTCCACTACCACTCCTCTCGGGCTTCGAGGCGTAGGGTTACGCGGCCCGGCTGTAATCCGGAACCTGGGCAGCCAGCGCCTGCATGTGTGCGCGCAGCCCGCTGTGGAGGTCAATTCGCGGCTGCCATCCGAGGACTTCTCGGGCGCGGCCGGGGTCGGCGCGGGTGACGAGGACGTCACCGTTGCGCGCCTGGTCCTGGTGGAGCTGGATGTCGCGGCCGGTGAGGCTGGTGGCGATGTTGATCACGTCCAGCAGCGATGCGTTCGATCCGCCGCCGACGTTGATGGCGCCGTGGGCGGTCGGCACGACGGCGGCGGCGATCGTGGCTGCGACCACGTCGTCGATGTAGGTGAAGTCGCGACGCTGGTGGCCGTCTCCGTACAGACGCAGGGGTTGTCCGGTCAGGGCGGCGTGCAGGGCGCGATGGGTGAACATGTCGGCGCGCTGCCGGGGGCCGTAGACGGTGAAGTACCGCAGGGCGACGACGCTGGGGCCGCTGGGGCGCTCGGCGTAGGCGAGGCAGAGCTGTTCCTCGGCCAGTTTGGTCACGGCGTACGGGGAGGCGGGCTTCGGGCGGTCGGTCTCGAGGCTCGCTCCGCCCTCGGCCGGACCGTAGACGCTGGAGGAGGAGGCGACGACCAGTCGGGGGACGCCGATCCGGGTGGAGGCGTCGAGGACGCGGTGAGTGGCCAGCACGTTGGACGCGAGGTAGTCGCCGAACTGCGGTCCCCAGGAGGGCCGTACGCCGGGGATGCCGGCGAGGTGGAAGATCGCGTCCGCGTCGATCAGGAGAGGGCCGATCGCGCAGTGGAGGAGGTCGGCCGTGACGTGGTGGTATCCCGGGCGCCCCCGCAACGCAGCGAGGTTGGCGGCGGCCGTCGGGTCGGTGGACGGGTCTCGGCGGTCCACGCCGATCACGGTGGTGCCGGCCTGGACGAGGGCGTGTGCGAGGTGGGACCCGATGAATCCGGCGGAGCCGGTCACCACGGCCCGTCGAGGGGCAGCGTTGGTCGGGGGCTGCTCGTGCTGCGGCACGGGGATCTCCAGAGAGGTGTCGTCGAAGAAGAGGGTCAAGTGAGCCGGGACAGGACGGTTCTCCCGTGCGCGCTGAGAGTGGAGTCGCACTCCTGGTGGCCCTTGACCAGGGCCGTGGCCGCCTCGATGGCGCCGAAGGACTCCAGGAGGCGTCGCTCGGTGTCGTTCGGCGGCCGCCCGTAGCCGTCGAAGAAGGCGGTGCGGAGGTGGGGTGCGGCTTGCCAGCGCCGGAATTCGAGCCGGGCGAAGTCACGGACGCGGGCGTCGCGTCGCATGTGCTCGAAGTCGAAAATGCCGAGGGTGTCGCCTATCAACCAGTTACGCGGCTGGTAGTCGAGATGGCAGACCGCACTGTCCATGTGGCTGGTGCCCAGGATCGCCGCGTGGTGCTTCAGCAGGTGCTCCTCGGCCGCGTCGATCAGCGCAGCGTGGGCGGCCCGGTCGATCCACCACTGGAAGCGCTCGGCGAGTGCAGCGCCGACGGCACCGCCCTGGGGCATGGAGGTAGCCCGGTGCAGCCTGCCGAGCACGAGGCCGGCCTCGTGGTGGGCCAGTTCCTCCTCGGGTGAGCCCGGGGCCACGGTGTCCGCCCGGTCGCCTGTGAGCGCGGTGAGCAGCAGGGTGAAGGTGGCGTCGTCGCGGCCGACCAGCTCCGGCGCATGGCCGGTCAGATGGGTGCCCCACGCGCCGTAGGCACCGAGTTCTCCGGCGTACCGGTCCCGCTTCGCGTGCTGCTTGGCGATGAAGTGACGTCCGTCGTCGGCCACCAGGCGCATGACCCGGGGCGGAAGCAGGGGGGCCGGTGCGATCTCGACGGTGCCGAGGCAGTGGTGCGCCAGTCGGATCCGGGGGTCGTCCGAGGTCGCGATCACGGGGTCGGCTCCGGAGTGAGGAGGCTGAGGTGCTCGGTGTCGTTGTGCCGGTCGAGCATCCAGCGGTTCTGGCCCAGGCGGTTGCGGTGGTGTTGCCAACGGGTGATGGAGGCGTGGTTGTGGGTGAAGCCGGCCGGCGAGCCGATCGGGATGCCGAGCAGCAGGGTGTGTGCGGTGATCACCGTCTCACCGTGGGCCGCGAAGACGACGCGCTTGCCGTGGTTCTCTTCGATGAGCTGGTTCAGGTTCCTGCTGGCGCGCTTCAGGAACCCGTTCCAGGTGTCGGAGCCGGCGGCCCAGGGCGTGTCGGGATGCGCGTGCGGTCCGCCGTCGGCCGCCGTCTTCACCGCGTCCCAGGGTTGGCCGTCGGCATCGCCGTGGACCGGGCCGTCGAGACGGTCGTCGTGGCGCACCGGGATCTGGAGCGTCTGGGCGATGATCTCGCCGGTCTGGACGAGACGGATCCGCGGGCCGGTGTAGACGACGTCGAAAGGCTTCTTCAGGTGTTCGGTGGCCAGGCGGCGTGCGGCCTGTTCGGCTTGGGCGTACCCGAGGTTGGTCAGGCCGGTGCAGGCGCGCGGGCCCCCGACGAGGCCGTCGGCGTTGCACTGGGCCTGGCCGTGCCGGACGAAGATGAGTTCGGTGGTGATCATGAGGCTCCTCGGTGGCTGAAACGGAGGGGCAAGCTGTATCGGTAGCCGTTGCGGCCTACGTACGGGGCAGTGAGCACGGCGTGCAGGCCCAGGAAGCTGTCGAGCTGGCCTTGGTCCGTCGTGCCCAGCCGGGCGTCATGGCGTAGGGCTGCCGCGTTGTACGCGAGCAGGGCGGTTCTGACGGCTCGGTCCGAGAGCGGACCGTAGGTCAGGTGGAGTGTCGCGATGAGCTTGGCGAGGTCGTAGCCCATTGGGGCGAGGGACAGGTCGTCGGTGTCGACGGCGACGATGTCCTGCGTGCTGGTGACGATGAAGTTCCGCGGGTTGCTGTCCTTGTAGAAGGCCCACGGTCCCTGGGCGGTCGCTTCCAGCAGGCCGAGCATCGCGTGCAGGGCTGCCTTGTTCGGCAGGTAGCCCTGGTCGTGGCGTCGCCGTAGGGCGAGCTTCCGGGGGCCGAGGTAGTCGTCGAACGTCATGCCGTCCTGGAAGTGGTGCGGGGTATCCAGCGACGCGGACCGCAGGTCGCTGGCCCAGGCGGCACCGTGGGCGTGGCCCAGCAGTTCCGCCATGCGCGGGAGGTCCTCGGGGCGTACGGAGCGGCCCTCGATCCGTTCGAACGTCAGGGTGCCCGGTCCGGCGGTGTGGAGTGTCGGCTGCCGCAGCGGCTTGGCGTGCTCGGTGATCCACCGGTAGTGGCGCACAGCCGCCGCAGCGCGCTCCGGTGTGGCGTAGTGCTTGGTGAAGGGCGTGAGGGTCATGCCGGCCGTCCTTCGATCGGCTGGGCGACGACGAAGGTGATGCGGGACCGGGTGGTCAGCGGCTGGTCGGGAAGGAATTCGTGCAGGGTCGCGGCCAGGGCCCCGGGGTTGCCGTACAGGCCAGGCGCGAGGTCGTACTTGGGGTTGGTGGCCAGGTACTGAGCCGTATGGTCGTGGCCCTCGAAGGTGAAGACGTGCTCCTCGTCCAGGACGGCGATCACGTCGAGCGAGGAGGAGGCCAGGTCGGCGAGGTTGCCGCTGTGGACTGAGGTATAGAGGCTCTCGTGCTGGGCGGCTCGCGGATCGAGGCCGGCGGAGGCGACCAGCTGGTCCATCTCCTGGTAGCTGTCGACGCCCTTGGTGACGAGCACGGCCAGACCCCCGGGGGCGAGGACCCTGGCGATCTGCGCGACGACGTCCTCGGGGCGCGGCGAGTGGTAGAGGCAGAACGCGGCGACTACGACATCGCTCGACCCGGCGGGCAGCGGGAGGTCGTGGAAGTCGCCTTCGAGGAAGTCCACCGTGCTGTCGGGCAGCTCCTTGGCGCGCTCGCGGGCCTGGGCGAGCAGGGAGGAAGCGGCGTCCAGGCCGACGACGCGCTGCGGCCGGAGCTGCTCGGCGATGACGAGGCTGCTCGTGCCGCGACCACAGCCGATGTCGAGCACCACGCCGAGCCGGTCCGGCCTCGGGTGGTGAGTCTGCACGAGGGTGACGATCGTCTCGGGCACGGGGCGGCCGAAGGTCTTGGCACGCATCAGGGTGCTGGTCCGCCCGGCCAGCCGGGAGGCATGCCCGTACAGCTCCCGCTGCCGGGCGGGGTCCAGGAACGGGTTGGGCTCGTTCATGCCGCGGCCCCTGACTGGGGGCGCGGGCCGGTCAGGACTGCTCGGCGGCCACCTTCCGCAGCCAGCGGCGCGTCTGGCGCCGGTTGGCCAGCAGCACCACGTCGGCGCCGAAGCCGAACTCCTCGATCTTCGCCATCACGCGCGGCCGCATCTTGCGCCGGTACGTGGCGACGTACTTGATCACGCCCCAGTGGATGCGGTTGTGCACCCCGTTGCCCTTGTGCCCGGCACCGTGCCGGATCTGCCGGGAGAAGATCCCGTACAGCGCCGCCACGGTCGACACGTCCATCAGGACCACCGTGTCGCAGGCTTCGAGCCGTACCTGCAGCGTCGAGTTGTAGTTGCCGTCGATCACCCACCGCGGCTGCGCGACCAACTCGCGCTGCACGTCCGTGAACTTGTCCATGGGCAACGCGTTCCACTCGTCGTCGTAGAACGCGGCGTCCAGGTGCGTCACCGGGGCGTCGAGGATCGTGCCCAGCTCGCGGGCCACGTGGGACTTGCCGCTGCCTCCGCAGCCGACGATGGCAACCTTCTTCATGGTGCTCCAGCGTAGAGAGATTCGAGTGTTCGGCGGACCCATCCTCCGGGACACGCCCTGATGCTCTGGGCGCCGTGGCCTGTCGAGCGGTCTGCATCAGGCAGCTCCCCGCTCGGTCCTGGGGGCCTGGACGAGGCCGTGCATGACGGATTCCAGGGTGTTGACCTGTCTGTTCAAGCCGAACAGGCGCAGGCGGTCCACACACGCGGCGATCAGGTCGGCATGCTGCTCGGTGCCGGCGATCTCGCGCAGGTAGGAGAGGCGTTCGAGCACGTCGCTGCCGGAGTGCACGACCAGTTCCTGCGGGACGAACCGGTCAGCGAAGCGGATGTCCGCCGGGGCCAGCGGCAGACACCCGGCGAGTACGGCCTCGAAGATGCGCTGGGTCATCTGCCCGACGGCGGCGTACCGCTCAGGCAGCATGAGCACCGTGGCCAGGGACCGGCCGTAGACGCCGACGGCAGCCTCGAACGGGATCCGGCCCACGAAGCGGACGTGCGGCCAGCGGTCGGTCTTCGTCCACTTCCCGGCGACCAGGTGCTCGACGCGGGCGGCGGCCGGGGCGAAGAAGCGGTCGAAGGAATCGTCGCGGTCGTACTGGTTGCCCACGTAGCCGAGCACGAGGTCCCGCTGCTGCGCCGCGAGGGCCGTGGGGTCGGCCTGGGCGACGAGGTCTTCGGCCACGGGGAAGAGGAGAGAGCGCGCGCCGGGGGTCGGCGCGAGGGCGGCCTCGCAGACGCGGGTGTGGGCCGTACGGCGCCACACGCTCTCGGCGCGCAGGGTCCGGTCCTTGTCCCAGATCACGGTGGGCGTTCGGTGCCGGACCGTGTAGTGGTTGATGAGCTGTGCCTGCCGGTGGAGGTCGCAGGTGTGCCCCTCTGTTCCGCAGACCGTGGTGTTGCGCCCGGGGATCGCCCAGCGCCACTCCAGGAACAGGGCGTCGATGCCCGGGAGACCGTCGGCGAAGGTGTACGCGTCGCCGAGGTCGTCGCCGGCTTCGAGGCGATCGCGGTCTGCCTGCAGGAAGACGATCTCGTGACCGCAGGCGAGGAGGGCGTCGATGAAGGGGCGGCGGTGGCTGCGACCTCCGTCCGGGGTGTCGGTGACGCCGTTGCCGAGGAAGCCCCAGAAGCTGTATCCGATCTTCACTTGGTGATCCACCGCCCTTCGAGGAGCAGGGCGTCGAGTCCGGAGTTGGCCATGCAGTCCAAGGCCATTTCGGGTGTACCGCAGATCGGCTTGCCCTTGACGTTGAGGGACGTGTTGATCAGCACGGGTACGCCGGTCCGATGGCCGAAGGCGGTCAGCACCGCGTGCATGAACGGGTTCTGTGACCTGGTGACGGTCTGCAGGCGGGAGGTGCCGTTGGCGTGCACGATGGCCGGCACGCGCTCGCGCGTCTGCTCCGTCACCCCGGAGGCCATGGACATGTACGGCGCCGACTGACCGAGCGTGAAGAACTCGGCGGCGCGCTCGGCCGGGACCATAGGGGCGAAGGGCCGAAAGGATTCGCGGGACTTCACGGTGGCGTTCAGCCGCTCGACGACGCCGGGTTCCAGCGGGGAGGCGAGGATCGAGCGGTTGCCCAGGGCACGCGGCCCGGCTTCGACGCCTCCCTGGAACAGTCCGGCGATCGTGCCGTGGGCCAGCTGGTCGGCGAGGAACTCCGCGGACTCGATGCCCAGGGTCTTCTGGTGGAGGCCGGGCCAGGGGGTGAGGTCGAGGGGCTGGTCCTCGTAGGAGGGGCCGAGGTAGCAGTTGCGGGCGATGCCGACGACCGGGCGCGGGCTGCGCCCATTGACGTGCACAGCGAGGGCTGCCCCGATCGCGGTTCCGGCGTCACCCGGTGCCGGCGGGACGAATACCTCGTCGAAGACGCCAGCCTCGATGATCTTCCCGATGCTCACGCAGTTCGTGGCGACTCCGCCTCCCACGCACAGGCGCCGGGAGCCGGTGAGTACACGGGCGCGGCGGGCGAGGTGGACCATCACCTGTTCGGTCCGCTCCTGGAGGGCAGCCGCCAGGTCTCGGTGGACGTCGGTGAGCGGTTCGCTCGGGTGCCGCTCGGGGCAGGTCTCGGCGACGAACCGCCGGGATGTCCTCGGGTATCCCGACGTGAGGGTGCGCGTCGGGAAGTAGCCGGGGTCGATGCGGAAGCCGGTGACCGTCGTACGAACGGCTCTTGCGAACAGGTGGCGGAAGCGGGCGGGGTCACCGAGGGCGGCCAGAGCCATGACGGTGCCTTCCTCGTCGCCCCGCCGCCAGCCCAGGTGCTCGGTGACGGCGCCGTACACGTACCCGAGGGAGGCCGGGTCGTTGATCGCTTCCAGGGACTGGACGCGGGGGCGACGAGTGCCGTGGCCGTGGGCGATGGTGGTGGTCTGCCGCTCGCCGAGGCTGTCGACCACGAGTACGGCGGCTTCCTCCCAGCCGGAGGCGGCGAAGGCCGTGAGCTGGTGGGCTCGGTGGTGCAGGACCGGTGTGACGCGGGCCGAGGGGAACTGGCTGCCAAGCACGCGCAGCCGCTGCCGGGTCCGCAGAGCGACCTTGGCGAACCCCTGGGCGCGGGCCAGGCTCCGGTCGCGGGTCGTCGGCGAGATCGCCATGCACAGGGCGGCGGGCGACTCGGCGAGGTAGCGGGCGGGCTGGAAGTTGTAGGCGACGGCATGCACGTCGGTGGCGCGCAGCTTGGCCTGGTCGAGAAGCCACCCCACGGCGCAGGCCGGGTAGAGCTTGGTGTGCTTCTGCTCGGAGAGGCGCTCCTCCTCGACGAAACCGACGAGTTCACCGTCCACGAGAAGGGCGGCCGACGAGTCGTGGGTGTACGAGCACAGGCCGAGGACGATGGAAGGTGTGCGCTTCATGGCGGCGGTCACCTTGCCCCGGACGTCGCGGCGCGCTTGGCCGAGCGCCGCTTCAGCTCTCCGTACCAGGCGGTGAGGGCCTGACCGAGGGGTCCGTCGATCGTGTCGGCCGCGCGCCATGCCTGCTCGTGCTTGTCGTCCTTCCAGAGCCGGTAGCTGCGCAACGTCTCGGCCATCGCGTCCCAGCCGGGGTGGCCGGTCACGTCGCGGGCCTCGACCTGGGCGAGCAGGCTGGCGAAGCCCGTCCAGGGCGTACGCAGGTCGGGCATGATCGGGCTCGCCGAGAGCGAGGTCAGCGCGTCGGCCTGCTCGACGTGTTCGTCGTAGATGTGCATCGAGCCGACGTGCAGGTGGAACTCGCCCAGCTCCGCATCGAGCCACCCGGCGACCAGTTCGTGCAGCACGGTGTAGAAGAACACGTCGTACGGCATGCCGATCCACACGTCCTGGCCGCGCATCGTGGTCGCCATATGCAGGCGGCCGACGCGCAGGTGGAACCGGAAACCGAGGGTGCAGGGCACGTCCTTGTGCCCGGAAGAGTCCTGGACCGGGTCGTAGAGCTGGATCAGGGCCCGCCGGGAGTCGGGGTCCGCCTGGAGGATCTCCACGACGCGGGCCAGCTGGTCCACTTTGCCGGCCCAGTTCCGCATCCTGGGTCCGTACGCACCGAGGAGGACGCCGTCGTCGGCGTACTGCCGCAGCCGTTCGTTGTAGTCGAAGATCCACGAGGCGTCGGATCCGGACAGATGCCAGACCGTCTCGGCTACAGCGAAGGCCGGATTCACGATTCGGGACGGCGGGGCGTAGAGCAGGCGGGCGCGCGGCTGGGTGAGCAGCAGGTGGACGTCACGTACTTCGCGGGTCGCCATGCCCCGTGGGCTGACCTTCTCGCCGGACTTGGCCAGCGTGACAGCGCCGGCGAACAGCTCGGCCATGCTGTTGGCGGTGAGGTGTGTCATCGGACGGATACTCCTTCGTCCTGGGGCGACGCAGAGGCGCCCGCATTCTGGTGGTTGAAATCGGCGGCCTTTGGGACGGATGAGGCGCGGTCGGTGATGAGACGAGCGATCCGAGCCGCGCTGTCGCCACGCCACCGGCACACCGCGTCCAGGGACGCCTGCCTGATCGGCGTACGTGCCTTGCGTACGCCGGAGAGCACTTCGGCGACGTCACCGGGGTCTTCGCACCGGGTCGCGAGTCCGTGACCGGCCAGGTCCAGCGTGCGTTCGCCCGGCGGGCCGATTTCGAGTACCGGGACGCCGAGCAGCGCGGCTTCGATCCCGCATGTCGAGTACGCGCTCGCCAGGGCGTCAGCGCCGGCGAGGCAGCCTCGTGCCCCGACCCGGGGATCGGCCACCGCGACGGGCGGCCCGCCGTTCCGCTTCACCAGAGTGGCGAAGGCGTCGGCTCCCTGCGCCGGGTGTGGAGCGATGACGAGACCCCAGTCGCCTTCCGCCTTGCCGAGTCCGTCCAGGAGGAGGTCCGCATGGGACTTGAGGTGATCGGGGCTGAAGGGCTGGCAGGCCCACACCGCGATTCGGGCAGGCGCGCGGCGCTCCCCCCGAGCCAGCAGCTTCTCCAGATACCGCCGCTGCGCCTGGCGGCCCAGACCGGTGAGTACGTCGAAGCGGGGCTGTCCGAGTACGTGCACCTCGGCCTTGGGGTGACGCACCCACGCTCGCCCCAGAGCGAGGTCCCGGTCGCCCATGACGACGATGTCGCGGCTGTGCAGGGCCAACCAGGCGGCAGACTCCGCCGTCCACGCTCCGTGCTGGACGTGCACCGAGTTCGCGCCGTGTCGCTCGGCGGCGTGAGCGGCCAGCACGCCCAGGGGGCTGGTGTCGTTGCTCAGGAGGACGGTGTGCGGCCTGGTGGTCGACAGCATGTCGTCGAGCCAGCTCTCCGCTCGCACCAGGGTCCGCCATGACGGCTGGGTGCAGCCCCCGCTGGTCTCGAGTAACACGGACAAGAGCCTGACGAGCCGCGCGAGTTGAACACCGTGGACCCCTACGTGGACGAAGTGCTCGTCGTCGGGCGGGTGTAGACCCTCGGCGGTGCCGGAGAAGGTGAAGAGGTCGCTCGGAGCCGAGCGCAACTCGACGCCCGTGACCGATCCCGCGCCGCACCGCTCCGCGGGATCGGTGGCGAGATCGAGCAGGAGACTCTTCTGCCCGTCGCCCGCCAGTTCGGTGAGAACCGGCATCAGCGTGGCAGCGTGGCGGGAGGTCCACGACAGTGCCAGAACGTCCTGCCGTCCCAGGTTCAAGGGGAGTGGACTCGGCTCCGTGTCCGCCGTACCTGTCCGGGCGCGGTTGCGCAGCTGGGCGGAGCGGGTCGGGTTGTGCGGTGCCGCAGTTCCGAGCAGGTACGCGACGCCGGACCAGGTCACGGTGTAGGCCAGGTACTCACGCGAGCTGCTCGAACGCAGTCCCACGAGTCCCTCGTACGGGGCCAGGGCCATGGGCCCCGGTGCCGAGGCGAACGGCGCCCATGCGTTCAGGGCCAAGAGCTTGCGCACGATCTCGGCGACGAAGCGCCGGACGGGAACGTGCTGGACGTGGAGCCAGCCGGCTCCGCCCGGAGTGGAGGCCAGCGAGGCGCCGTAGCTGTCGAGGGCAGCCATGGCGTCCTCCACGCAGGCGCGCAGTTCCTGCCGGTCGACGGCCGTGGCTTCCAGTTCCGACGTGTGGATGTGGTCGGTTCTCACGTGCGCCAGGGCGCCGCTTCCGACGAGAGCCCATGTCGGCTTCCCGGCGAAGGCGGAACGAACCAGACCCAGACCACCGGTCGTGCGGGGAGTCACACCATGCTCCCCTCGACGAGCTGCTCGGCGGGACGAAGAAGGCGCAGCAGTTCCTTGGGCGAGGCGGCCGTCTCGGGTGCGGGAGCAGTGGGCTGCCCGTAACCCCATTCAGCGTGGATGAAGGCGACCCCAGCGCGTGCGGCCGACTCCTGGTCGACCGCCATGTCCCCCACGTAGACGGCAGCGGCGGGGTCGACTGCCAGATCGACCAGAGCGAGGAGAAGCGGATCCGGGGCCGGCTTCGTCCGGCCCGATCCTGCGGGGGTACGGATGGTCGTGAAGGGACATCCGAGGCGCGCGAGGAGCGGGGCCGCGCGGTCGACGTGCTTGGACGTCACCACACCCAGCCGCCAGTCGGCGGCCACGAAGGCGTGGAGCGTCTCGGCGATGCCGGTGAACTCCTGCGCGAGGTGCGCGGTGGCGACGGATTCCGCTTCGTACGTCCGGCGAACTGCCTCGGTGTCGGGCACGCCCAGTCGCCGCATGATGTCGCCGAACTCGCGCCCCAGGTGGCGCTCGTAGGAGTGAAACGGAAGGTCGATGCCGTGCAGCTCTTGGACTTTGCGCCACGCCTTCCGCATCACCGGACGGGTGTCGAGTAGGACGCCGTCGAGATCGAGAAGAAGAGCGCGCGACGTGCTGTCGCTGGTTGGGATGCTGCGCGTGGGCGGAGCTGGTGGCGATTCCGGAACGGGAACGGTCATGATCGTCCTTCTCGTCAGGGATGGCATCCGTGCTTCAGAGCGCCGAAAGCGGGTCGAGTTCGCACTCGGAGTACTGGTCCGGTCCGTCGGCATCCTCGAAAACCGCATTGAGCAGGGCCACATGTATGCGGTCGTGCTGGCCTCGGGACTGCAGAGCACGTCCGTGGCCGAGGGGGTAGTACACGCCTTCACGGCCGTGGGGTCCTTCATGAAGTTCTTCGCGTCCTGCCGCAGCACGGCCGGTGTGAACACACCGAGGTCGAGGCCGGTGCGCCAGAGCTCAAGCCACTACTGGCACATCGGAAGAGGACCCGATTTCTCCTCCTTGACGTGATCAGGATGGTTGCGCACCCGAGTCGGATTCACGGGGTTTCAATGCGTCGAAGCCAAGGTTGGCCGCGTCGTGCGGCAACTTGGGGGTGCCTCCGTATGGATGGGGATGACCGCGTATGTAGTCCGGCCGCCGTCGGCCACGCCCCACCGAAGTGACACACACGCGACGAGGAGCAGTCCTCGCCCGCCGTGGTCGTTGGCACCGGTACGTCGCCGTCTGGCCGGGGCGCAGCTGCCGTCCTTGACCTCGATCAGGAGCTGGTAGTTTTCGTGCCGCACCCGCAACAGAACATCCCCAGAGCCGTGGTTGATCGCGTTGGTCACCAACTCTGAGACGACGAGCAGGGCGTCTTCCGCCGTGCCGTCCGGCAACGCCCACTGCCTCAGCATGGTGGCTGTGGTGCCTCGCGCTTGAGCGACGTGGACACTTGCCGGCTCCATGACCATCTCGAAGACGTCAGACGTCAGCGGAAACACCGAGGGTGGGGTGCCGACGACGGTGATCCCGCCGGCGTTTCTCTCAGATCGGGGCGACGGTGCTGCCCGGTGCGTGGTCATGTGCCCATCGCACCGCGGCCTCGGGATTCGGAACAGGGGAAACCTGAGGGGGAAAAACTTGTCAAGGGGGGAAAAGTAGCGGCGAGTTGGGGAGAGGATTGGGTTGCCCCCACCGATAGAGGTCAGACTCATGGCAGCAGATCCGTTCGCCGAGCTACTCCGTAAGCTGCGTCGTAACGCGGACCGATCGCAGGACGAGCAGGCGGATGCGATCAACGCGGCTTCCGGTCGGGCGACGGTGACTCGCCGAGAGGTGAGTCGGTACGAGAACGGCGAGAACGTCCCTACAAATCACACACTGGGACATATCGCCGCCGCCTGTGGCGTCCCGTTGGATCTGCTGCTGCACGAGGCGAAGGCCGCCCGAGCCAGGCGGCGGCGGAGGGACGAGGTTGAAGGGGAGAACCTGGACGACGTGAAGCGCCGAACGCTGCTGGGGGGTGCCGTCGTGGGTGCAGCCGCGGCTGCTGAGCCGTGGGGTCGACTCGCCTACGCACTCAGCAAGGGGGCCAGGATCGACCCCGAGTCGGCGGGCGTGCTCATCGATCACGCGGCCCGGTTGCATGTGGACGAGCTGAGCGAAAGCGCGCGCAGTCTGCAGAATCGGGTTGAGTCGCACCTGGACGCGATCACCGCGGCTCTTCCCCGTGCCGGCACTCATGAGCGAGCGCTGACCATTGCAGCGGGGGAAACCGCAGCTCTTGCCGGGTGGGTCGCTTGGGATCTTGGAGAGCATGACAAGGCTGCCGCCTATTACGGGGTGACCTCGCAGTGCGCGAAGACGGCCGGGCATCCCCCGCTGCGCGCCTTGGCGCTGGGCTACGCGAGCTACGGTGCCGCCACTCCGGCCAAGGCGCTGGAGATGCTGTCTCAGGCAGCTCAGGATGTGCGCGGGCGCGGTAACGCGACCGCCGCGGCGTGGGCCTTGGGACGGTACGCGGAGGAAGCGGCACAATCAGGGGATGACGCCGGCGCTCTCCGAGCCCTGGAACAGGCCCGATTCGCTTACGACTTCGCCGACCATGGGAGTGAGCAGGCGTGGGTCCGTTTCGTGACGCCGTACCGTATGGACTCATTGACGCTCTCGGTGTACGGCGAACTCAAGCGCCAAGAGCTGACGGCCACAGCCGACTCCGCGGTCGAGCGTCTGGGTAAGGAGCTGCCCGACTCCGGAGTGGTTGTCCTCGGGGACTTGGCGTCTGCCCTTCTGCGCGGTGGCGACGTAGACCGCGGGGCCTACGTCGCGCACCAATTTGCTGCGGCAGCGGAGTCCAAGCCGAACACCATGGGGCGTCAGCGGGCGCAGGCCATCGTCGCCTGGCTCCCCGACACAGAGCACGATCTGGCCAGCCATCTGCTGGCGTTCGCGTCGTGAGCCGTCCTGGCGTGCAGGCTCGAAGAGGGCGAGGCACTGGGTGGCGTGCCCGCCCTCCTACTGCGGGTGCGTCTCGTCGACCACCCAGGACAGGTACGCCTCCGACCCTCCGGTCACGGGGAGCGTGACCCACTGGGGGACGTCATACGGATGCTTCTCGTGCAGCCACGCCTCCAGTGCTGGGAGGCGGTCCGCTGACGTCATGTACGAGATGCGCCACTCCTGCGCCGCTTCGACCTTGCCCTTCCACCAGTAGAAGGCGGTGATGGGCGCGTCGATGTGAACGCCCGCTGCCAGCTTGCTCTCAACCGCGCCGCGGGCGAGAGCCTTCGCCTGATCTTCGTTGTCACTGGTCGTCTGCGCGATCACGATTTCGTGGTCCATGCGGCTACCTCTCCAGCTGGGGTACCGCGACCCTATACAGACGTTTGACACAGGCCGGCGGGTGGTAGTCACCGGGTGCGTGTCATGCACTTCGGACACCCAGGGGATGAGCCCCACGTCGGCGCTGTAAAGGCCCCGCAACATGGCGTGGCTTCGGCCCAGAAGGGGTGGCGACCCTTGCTCCATCACGAGACGTCATCCCGGTCGGGGCACGCCGAAAGGCCGAACAGCGGTGTGACGCAGAGACCCGAGTCAGACGGAAGTACAGGTCATGGTTGGCGTCTCGACCTTCTAGAGAGTCGTCGGCCCGGTCGGGCTGCCGGTGCCGGTGCGATGGGGACGCCGAGGGTGGCGTTTGCTCTGGTGAACAGCTCTGCGACCCGGCGTAGTCGCCATACGAGTACGTCGCTTACGGAGTCCTCCGTGCCGAGTTCCCGTCGTGCCGCGGCGTCGGTCAGGAGGGCTGCCGGGTCGTGGCCGGCTGCTCCGACGTCGGTGAGGGTGGCGGCGAGGGCGTACCAGCCCGGCTCGGCGAGGATCCTGCTGGCCAGTTCTGGTACGGCCTCGTGCACCACCGTGCTCTGCTGGTTCAGCCGGGTGCGGCTCAGTTGTCGGCCGCGCCGGTACATGCTGTCGAGGGGTTGGGCGGCGGCGGTCTGGTAGGCGGCGCGCAGGTGTTCCGCAGCGCGGTGTGCGGCGGCAGCCTGCTGGGCGTGGCCCTTCTGGGCGTGCCAGTGGCCGGCCGTGGTGATGAGGAAGAACAGCATGTCGATCGCCATTGCTGTCGTCGCGCCGTCTTCGCCGCGGCCGAGGGCGGGGCCGCCGTGGACGAGGTCGCGGGCGGCCTGGCGCAGGGCGCGGTCGTGTCCGCGCTCGGGGCGGACGTGGGAGCGGGAGGCCCGCTCGAAGGCCCGGGCGGCGTCGCGCAGTGCGGGGCGGGTGTGGGCGGCGGACGTCTGCGCCAGTGCGTCGAGGACCTCACCGGCTGCGGCGATGTGTCCGGCGGCCAGCGTGTCCTCACCGTGCTCGACGACCAGGATGGCCTGCCAGGCGGCGGTGGCGGTGCGGCGGCGGGCGGCAGCTGGGGTGGGCGATGTCTTGCGTCCGGTCGGGTCGGTCGGGCTGGGGGAGGTGGCAGCGTCTCGGGCGGGGACGTCAGTGGTCCAGCGTTCTCGGATGCGGGGGAGGGACAGGTCCGGCGCGAGGCGTGCGCCGGGGTAGAAGACGGGTTGGCCGTCCTTGTTACGGTCGTCGGGGAGGGCGACCTTGTAGCCGAGCAGGTCGCCGGAGGGCGCGGCTCGCTTGCGGATGAGCAGACCGGCGGCGGCCAGCCGGTCGAAGAACTCCTCCTCGCCTGCTGTGCCGGCCACCGCTCGGCGTACCGTCTCGCGCAGTTCCTCCCGCGCGGTGCGTTCCCGACCCAGGCGTTGAGCCTTGTGGCGCTCGGCGCTGGTGGGCCGCTGGGCGGCGGTACCGTCGCCGGGTGTGACCCGGTGCAGGCCGTACTCCTTCTCGATCAGCCGACATTCGGCCTGGGCGCGTTTGCCGGAGCGGTAGTCGTCGGGCCGACTGCCGTCCTCGCAGACCAGGGTGGCGATGATGTGGATGTGGTCGTCGGCGTGGCGCACGGCGGCCCAGCGGCATCCGGGACGGCCGTCACCGGGGTCGATGCCGGTGGCGGCCACTATGCGCCGGGCGATCTCCCCCCACTCCTCGCCGCTGAGTATCCGGTCGTCCGCCGTCGCGCGCACAGAGGTGTGCCAGACGTGCTTGGCGGGGCGGCCGTGCTTCGGCAGCGCATGGACGGGCTGGTCGAGCACGGCTTGAAGGTCCTTGAGCGTGGCGTTCGGGGCCCGGCCAGGATCGGGGGACATGCCGTCGAAGGAGGCGACCAGGTGAGGATCGGTGTGCTCCTCTCGTTTGCCGGGGTCGTAGAGGTAGGTGAGCAGGCCGATCGTCCGGGAGCCGGGTGCGTGTACACGGGGGATCACGAAATGCGCCGCTCGATCAGCCGGGTACAGGCGTCGTGGTTAGCGTCGGCGGCGTGCCGCGCGGCGGCGATGGCTGCCCAGAGTTGTGGGGTGGGCTCGGCACCGGAGTTGAGGGCCTTGACCGCCTGGTTGAGGTTGCTGCCGATCCAGCCGAGCTTGCGACGGCTGTCGAACAGGGCGGTGATCACTTCTCGCTCGTCGGCTATTTCTGCGCTGGTGCGGTCAAGGTCATGGGCGGCGGCGAGGGCGGCGCGGGCGAGGAAGCCGGCAACGGACAAGTTGCAGCGGGCGGCGGCAGACTTGATCACGGCGAACTCTTCGTCGTTGAAGCGCGTGTTGGGCTGGTGCAGGCGCTTCTTATCGCGCGGCTGACGTGGACGCTGACGGGCACGGGTGGCGCGCTCGCGGTGACTGCGGCGCTCGGTCTGCTCCTTCTCCTGCCCCGGCTTCGATCCGCCCTCGGTCGAAGCCCGAACCTGCACCTCCCGGTGCAGGTCCCAACTTGCTCCGCCTGGCGCTGGGATGGCCGTGCTGTGCTGCTCGTCGTCGGGAGTCTGCGGATGCGGTTGATGCATGGAGTCCTCCGAAGGGTGTCTGTGCTGGCGGTGAAAGGCGCGAGGGTGTGGGGGCGGGCGGGACGGTCCTTGGGTGGCCGGCGGTATCACGGGGCTCAGGGACTGCGGCCCCCACTGCACTCCCCACTGCGTTTCTCAAGGCGCGGGCACGAGGGGACCGCGGCGCCAGCCCGGTCCCCGT